>NZ_JBHXMA010000020.1:0-214445 GCF_042721035.1 Streptomyces sp. NPDC058464
CCCTCTGGCGTGGGTGGGGGGGGGGGGGGGGGCGGGGGGGCGACCCAACCCCGCCTCGGGCCCCCCGCCCCGGATCTCACTCGGCGCCGGGTCAAGCTCTGCCCAAGTGACGGGGCGGTCGGAGCCGGTGCCCACCTGGTGGCCTGATCCCGTTAAAAGTTGGCATTCATGCCATGGTGGTGACGGCAGATACGCGGCGACGCTGGACACATGACGAATAACTCCACCGCCCCGATGCGTGCCATCCGCCAGGAGACCCACGGTTCTCCCGAGGTGCTCAAGGAGGTTGAGCTTCCCCGGCCCGTGCCAGGTCTGAGCGAGATTCTGGTCGCCGTACGCGCGGCCGGCGTCAACCCGACCGACTGGTGGAACCGCGCCCGGCCGCTGACCATCGACCGCCTGCCACTCGTCCTGGGCTGGGACGTCTCCGGAGTCGTGGAGGCCGTCGGCACCGGGGTCACCCTCTTCAAGCCGGGAGACGAGGTCTTCGGCATGCTGCCCTACCCCTACGGGGTCGGTTCGCACGCCGAGTACGTGACCGCTCCCGCTCGATCCTTCGCGCACAAGCCCGCTGGTATCGACCATGTGCAGGCAGGGGCTCTCCCGCTCGCGGCCCTCACTGCCTATCAGGCACTGGTGGACACTGCCGATGTCCAGCCTGGGCAGAGGGTCCTCATCCACGCGGCGGCCGGCGGCGTCGGTCACCTCGCGGTCCAGATCGCCAAGTCCCGCGGTGCGTACGTGATCGGCACCGCCAGTGCCGCCAAGCACGACTTCCTGCGCTCCCTCGGAGCGGACGAGGTCATCGACTACCACGCGGTCGATTTCGCCGAGGCTCTCACGGACATCGACGTGGTCCTCGACCCGATCTCGTTGGACACCGCCGCCCGCGCCCGATCCGTTGCCGTCCTGCGCCCGGGCGGCACCCTCGTCTCGATCCTGCCGGTGCCCATCGACCCCGACGAACTGGCCAAGATCGCCGAGCGGGGCATCCGCTTCGAGTCCCTCCTCGTCGAGGCCGATCAGGCCGGCATGAACGCTGTCGTAGGCCTCGTCGAGACCGGTGCTCTGCGCGCCCACATCGAGGCCACCTTCCCGCTCGCCGAGGCGGCCAAGGCCCATGCCCTCGGTGAGACCGGCCGTACCACCGGGAAGATCGTGCTGACGGTGGAGGGGACCGGCAAGGCACAGATCGCCGTCCGGGTCCTCAGGGCCGCGTTCGAAGGCGGCGACACGTCCGTCATCGATGATTTCGTGCGGCCGGACTACATCCAGCACAACCCGCTGGCCCCTGACGGCCCCGAGGCCATGAAGGCCTTCGGCGCCGCCTGGCGACAGCGGTTCCCGGAGGCCACGTACGACGAGGAGCGAGTCATCTCCGAGGGCGACCTGGTACTCCTCCACTCCAGCGGTGTGCTCACCCCCGGCACTCCCGGGCTCGCCGTCATCGACATCTTCCGTTTCCAGGACGGGAAGATCGCCGAGCACTGGGACATCCTCCAGGAGGTGCCGGCGAGCACGGCCAGCGGCAACGACATGTTCTCCACGCTCAGCCGGCCGCGCGCCGAGGCGCCGGGGCAACGGTGGTTCACGGCGTACAACAAGAGGATCGTCACCGACTACGTCGACCGGCTCCTGGTCCGCAAGGACCTGGCCGCCATCGACACGTACGTGGGCCCCGAGTACCACGAGCACAATCCGAACATCTCCGAGGGTGCGGCGGGCGTACGGGCCGGACTGACCGCGTACTTCGAGCAGTTCCCGCAGCTGAGCGTCACGCCGAAGCGGGTCATCGCCGAGGGCGACCTGGTGGCCGTCCACAGCCACTACATCGACGCCCCGGGCGATCGCGGTCGGGCGGTCATCGACCTCTTCCGGGTCAGGAACGGGAAGATCGTCGAGCACTGGGACGCCTCGCAGGACGTACCGGAGACCGCCGCCAACGACAACACGATGTTCTGACGGCGCCGGGCCGCAGCGGTCACGCTGCGGCCCAGGGCGGCGCACTGAAAGCGATCTCCGCCCTCCAGTCTCCGCTGCGGGCTCCAGTACGAGGAGAGAATCATGACCGCATTGCGGTACGAGGTGTTCGTGACACCCGCGATCGCGCAGAGCAGCGGCAGCCTGAACCTTCCCAACGGCGACCCCATGGTGTGGTCGCCCATCTCCACGACCCTGGTCTACGGCGAACACGATGCCGTTCTCGTCGACCCGCCCTTCACCACTCACACTGCCCGTCGGGTGCTCGCCTGGGTGGAGAAAACGGGCAGGAACCTCACCGAGATCTACATCACGCACGGCCACGGTGACCACTGGCTCGGCGCTCCGGTCCTGCTCGAACGGTTCCCCGACGCAGCGGTCCGTGCCACGGCCGGGACCAAGGCCCACATGGCAGGACTGGCCACTCCGGAGTCCCGTGGGCCCTTCTGGGACGTGCTGTTCCCGGGCCAGATCCCGACGGTCCCCATCGACGTGCGGGTCGTCGGAGAAGAGGGGCTGAACCTGGAGGGACACGCACTCACTCCGGTAGAGGTCGGGCACAGCGACGGCGACGACACGACCGTGCTCTGGGTGCCGAGCCTGAAGCTGGCCGTAGCCGGCGACGTCGTCTACAACGGCGTACACCTGGCGCTCGCGGACTCCGCAGGTGGAGGCCGTGACGCGTGGCGTCGCGCACTCGGCCAAGTGGAGGCGCTCGGAGCGGAGTTCGTGGTGGCCGGCCACAAGGACCCCGCCCGCGCGGACGACCCCGGCGAGATCGGTCGTACGCGCCGTTACCTCGACGACGCGGACCGGCTGTTGCGGGGATCACCCGCCCCCACGGAGTTCTTCGACGCGATGCTGAGCCTCCATCCGGAACGTATCAACCCGGGCATACTCTGGTTCAGCGCCCTCAGCCTCCTGAACGGCCGCTCGGCTCAGTAGGCGCCGACTTCCACGGCCTACCGGGTCGGGCCGAGTTGTTGCAGTGGCTGCGCGACAACGGAGTCGCCCGCCGGCACTGACGGGACCGTCCTGGACCGCCCGTATGGTCCAGGACGGAAGTGGTGTGGACGGCATACGGCCGGCGGCTCGATCCGTGGCTCAGGCCGTGGGCACGCTCGGCTGGTTGACGCGCGACGCGTCACCGCCTTGGACATTGTCACGGACGCCGGCGGTCGCCTCGTGCGGCACCCCGAGGGGGATCGCACTGACGTCGGACAGGAGTGCGAACTGCTTGGGGCTGAGCTGTACGTCCAGGGCGTCCAGGTAGTCGTCGAGCTGCGTGAGGTTACGCGGGCCGATGATAGGAATGAATGAAGTCGAGGCTTGGGCGGCACGCTCACGTAGCCAGGCCACTGCCACCTGTGCCGGTGTCGTGCCGGTCTCCTCGGCGATGGCCAGGACGGTGTCGACGACCGCGGTCTTCTGCGCGGTGCTCTCGGTGTGGATGAGAGTCTTGAAGTCGGTCAGCCGCCCCTCGGCGCTGCGGCGGTACTTGCCGGTCAGCAGCCCGCCGCCGAGCGGTGACCACAGGGCGGCGCCCAGTCCCAGACTCTCGGCCATCGGCAGCAGTTCCCGGTCGGCGGTCCTCTCGACGAGGCTGTACTCGATCTGGATGCCCGCGACCGGTGCCCAGTTCTTCAGGTCCGCGAGGGTAGCGGCGCGGGAGACCCGCCATGCGGGGAAGTTGGAAAGGGCGGCGTGGAGGATCTTGCCGGACGAGACCAGGTCGTCCAGTCCGCGCAGGATCTCCTCCATCGGCGTGAGGTCGTCGGGGAAGTGAACCCAGTATAGGTCGATGTAGTCGGTGCCGAGGCGCCTCAGGCTCGCCTCCAGCGAAGTGACCATGTTCTTGCGGCTGTTGCCCGTGCTGGAGATGCCGCGCTGCGGTGTGGCTCCGTTGGTGAACTTGGTCGCCAGGACGAAGTGATCCCGGTCGGCGGCGATGAACTTCCCGACCAGCTCTTCCGACTCGCCGAACTGGTAGCTGTCCGCGGTATCGAGAAACGTGCCGCCGGCCTCGGCGAACCTGTCGAACATCCGGCGCGATTCGTCGGGCTCGGCGCCGGCTCCCCAGCCGGTGCCGAAGTTGCCCGTACCGAGTGCGTACTCGGAGACGCGGAGTCCGGTCCGTCGTCCGAATGTCGTGTAGCGCATAAGTTCTCCTTCGTGCCGATATCACATGGATGGTCGGGTGGGGGCGGTGAGGTTTCGGCCAGGGCGACGACCAGGAGGGGCGAACATGCGGTGCCGGGCGCAGCCTGAACGGGATGCTGCGCCGGCGGGTTACGCATACACGTGCGGCGCGACGCCGGACGTGTATGCATAAACCGATCGGTTTACTCAAGGCTTCACCGTAGTTGATACCGACGACCCCTGTAAACCGATCGGTATCCTCGGGGATATGGACGAACTTCACTCCGCGCGTCGGCGTCGTGGTGCCCGGGAGCGGATCCTCAAAGCGGCGACCGAGCTGTTCACGGCGCAAGGGATCAACGCGACCGGGATGGAGCAGCTGTCAACCGCCGCCGCCGTGTCGAAACGCACTCTCTACGCGCACTTCTCCAGCAAGGACGACCTCGTCGTGGCGTACTTGAGCACCTTGAGGGGCGGTCTCCTCCCCGCCCTCCCAGGGTCCGATCAACCGTCCCGGAGTCCGCGCGAGCAACTCCTCGCTGTCTTCGACTGGAAGCCGCCGCAGAGTGTCGCTCCCGTCCGGGGCTGCCCGTTCCTGAACGTGAGTGTCGAGGTGCCCGACCCCGGGCGCCCCGCCCATCAACTGGTCGCGGCGCACAAGAGGGAGTTCGCCCGCCGCCTCTCGGAGATCGCACGACAGGCCGGCATCGCCGCTCCGGAGGTCCTTGGTGAACAACTCGCGCTGCTCTACGACGGTGCGGCGGCACGCGGTACCGTGCTCAACAGTAGGCACACCGGTGCGTGTGCGAGATCCATCGCAGAGTCGCTGATCGACGCCGCCCTCGCCGGCGCCGACACGACATCAGAGAGATGAGGGCAGCAGCCTCACGAGGGCTGGGGCCGTTGGCAGCCGGCGGCGTGTTCTTGGTGTGCGCGACCCTGCTGACCGCGTTCGTTGCCACGGAGACCAAGGTCAGGCCCCCTGTCGCCCCTCTGCGGTGACGACCGTGACCGCGGCGGTGTCTTGCGTCGTGGAAGGCCACGTCAACCGGATCAAAATGATCAAGCGCCAAATGTGCGGCCGGGTTGGCTTCGGCCTGCTATGGAAGCGAGGCCTGCTGGCCTGACTGCAGCTTTGTCGCTCAACGAGCGGGTCCGTTCAGCTGATCGCGAGCGTCACGGGATCCAGGCCCAGCTTGTTCCGGCATGAGTCGACGGCCCGGGTGACCCAGGCAGTCACGGCGTCGCGATCCGGAGCGATGGCGTGAAGCTCGCGTGCCTTCTCGTGGGCTTGGACCATCCACGGGGCCAGCGGGTCCTCTCGAAGGACTCGCTCGAAATGCTCGCGGGCCGTGGCCGGTTCTCCGGCCAGAGCGGCTGCGATCCCGGCGTCGAAGCTGTCCCAGAGGAATCCCCGTCGCACCGGCCTGGACGTCAGGTACCGGGCTACGTCCGGCAGAGCCGGGAACATCTCCCTCAGCGCGGTCACGTTCGCAGCCGCCTGCCGGCCGAGTTCGAGTGCCAGCGGCGTGAACTGGTCCTCGGTGCGAAACGGCTCGGGGCCGGTCCGGAATGCGTCTGAGTGGAAGGCCAGGTGGTCCACGTCGTGCCACAGCCACATCGTACCGACGTACAGACCGCTGCCGGCGGTCCGCGGCGGAGTGAATTCCACGACCCCGAGCCACCACTCGTGATCATCGATCCACAGCCGCGACCGCCCGCGCTGGACCAGGCCGAGCGGCTTCAGGGACTCCCGCGCTGCCGAGGTGACGATCCGGAGCACCGCACTGCGATCTGCCATGACCGGCATTGTCGACCGTTCCACCGACATCACCATCGGTCGTGGTGGTGGCACTCACCATGTACAGCAGCTTTCAACAACACGGAGCGCTGTCGGCTTGCGGAAGCCTGTAGCGATGCGCGGATTGCCGCCGGCCCGTCTGCGGGTGCGACGGCAGATCCACGCGAGGGCCCGGCCAGCGCAGTTCAACGGGCTGGCGATATTGGTGCTGTCATATCGCTTGAGGTCCTCCTGTCGAGCGACAGCCGTATGCGGTCCGGCCAAGCCCGCCGACGACACCGCGCGCCTGCTGACGCCGGTGACATGCTGCCTGGCATGTCAGACGACAAGCCACTGCTGATTCGTCCCGGCGTTGCAGCTCGACTGGTCCAGAGCCGCCCCGTTGGCGGTCGAAGCTCCGGCGACCTCAAGGCACTTGCCGCTGTTGACGTTGGCGAGGGTGACGTAGCCGCCGATCACCGCCGTCTTCGTCCATAGCTGCTCTGCGGCCCCGGTGCACGTCGACTGGACGGCGACCGCACCGTCGGCGGTGGAGGCACCGGAGATTTGGAGGCACTTACCGCTGTTGACGTTGACCAGCTCGTAGTTGGTGCCGACGGCCGTCGACACCCACTGCTGGTTGGCCCCTGAGTTGCAGTTGCCCGAGTTCACGGCCGCGCCGTCGGCCGTGCTGAGGTACCAGACGTCCGCGCACTTGGCGCTGTTGCGGTTCAGCAGGTGGTTGTTCGCCGCTCCCAGGGGGCCGGCGAGGATGGGCCAGCCACCGGAGAAGGTGACCTGGCGGATGTCGAGGGTCTCCTGCCCGGAGTTGTTGCCGTCGTAGTAGTGGTAGGCGAGGAACTTCGACGAGCCGTCGTCATAGGCGTCCGCACCGCCTGCGGCCACTCTCGGGTAGGCACCGGTGAGGATGCTGGTCCCGCCGCCGGAGGCCATGTCGGTGCCGTTCTGGTCGAGGTACGGTCCTGTGATGCTGGTGGACTTGCCGACCACGGTGTAGTAGGTGCTGTTGACCCCGTTGCAGCAGTTCCCCTTCGAGCCGAAGAGGTAGTAGTAGCCGCCGTTGAGGATGATGGTCGGGTTCTCGATGCCGATGGCGATGTGCCAGAGGTTGTTGTCGGTGGTGGAGAGCTTGCCCGTGGTCCCGTCCAGGACGTGCATGTAGGTGCCGCTGCCGGTCCAGGAACCCCAGGAGATGTACAGCCGGCCGTCCGGCCCCCAGTCGACGTTGGGGTCGATCGGGTAGTTGACGTCCGTGACCATGCCCTGGTCGGTCCAGGGGCCCTCGATGTTCGTGGCCGTGGCCAGGCCCATCACGGCGTACGACGTGCCCCAGAGCGAGCCTGCGTAGTACAGGTGGTAGACGCCGTTGAAGTACTTGATGTCGGGGGCCCAGATGTTCGGCGGGGTCGAGCCGAGCTTGGTGGTGATCCAGGACGGGGTCGACTCCCAGACGTTGCCGATCTTGGTCCAGCCGGTGGCCGGGGTGCTGTCGCACGTCCTGCGTTCGGTGATGGACCCGCTCGGGTTGAGCGAGTCGTGCTCGAATCCGGTGGAGAACCCGTAGTAACAGCTGCCGACCTTGATGACGGAAGGGTCGTGCATACGGATGTCACCGCTGAGGGCCTGTGCCGGACCGGCGGTGGCCAGACTCAGGAAGGCCATGAGGGCGGCCACGATCGTGGCGAGGGCGGCATGGATGCGCCGTCTGCGGATTCCAGGGCGTGGCCTTGCGGGGCGATATCTGGTCATGCGGACTCCTTGTGTCACTGATGCGGGTTCGACCGAGCAACCGACGGCCAGCCATCGGCTCTCGGGGGAGACCGCCGCCCGGTACGGTCCGTCTACGCCTCCGCCCTCGGGAGACGGGCCCACGGAACGGAGAGGGAGCGTGCGGGGCAGGAGGACGTCGCCTGTCGGCTCGTGCAAGCGGCGGAGACCATCGATGGGTGGTCAGCCCTGGGACGCCGTGGTCGACTGTCCGTCTACGGAAGGGCGAGGCTAGTTGATCTTGGTGATCGTCCAGCGCTGTGCGTCTGCGGTCGAGGTGGACTCCTGGTCCAGCAGGGCTCCGTCGCCGGTCGATGCGCCGACCACCGACAGCGCCAGTCCGCTGACGCGGTTGACCACCTGGTATTTACCGTCGCTGGTGTCGATGAGAGACCACTGTTGGGACGTTCCGCCGGATGCCGGCTTCTGGACGACCGCGCTACCGCTGGTGGTGGCCCCCGCCGAGTCGAGGAGGTCTCCGGTGAACGTGTTCGTGATCGTGTAGTAGGAGCCGGTCTGTGTGAAGGTCCAGTACTGGTCCGGATGGTTCACATCGCGGTACTGGTCTGCCTGCGTTCCGTCACCGCTTCCGATCACCTCCGCGTATTTTCCGCTGTTGACGTTGGTCATCACGAACTGTCCGCCGGTGAAGTCGGGCGCCGCCGTCTGGACGAGGTTCCACCGCTGGTTCGCCGAGGACGTGAGCGGTGCCTGGGTGACCTGCTCGTTGGTAGAGGTCTGGCCGTTCGCGTCGGTCGCCATGGTCAGCGCCAGGTCGCTTCGCCGATTGGTGAGGGTGTATCCGCCGGCCGGTGACGGTTCGACCGACCAGTCCTGCTCCGCACCGCCCGTCGCCGTCCACTGGATGACGCCCGCGCCGGAGGACAGGGATCCGCCCGGAACAGCGAGGTACTTGCCGTTGAAGGTGTTCAGGATGCGGTAGTACCCGTTGCTCTGGAGCAGGAACCGCCAGTTGTGGTCGCCCGTTCCGTTGTCCGGCGCCTGGACGACCGGAGCCCCGTTGTTGCCGTTGGGCACGCCCAGCACCTGGGAACTGAGGTTGTTCTGGACCTTGTAGCCGGCACCTGTCGAGATGCCGCCGCCGTAGTCGTCGATGCCGTAGGTCACCACGTTCTGGCTGCCGTGGTTGGACAGGCTGCCGCCTCGGGTGACCAGCAGGCTCTTGCCGTCGGCCAGGGGGAGCAGGCCGCGGCTGTAGCCGGCGATGGTGTTGGAGAACATGCGCACCCAGGTCGCCCCGTTGTCCGTGCTCTTGTACAGCTGCTGGTCGCTGTAGGCCTGGACGACGATCGTTCCGTTCGGGCCGCCGGTCGGGAGCCAGGTGACGTACGGATTACCGGCCGGGCGAATGTTGTCCGTGGTGACGAGCCGTACTCCCGTGACCGAGCCGAAGGCCTCCGGATCGGACGCGATCTTGTAGTAGACGGGACAGCCGCCACTCGGCGCGTTGCAGTACTCGTAGGTGAGGATGTAGTTCCCGTTGCCGAGGCGGGTGACGATCGCCATGCCCGGGCGCGCGTTGTAGTCCGCGTACGTGACATCGTCGACCTCGGACGACCAGTTGACGCCGTCGGTCGTCGTGAAGTGGCCGAGCTTCTGGCCGTGCGCGGGGTCCCGCTGGTCCGAGATATAGGCGATGAGCTTGTTGTTCGCCACGAGAAAGTACGGCTCCCAGACGGGGGTGTACCCATTCGTAGCGACGGCCGCGCCGCCGGTGGCGATCGAGCTGACGAAGCTCCAGGTCACTCCGTGATCGGTGCTGGCATACATGTCGATCTTGGTCGCGGAGTTGTCGGTGGGGATGGAGTCGCCCGCCGCGATGATCGTGCCGGCCGGGAACGAGCCGATCGCCTGCGGAAGCTCGTAGAGCGTCGGTTCGAGCTGGATGTTGTTCCACGAGTTGGCCTGGTCCTGGATCGTGGAGATCTGCGTCCAGGTATGCCCTGAGTCGGTGCTGCGGTACACCGGCATGCCGTTGCTGGAGTACTGCTCGAAGGACGCGAGGAGCGTGCCGTTGGCGTCGGTGCTGTGCTGAAGCCTGATCGAGTGCGCATAGATCGAGCCGTAGGACGGTGCTCCGCTCGGCGGCTGCCACATGACGCCGCCGCTGTAGGTGACGGCGTGGGCGGACACAACCGGTGCTGTGAAGGGCACCAGGGCGGCCACCGCGCCGATTGCGGCGACCTTCGCCCATGATCGTCTGTTCCTGTGCATGGATTCGTGACTCCCTCGACGGTGAGAGAAGGGCAGGGAACGCAGGGCGGGCGTGAGCTCGCCACTTACTCCGAAGCAGAAGGGCAGCGCCGATCCGGTCGAGCCACGGCCGGGCGTGGCACCGGAAACGTCATCGCTGGGTGGGGATGCAAGACACGGAGGACGGGATTGATGCGCTTCAACCCCATTGGCGATGCCGAGGCTGACACCCTCCGCGCCGCCCGTCAAGAGTCTGCGCATGCATCGCGCAGGCCGAGCCCCCACGCCTGGTCGCACCTTCTCTGGAAAGCCCAGTCGAACTGTGGACGGCCCGGGGGCGTGCGGCGACTCGCGTGCGCAACGCCGGTGAACCACCGCGACCTCGGCATTCGTGCCACCATGGGGCGCGTCGACGGGCGGGACCGCTGTAGACGTTGGAGCGCTTTAACGGAAGCGTGTATCCTGCGGCTGTCCACACCAGCCTGGCCCCGTCAGTTCGCGTCCAGGCCGATCAAGACCGGAAGTCGAGGAGCGTCGTGGCAGCCGCAGGTCCACGGGCAAACGGGCACGCCGGTCCGAGCATGCAGGATGTCGCGAAGGCGGCGGGCGTCTCGCTCGGCACAGTGTCGAACGTCCTGAACCATCCGGCCAAGGTCAGCCCGGTGACGGCGCAGCGCGTGCGCGAAGCCATCGCCCGGCTGGGTTTCGTGCGCAACGACGCGGCCCGATCGCTGGCGTCCGGGTCGAACAACAGCGTCGGGATGGTCCTCGCGGATATCGAGAACTCGCTGTTCATCGACATGGCGCACGGCGCACAGGAGGCGGCCCGGGCGGCCGACCTCAACCTGCTGCTCGCGAACACGACGTGCGACATGGGACTCCAGGACGAGTACCTGGACCTTTTCGACCAAGCCAGGGTGACCGGCGTTCTGCTGGCTCCGATGGAGGACTCCACCGCCGGCATCGCCAGGATGCGCTCGCACGGACGGCAGATCGTGCTGCTCAACTTCTCGCCGAAACCGGGCACATGCTGCTCGGTGCTGGTGAACAACGAGCACGTGGGGTATCTCGCGGCACGCCACCTCATCGACACCGGGCGTACCAGGCTGGCGTACGTGGTCGCGCACGACGACTACCAGCCCGTGCTTGAACGGCGCAGGGGGGTGCGCGCGGCGGTCGAGGAGGCCGGTGCCGGCGTGACGCTGGAGGAGATCGACAGCGCCGGTCTGACCACGGCGCACGGGCACATGGTCGGGAAGGAGCTCGCCGGCCGGAAGCCCGGCGACCTGCCCGACGGCCTCGTCGTCGTCGCGGACGAGCTGGCCAACGGCATCATCCACGAACTGCACACAGTGGCCGGTATCGGCGTACCCGACCAGGTCGCGGTCGTCGGGTGCGAGAACAACCGCACGGCCGGTTCCGCGGCGGTGCCCCTGACCGCGGTGGACCTGCCCGGGCGAGCCATGGGCCAGGAGGCGATGCGGCTGCTGATGGACGAGGTGGCCTCGGGCGAACGGCATCGTCACGCCACCGTCGTACTGGAGCCGGAGCTGATCATCCGCGCCAGCGCGCCGCGCTGACCACGAAGTCCCCGCCCGCCTCTCCGGCTGGGGTCGGTTCCCCTGGCGTGCCCTGATTCTTGTCGTAGTGCGCACATTGCGGTTCGGAAATATCACCGAATCATCCTTGACATGGCCGTGAAGTGGGCCGTAGGTTCCGGGGCAACATTGAAGCGCTTCAACGCGCTGTGCACTGCGAGGAGCAACCCCGTGCACCACACCCTCAAGCCCCGCACTCTCGTCACCCTGGCGACCGCCACCGCCGCCGGCCTCGTACTGAGTGGCTGCGGCGGCACGAACGCGTCGAGCAGCGGCGCCAAGGACTACTCCCTCACCATCAACGACGACAACCACATCGTGCAGCAGGAGCTCAAGTCCCTGAGCACCGGCGCGTGCAAGACGCCGAACGCGGCTCTGCCGCTGAAGATCCAGACGCTGCCGATCAGCAATGTCGACCAGAAGGTTCAGCTTCTCGCCGGGCAGGACGCGCTGCCCGTGCAGTTCGCGGCGGGCGGTACTCCGGCGCTGACCAAGACGCTGGACAAGGCCGGCCAGGTCCTCGACCTCGAAAAGACGCTCAAGAGCCTCGGGGTGTGGGACGACATCCAGCCGGCCGCAGTCAAGACGGTGCAGAACCTGTACGGCAAGTTCAACGTGATGCCCTACCAGTTCAACATCGAGGGTATCTGGTACAACAAGAAGATCTTCGCCGCCCATCACATCGCCGTTCCGACGACGTACGACGAGCTGGTCGCGGCCGCGGCGAAGCTGAAGGGCGCGGGAGTGACCCCCTTCTCCGCGGCGGGCAAGGAGGGGTGGCCCCTCACCCGTCTCGTCAGCGGCTACCTCTACCGGGAACTGGGCCCGGACGCCCTGCAGGCCGTGGCGGACGGCAAGGCGAAGCTGACCGACCCCGAGTACGTCAAGGCCGCGCAGGCCATCGCCGACCTGGGCAAGGCCGGCTACTTCGGCAAGGGTGTCGGATCGATCGACTACGACACCGGGGTGCAGCAGTTCCTCACTGGCAAGGCCGCGATGTTCTACATGGGCAGCTGGGAGCTGGGCGACTTCAACGACAAGACCAAGAACCAGGTCGGCGCGGACAACATCGGCTTCATGGCGTTCCCGACCGTCGCCGGCGGCAAGGGGTCCGCGGACCAGATCCCGGCCAACGTCGGTCTCCCGGTCGCCGTTTCGGCGAAGTCGTACGACTCCAAGGTCGGCGACTGGCTCTCCTGCACCGCCAAGAACTACGGCGCCGCCTCGCTGAAGGACCAAGGGACGATCTCCGGGTTCAAGCCCACGGGCGACACCGGCACGCTGCCGCCGCTCACCCAGCAGGTGCAGGACACCATCTCGAAGACCACGACCAGCACCCTGTGGTTCGAGGCGCTGTTCAACACGAAGGCGACCGAGACCAGCCAGACGAACGCCGCACCGCTGGTCACCGGATCCCTCTCCGCGCAGGACTTCATGAAGAAGGTCCAGGCGGACCTGGACAACGGCTGACCGTCCGCCATCACCCGCGAACCGTTCCGAACCCTTCGTGAAAGAGCCGTCATGCGTTCAGTTCTGGGAGACCGCCGCGCCCTTGCCATCCTGCTGGGCCCGGCACTGCTCGTGTACACACTGGTGATGCTGGTGCCGATGGGCTGGTCCCTGGGCTACACCTTCTTCAAGGGGAACGTCATCGAGGGGTTCACCTTCGACGGGTTCGGCAACTTCGAGAAGCTGTGGCACGACCCGCAGGCGCATTCGGCACTGTGGTTCACCTTCAAGTACGGGATCGTCGTCAGCGTCGGGCAGGTGCTCTGCGGGTACCTGCTCGCCCTGCTCTACGTGTTCGTGCTGCGCAAGTCGTCCGCGCTCATCCGCACGCTGGTGTTCTTCCCGGTGATCCTTCCGACGGTCGCCGTGGCCCTGATGTTCCAGAAGCTCTTCGCCGTCGCGCCGCAGAACGGCCTGGCCAACACCGCCATCGAAGCGCTGGGCATCCACCACGGCGACTGGTTCGCCGGCAGCGGCGGATCCTTCCTCGTCCTGGTCGTGATGGACGTGTGGCGCTCCATGGGCTTCTACGGCGTTCTCATCTACGCGGGACTGCTCGACATACCCGAGGAGACGATCGAGTCCGCACGGATGGACGGCGCCACGGGATGGCGGCTGATCCGGCACATCGTCCTGCCGCTGTCCTGGCCGGTGGTGCTGTCGTCGGCCGTGTTCAGCATCAACGGCACGCTCAAGGTGTTCGACTCGGTCCTCGCCCTGACCAACGGCGGACCCGGCAGCGACACCACACCCCTGACGCTGTACATGTTCCGCACCGCGTTCTCCTACGGCGACTACGGCTACGGCAGCACCATCGCGTCGCTGCTCACCGTCGTCTGCCTGGGCGTCTCCCTCATCATCTTCCGCTTCTCGCGACGCGACCTGACCAAGGGCTGAGCTCCCCATGACCGACACCCTGACGGCACCGCCGCGGAAACTCCTCACCCACCCCCCGACGGCACCCCGGCGAAAGGGCCGGCCCGCCCGGCGTCTGGTACGGAACGCCCTCGTCGCCCTCCTGCTGGTGATCGAGGTGGCGCCCCTGCTGTGGTTGCTGCTGAGCTCCTTCAAGACCCAGTCCGAGTTCGTCAACGACCCCGCATGGTCGCTTCCGAAGAACTGGGGCTTCCACAACTACACCGAGGCATGGACAACCGGGCATGTCGCCCTGTACATCCGCAACAGCCTCCTGGCCACCGTGCCCTCGCTCGCCCTCATCGTCCTGCTCGGCGTCGCCGCGGGCTTCGCCCTGGAGGTGATGGTCTGGCGCGGGCGCCACCAGGTCCTGCTCGCCTTCCTCGTCGGCATCATGGTGCCCAGCCAGATGATCCTGCTTCCCCTGTTCCGGGTGTACTTCCAGGCCGGACTGTCCGGGACACTGTGGCCGCTGATCCTCACCTACACCGCTGCCGGCCTCCCGCTGACCGTCTTCATGATGGCCACCTACTTCCGCTCGATCCCACGCGAGGTGTTCGAAGCCGCCACGCTCGACGGGGCGAGCATCCTCACAGCCTTCTGGCGCATCGCCTTCCCCATGGTCCGCAACGCCGTCTTCACGGTGGGGCTGGTGCAGTTCTTCTTCGTCTGGAACGACCTGCTCATCTCACTGACGTTCACCACCAACGACGACCTGCGCACCATCCAGGTCGGGCTGCTCAACTTCACCGGGCAGTACGGCGAGACGGCCTACGGCCCCCTGTTCGCCGCGATCAGCATCAACGTGGTCGGCGCCCTGGTCCTGTACCTGCTGATCAACCAGCGCATCATCAAGGGCCTGACCGCCGGGGCGGTGAAGGGATGAGCCACGAGCCGACACCCGTCGTGGCCGAGCCCACCGCGGAACACCACCGGGAGCCGCTCGGTATCGGTGAGCCGGCGCCCCGGATCTCCTGGAAGACGACAGCACCGCCAGGCTGGACGCAGCAGGCATACCAGCTGGAGGTCACCGGCGCCGATGGCGCGCACCGTACCGACTGGGCGGCCGGCGAGGACTCCGTGCTCGTCGACTGGCCGTACCGGCCACTGGCGTCACGGGAACGCTCCGCGGTACGCGTCCGGGTCCGCGGCGCCGACGGCACGACCAGCGACTGGAGCCCGGCCCTGTACCTGGAGACGGGTCTGCTGGAACCTGCTGACTGGACCGCGCACGCGATCTCGCCGCAGTGGCCGGACAACGACCGGCGCCCGCCGATGCTGCGCAAGGAGTTCCCCGTCGGGGCGCAAGTGGAGCGCGCGCGGCTCTACGTCACCGCCCACGGGCTGTACGAGATCGAGATCAACGGCCGGCGTGTCGGCGACCACACCCTCGCGCCCGGCTGGACCAGCTACGACCACCGACTGCGCTACCAGACCCACGACGTCACGGAACACCTGCGCGACGGCGACAACACAATCGGCGCGTGGCTGGCCGACGGCTGGTACCGCGGACGGCTGGGCTTCCACGGCGGCCACTCCCACCTCTACGGCGACCGGCTCGCCCTCATCGCCCAGCTCGAGATCGTCCACCGCGACGGAACCCGCACCACCATCGGCACCGACACCTCCTGGCGAGCTGCCCACGGACCGATCGTTTCCAGCGGCCTGCTCGACGGCGAAACCTACGACGGCCGCGAGGAACAGCCCGGATGGTCCAGCCCCGGATTCGACGACAGCGGCTGGTCACCGGTCGACATCGTTCCCCGCGATCCGGCGACACTGGTCGCCCCCACCGGGCCGCCGGTGCGCTGTACCGAGGAGATGGCCCCGGCCCGGGTGACCGCCCTCGACGCCGACCGTCTCCTGGTGGACTTCGGACAGAACCTCGTCGGCAGGGTCCGTATCACCGTGACCGGTCCGGCCGGACACACGGTCGTCATCCGGCACGCCGAGGTGCTCCAGGACGGCGAGCTGTGCGTGCGTCCCCTGCGCGACGCCCTCTCCACCGACCGGTACGTCCTGCGCGGCGAGGGCCGCGAGACCTGGGAACCGCGGTTCACCGTCCACGGCTTCCGCTACGCGGAGATCACCGGCTGGCGCGGCGCCGATCCTCACCACGACATCACCGCCCGCGTCCACCACACCGACATGGCCCGGACCGGCTGGTTCGAGTGCTCCGATGACCAGGTGAACCGGCTGCACGAGAACGTGGTGTGGAGCCTGCGCGGCAACTTCGTCGACCTGCCCACCGACTGCCCGCAACGCGACGAACGGCTTGGCTGGACCGGCGACATCCAGGTCTTCGCGCCCACCGCCGCCTTCCTGTACGACTGCCACGGCATGCTCGCATCCTGGCTGCGCGACGTCGCCGTCGAGCAGCACGACGACGGGACCGTGCCCTGGTACGTACCGGCCATCCCCGGTGGCCCCCAGTGGACTCCGGCCAGACCCGGCGCCGGCTGGGGCGACGTCGTGACGCTGACCCCGTGGGCGCTCTATCAGGACTCCGGAGACACCGGCCTGCTGGCCGCCCAGTACGACAGCGCACGGCGCTGGGTCGACCTCATCACCGAACTCGCGGGCCCATCCGGCCTGTGGAACGACGGCTACCAGCTCGGCGACTGGCTCGACCCCGCCGCGCCCCCCGAAGACCCCGGGGCCGGCCGCACCGACCGCCATCTCATCGCCACCGCCTACTACGCCTGGTCCGCGCGGCACACGGCGTGGATCGCGGGCGTCCTCGGCCTCGACGAGGACCGCCACCATTACGAGAAGCTCGCGCACCGGGTACGCCAGGCCTTCCTCGATACCTATGTACTGCCGTCCGGTCGGATGACCAGCGACACCCAGACCGCCTACGCCGTCGCCCTCCAGTTCGACCTGCTCCCGGATCCGGCCGCCAGAACGATCGCGGGAGACCGCCTGGCCGAACTGGTCGCCGAAGGCAGGCACACCATCCAGACGGGTTTCATCGGCACACCGCTGGTGACACCCGCACTCAGCGCCACCCAGCACGTCGACACCGCCTACACCCTGCTCCTCCAGCAAGAGTGCCCCTCCTGGCTGTACGCGCTGAAGCACGACGCCACCACCATCTGGGAACGCTGGGACAGCATGCTGCCCGACGGCACCGTCAACCCGGGCGACATGACCTCCTTCAACCACTACGCCCTCGGCGCGGTCGCCCAGTGGCTGCACACCACGGTCGCCGGGCTGACCGCCGCCTCACCCGGCTACCGCGACATCCTCTTCCGCCCACGACCGGGCGGCGGCATCACCTGGGCCGGCGCCGCCCACGAGTCACCGTACGGCCGCGTGGCGATCCGCTGGGAACTGCACGCCTTGGGCATGGAGGTGCACACGACGGTGCCCACCGGGACTACAGCACAGATCGAGTGGCCCGATGGCGGCGTGACCACCCTTGCGACGGGTACCACCACGAGCTGGCGACCGGAGCGCCACACCGAACTGCCGACACCGCCCGCCCCTCATGACTGAGCCTGCTCAGTAGCGAGATCTGACCCTAGTGGCTCAGCACCAGGCTGTCCGAAGGCAGTAACGTGCAAGCGATGGACGCAGTCGCGGAAAGCAGGACAGCGTCGCCCTCCAGTCCTCCGTTACTCCCCTCTACGGGCAGCCCGCAGCGGAGGGACTGGCGGCTCTCCAGTGACTGCGCGGCACGGGAGCTGTCGCACATGTACCTGCATTGATGAACTGCAGGGGTTGCCGCACCCCGGGAGCAGGGCCCGGGACACCGCCGTATGGGAAGTCGAAGGACGAGACTGGGTCGACCCGTGGTGAGCGCACCGGCCATCCCTGCGAAGTTCTCGATCGGGACCCGACTGCCTACCAGGTCTCGTGGTGTTGACGTTCAGCCATTGTGCGAGCGCCGCCTCACAGTTGTGTGAGGCGGCGCTCGCACAATGGTGCAACCCCACGGTCGTCCACCCATCATGCGGGGGCGGCCGTGGGGTCGAGGGGGTCAGGCGGCGAGGAAGTCGGCGATCTGCTTGGTGAAGGCCTTGGCGTACTGGAAGAGGAAGGCGTGGCCGGCGCCGGTGTAGAGCACGAGGGTGGCGTTGTCGAGGTGCTGGACCGCGATGTAGGAGTTATGGGCGGGGATCAACACGTCGTGCAGGCCGTTGGCGTACAGAACAGGTTGCTTGATGGCCTCCAGCCCCGCCCGCATCTCGTCGAAGGGGACGGCAAGAAGCATGCCCACCGCGGCGAGCTGGCCGTTCGCCGCCGCCTCGGAGATGCCAGGGCCTCTGGCTGCGAGCCGGGTGGAGACGTGGCTCAAGTGGTCCCGCCCTGCAGCGCGGGCCGCGTCGGTGTCCGGATAGAACAGGTACATCATGTCGTCCTGGTCGCCGCAGTCGGGCTTGGACATGATGCCCAGGACCTTCTCACTCATGGGCGGTGCGCCGGGCACCCAGCCGGCCGGGCCGCTGCCGGCCACGATGAGCTTGCGGACCAGTTCGGGGCGCCGCAGGGCCACACGCTGGGCCACGATGCCGCCCAGGGACCAGCCCAGCAGGTCCACGTGCGCAAGGCCGAGCGCCTCGACGAACTCGACGGCCCCCTCGGCGAACCCTTCGAGGGAGTCGCGCGGTTCACCGTCGGTGTAGCCGACGCCGACGTTGTCGAACAGAATCACGTCGTGGTCGGCGGCCAGGTAGTCCAGGAACTCCGGGTCCCACCAGTCGATAGTCCCCCGGAGCCGGTTCAGCAGGATCAGCGGGACGCCGCCCTGCGGACCCATCCGCCGATAGGTGAAGCGCGCGGAGGGGCCCTCGACGGTGAGGTCCTCGGCTTTGTCTGCCAGATACGTGGTCATGGTGTGCTTCTCCTGCTGATGGGGTGCGTGATACCTAGCGGGTCTGCTGGCACAACACACCGACGTGCCGGGACTGCGAGGCGGAGTTCTGTTCACCCGCGCCCGATGTACTGAGCTGGCGCTACCGACCACGTCGTTGACGTAGACGTCACCTGGTGCGCGAGTTCACCCGAGGCGGATCAGCCGCCGCGACAGGTGACGCCCATGTCTTCGGACTCATTCCGATCACCTCGGAATCCGCCTCCCCAAGCGCAAGGGCGCCACCCGGGGCCAACAGTTAAATTACGATCGTAATGTTATGTGCGGGGGGTGGCGGGCGCAAGTGAGTCCTTGCGGCCGACTATGGCCCGCGGCACGCCACGAACGACCAGGCAACGAGCCAGCGCAACGCGTGGCGGGTGTGAGGTTGCCCAGCCCGACACCTGCCGCCGACGCCGCGGAATCAATGAATTACGCCGACCAGGTGGACGCCCCATCTCCGCCCAGGGGGCGTCGAGTCCGGTCACGGCAACGTTCATGGCGTCTCTCTCCTGCGGTGGCGCGGCTGTTCGGCGGGGCGCCGGGGGTGGGACGCGGGGTGCTGGGCGAGAGGGGCGGACGGGGGCAAGGGGCCGTGGGTCCTCGGAGGCACCTCGTACGGTGGCGCGGAGCAGGCAGGGGGCGAAGAGTCGGCTCGGAGGGTTGATGAGGCGGTAGGCGCGGTCGAGTGCGCGCTGGGCCTTTCGCGCGTACCACTCCGGTGGCCGTGAAGCGGCACCTGGACGGGACCCGATCCTGTCG
Source organism: Streptomyces sp. NPDC058464 (assembly GCF_042721035.1). Lineage (NCBI taxonomy): Bacteria > Bacillati > Actinomycetota > Actinomycetes > Kitasatosporales > Streptomycetaceae > Streptomyces > Streptomyces sp. NPDC058464. The sequence continues at coordinate 19,541 of NZ_JBHXMA010000020.1, forward strand.
CTCGTCGGCCGGCCGGCGGCCGTATGGCGGTAGCGGTAGCGCCGACAGCTGCCGGGGTGTCACCTGTGCCGAGAGGTGAGTACGGGCCGTACCCCGAGTGACTGCGGGATCAGTTCGAGGAGGCGATCTGGCGGCTCCGCACCAGCAGCCGGCGGCGGGAGACACCCGGCGAGTGTGACCCGTGGCCTACTGCCTGCGACCGCTTCTGGGTGTGGAGGAACGCCGGCGTCTTCATCGCACGGCTCGAAGGCCTGATCGCCGACGTCGCCCGCCGGGGACAGGCGGACCTGTCCCTGGCCGGCGTGGGCTCCACGACTGCCCTTGCCCGCCACGACGCAGCCGGGATGCGCATCGGCGAGGAGGTCATGGATGCCCTTGAAAGAGGCTGCCATGGAGCAGGAGCAAGCCCGACAAAAGGTGTCATTCGGCGAGTCAGGCCGCCGTGCGCGGGCAGCCGGTCGACCGGATCGGCCACCCGCACTCCACCGACAGAACCGTGGTGTCAGTCGCCGTTGCCCGGCTGGGTCCACGTCTGTCCGTCCATCGTGGTCGTCATGGTGCCGGTGGCGTCGAAGTAGTTCCCCAGCGCACGTGGTGACAGAGCGAACCCGTCGGGTCCGGTCACCTTGGTGCCGGTGTGCCGTCCGGACAGTCCCAGGTTCTCGTGCCAGGTCACGGAGCTGATCGTGGTGTCGCTGCCCCGCTCGGCGCTTTCCGTGCCGTTGACGACGTCCGTGCCGTTGTCGCTGAAGTCTCGGTAACTGACCTGGATCTTCGTGATCAGCGCGTTCGAGGCGTCTGCGGTGATCACCACGTCGGCTGTTCCGTGGGACTTGCCCGGCAACGTGTAGCTGCCTGCGGGCAGGTGTGCGCGGGTCGGGAACGCCTGGCCCGCCGTGTACGGGGTGCCCCAGGGGACGGAGTCGGAGATCGGGGCCGGCGGGGTGGCCCGACCCGGGTGGAGTTCGGGGAACCGGGCGATCATGACCCGGCTGTGGCGGCCGCCGGGCTCGGTGGACACCGGGCAGGGCAGGGGGTTGGCGCCGCCGCACGCGGGCGAGGTCACCAGGTTCTCCGGCCACACCACCGCGGTGCTGTCCGCCAGCCACACCGGGTCGGCACCGGCGTTCCAGGCGGGATCAGCCCCCGGGTCGATCGGGACGCCGCGGCCGTCGGCCGCGTGGACGAGGTAGGGGAGGAAGAACCGGCGCTCTCCGTTGTTGCGGATGCCCGAGATATGGCCGGTGGTGGGCAGCTGGTCCGTGATCGGCGGGATGCCCTCCATCCCGGAGATGAAGTCGAGGCGGCCGGATCCCACCACCTCTTCGGCGATCAGCCACCGGCCGTCGGGGGACATGAACATGGGATCCGTGTACTCGGCGTGCCGGGTCAGCGGGCGTGACCGGCCCGTGGCCAGCGAGGTTGCCCACGCGTCTACGCTGTCCGACTCGTACGACTGCACGCCCAGAGCCGCCTTCCCGTCACTGGTCCAGCCCCGGAACTCCCCGATCATCCCCGCCGGGTTGAACCTCAGCCGGTTTCCGCGCTCCACGACGTAGGGCTGGTACTGCGGGGCGCCGTTGTACAGCAAGGTGACGTGCGTGAGGTTGTAGCGTCCGGCGGCCCTGTCGAACTCCAGTCGACCTACGGAGCCGAACTCGTCGTAGGCGCCGTTGTCCACGACGGCGGTGTTCCAGCCCAGGTGTACCCCGTCCGGATTGAGCCGCCACTCACGGGTCTGGCCGCCGCCGATGGTTCCGCCGAGCGGCCGGCCGCCCAGCTCGATCGGGTAGATGTGCATGCGGTCCGGCGTGCAACGGGGGTCGGTCACCTGGTGCCTGCCGCAGTCCAGGACCCCGTTGCCGACCAGCACCCGGCGGTCGCCGGGAAACGCGTACGGCGGCGGATAGGTGTAGCTGGCGGTGTCGATGTCCTGCCGGTTGGCGGCCGGCACACCGCAGGTCAGGCACTTCCAGCCGTCCCCGTTGGAAAAGGTGGTGCCATCGGTTCTGACCAGTAACACCTGGGGCCCGCTGTAGACATTCGCCGGATCCGGCGCGGGAGGGGCGCCGGCGAAGTTCACTCCGAGCAGCACGTAGCGGGGGTCCGAGAAGAAGCCCGGCGACCCCAACGCACCCCAGGCGGCTGAGACGCACCCGGTCCGGTGCGGGTTCACCGTGGTCGTGCACGAACCGGGGGCCGCAGAGGGAGCTGTCGGCGGGAGGGGGAGCTCGCTGATGTCAGCGGCCGCGGGCAGTCGTACGCTGCCCTTGGTTACGGCCGACGGGGCGGACGTGGCCGCCGGTGCTGCCTGCGCGGACAGAAGAACAAGTGCGGTGGCGGACAGCAGCACCGTCTTGAGGTGGCCAATCCCGCTTCTGGCTGTGCTCGTGTGTCTCACGTCGTTTCTCCTCCACGCCATCCATACGGCGGAGCCCGATTGAGCCGTTTTGGCAGCAGTGATTGCAGTCTGTGAGAATAGCGTTCTCGTCATGGGTGGCCAAGGAGTTGTGTCGTGGTCGCTGAGGGCAGCTCTGGTTGCGCAGCTCGTCCCGAGGTGAGCAAGGAGTTTGAGTGCGACTCCGCCGACGCCTCAGTCCAGTCGGCGACAGGGCTGGGCGTGTGCCATCTGGCTATCCGGCGGGACTCCACTGGGGAGCCTGCGGCGCGGGCCCGGGGCCCTGGGAACTCTCTTGAGAGGGCCGGATGTGATCCTCGCTGATCGTGTTCCTGAGACCCGCCGGCATCGCCGCTGCCAGCGCACCTGCCCCGGTAGCCGCATCCCCTGCACATCGGCGTCGTCCACCACGAACAGGTCCGCCCGCCGCCGCAGCACCGGCCCGCTGCGGGCAACCGCCGCCGAGCGCTACGTACGGCGGTACAGCGCCAGTGAGCGCAACGCCATCTGCTGCACCATCCGACCCGCGGGAAACCGAACTTCGCGATCGCCTGCAACGTCACCGGCACCGCCGTACCGCCCCGCAACCGACCGGGCAACGCCATATCCAGCAGACAGGTGAACTCCCGTAGCCACATTCCCGTCGTGACCGCCAACTTGGCAGCCGGCATAGCCCGACGGTCCAGCGCTTGCGGACCACGGTTTCCGGTGCGAGACGCACCTGGAGCGACCGCTCCGCACACTCCAGCACTCCGTCCAGCGATTCCTGGCGTAGATCCACAGCGTGATGTGCAGCCAGCGTCATATGCGGGACCGTGGCAAGAACGGCGTACCGGCGCCTCGGAAGGAATCCCTTGTCGGGGGTGGCGGCCTCTACTGGTGTGGGGGCGTGTGGGTGGGGCAGCGCCGAGGTGCTGCGGGATTCTGCTGTGGTGGTGGCGGCCGCGAAGACGCCGAGCGCCGCCGTTCTCTGAGTAGGTCTTGTTGACCAGGTCGCGTGAAGACGTCCGCTCGACGCCCACACGACCGTCACCACCACAAGCAGGAGGACGGCCCACATGCCCTGACCAGAGGCATCACGGGCCCGGCTCGAAGTAGGCGGTGACAGCCCTCACTGCTCGAACACCCTGGTGACTCGACCTGACGCCCGGGGGCTGTTGGAAAGGAATTAGGTCGCGTGGTTGGCCAGAAAGAGAGCCAGTGGTCCGGCGGGCAGGAGGAAACGCCCCTCGTGAGCGGCCTGCACCGCGTCGTCCATCGGCCACCACATGAGCTTGAAGTCCTGCTCCGTCTCGGTGAGCTCTTGCGCGCCGAGCGTGAGTTCACGGGCCTCGAACAGATGGACCCGCGCCGTAGAGCCGAGAGTGATCGCGTACGCGCCGAGTGGGCGCCACCTTTCTGCGGTGACTCCTGCCTCCTCGCGGAGTTCGCGGCGGGCGCACCCAAGCGGGTCTTCGCCGGGCTCACGGCGGCCACCGGGGAGAAAGAGGAACTCGCCCCCGTGGTTGGGGAAGTCGGCGCTCAGCAGGGCTACCAGACCCTGTGCGTCGCGAGCCACAACTACGGAGGCGTCTCGCATCACTTCGGTGCTCATGCCGGATGAGCCTAACGGCCGGCATGTACCCAGGCGGCGAAAGGCACATTGAACACCACTGGGTGGGCGATACCACGGCCGTGGTATCCGTCGTCGCCGTAGGCGTCCCCGTGGTCGGCGCACATGATGACCAGCCACCGCCCGCAGGCGGACAGCCCGTCGAGCAGTCGGCCCACGTGAGCGTCGGCGTAGGCGAGCGCTGCGGCCTGCGAGGCGGTGCTGTCGGTGCTGCTGTCCAGATAGTGACCGTGGGGGACGTGTGTGGCGGAGACGTTGACGAACAGGAACAGCGGCTGCCGGCCGTCGTACCGGTCGGCGATGCCGAGGGCTTGGTCCGCCTGGTGGCGGGTGGAGTCGGGCTCGGGAGAGCCGAACTCGGGCCGCCAGTGCGCCTCATGGAACATGGTCGGCAGCACCGAGCCGAGCGGCGTCCCCGCGGAGAAGTAGGTGACTCCGCCCACGCACACCGTGCGGTACCCATGCACGGCGAGGCCATCGAGGAGGTTCGGGGCGTCGAATATGAACGTCTCGGGGGGAACCTCCTTGAAGGCCGGCGGACGGCATTCCCACAGGCGGCTCGGCTGCTCCGGCTGTGGCAGCTTGGGCAGGAAGCCGGAGAAGAACGCCATGTGCGCGGGCAGGGTGAACGTCCCGGGTGTCTGGCGTCGTTCCCACTGCCCGCCGGGCAGCAGCCTGGCGAGGCGGGGAGTACGGCCGTTCTCCACCGTGGTGTGGGCGACGTCGTGACGCAGTGAGTCGAACGTCACGAACAGGATGTTGGTGCCCGAGTCGATGATCTGCGCTGCGTCGATCACGAGCGGCCTCCGGCGGCCGGAACGGGGGGCCACGGCTCGATCGTGCCTTTGGCCCGGGAGTTCACGGGACGGGGTACACGGTCCTGGTCGATGAGGCTGCGGATGGCCGTGAGTCCGTTGGTGTTGTCCAGGACTGTGCCCTGCGCGGTGTACAGGCGGATTCGTACGGTGGTGACGTCACCGGCGGTCTCCGAGGACAGCCACGCACCTGGGGCCTCGATGGCGCTCAGTTCGGCCAGGAGTTCCTCCTTGGGCTGCCATCCGAGGTAGCGGACGGTGCAGGCGTAGTGCTGGGCGTTGATCGCGCCCTGGCACAGGCGGTCAGCGAATTCGGCGCTGACCGGGTGACCGTCGTGGGCCACAGCGAGGCGAGAGGCCTTGGCGGTGACCACGAGGCAGGCGCCGAGCCACCAACCGACGCCTTCGTGGATCTGACCTGGGTACTGTCCGACGGCGCCGCCGTCACGGATGACGGCGGCCGTGTCGATGCGGTTAATCAAGGCGGCGCTCCAAATCAGCGGTGACCCAGTCGGCCAGCTCCTCCGGCGACTTGTCGTCGGTGTCGAGCCAGACCGCGGTGTCGTCTTTCTCGGCCACTCGGGCGAAGTTGGCGAGCAGCCGCGAGAGCCGATCGGGCACATTGAGCAGGTCGGTGTCGTCGCTCTTCACGTCCGTCTTGACGGCCATCCGCTCGCGCAGCGCGTCCTCCGAGCAGCGCAGGTAGTAGGTGCGGGTGGGCGCTGTCAGGTAGTAGCGGAAAGGCTCCAGGAGAGCGGTGACGGCGTCGACGGGCACGCGGTGGACGGCGGCGTGGCAGGCGATGACGGACGACAGGTAGCGGTCTGCCACGACCGGGCCGTGAGCGCAGGCCTGGCGTATCCGGTCGGAGGTGTGCAGAGCGCCGGACAGGTAGAACGCGAACTGGGGGAGCGAGCGCAGGTCGGCGTTGACGGTGGAGGACCATCGGGTGTGCGGCTCGGTCAGCGTGTGGATGCGAGAGGCATTCAGCCGCTTGGCGAGAAGGCCGGCCAGGGTCGACTTGCCGATGCCGGAGACGCCTTCCAGGACGACGACCGGGTACGGCTCGGTCTCGTAGTAGAAGGGCTGGTACGGAGGCGGCGTGCGGGTCATAGCGTCCCCTCGGTGAATGACGCGACGTGCCCGGTGACGGCCGCGGCCAGCCGGTCCGGGTCGGAGAGGAGATCGGCCACGTTCAGGCGCAGGTCGTCGCGCAGCAGGCAGGGCTGTACGCCGCCGTTGTGGTCCACGCGAAGGGCCCAGAAACCCTCAACGCACTGGCTGCGCAGCGGGCAGGTGCCGCACTGGCCGACGTGGTGGCGGCCGAGGTCGCGATGGATGACGTCGATCTCGACGCCGTCGATGCGGAAGACGCGCCGGCCCTGGCCGACTCCGGCGATTTCGACGTGCTCGTCCGAGGTCAGCGTGCGCAGGTAGGCCAGGATGGCGTCGGCCGAGACAGCTGAGGAGGCTCGGGCCTCGTTGAAGTCGGTGCCCACGAGCTCGATGAACTGCACGGGCAGGCGCCGTTCCAGAGCGAAGTCGAGGATGTGCGCCACCTCGTGCGCATTCTCCTGTTGGAGGAGCGTGTTCAGCTCGACCTGAGGGAAGGTCTCCCGGGCCGCCTCGATGCCGTCGAGGACGGTGTCGATGGTGATGCGGGTGCCGGCGATGGCGCGCAGGCTCTCGTCGGAGAAGTAGTGCAGCGACACCTTCACCTTGTCCAGGCGGGTTCGCGCGAGCCACGCCTGGTGGGTGCGGATGCGGGTCCCGTTGGTGATCAGGGTGTACGAGGCATCCGGGGCCTGCTCCGGCAGGCCTTCCAGAACCGGCCGGGCCATGGAGGACGTCAGTGGCTCTCCACCGGTGAAGTACACGCGCTTGAGTCCCGCGGCCATCAGGGCGCGGATCAAGGTCAGGTAGCCGTCCGGATCCAGTGCTCGGGGGCGCGGTTGCAGGGAGCGGTCCGCCTTCGTCAACGGGGGCGGGACGTCGCCCTCGTTGTGGCAGAACCAGCACGCGATGTTGCACCGCGGCGTGAAGGAGACGCGGAGTTGTCCGCGCAGAGCAACGAAGTTTTGCAGGGCCGTGGAGTCGACGGCGTCGGCTTCTACCGGCCTGGTCAGCTCTTGCATGCTGGCCTCCAAGCCATCCGTGAGGTCGGACCCTCCGCCTCCCGATCGGGGAGGCGGAGGGGCGAAGGGGGTGAGACCCGGTGCGGGTATTCGCTGTGCCGTGGGGGAACACGGTGATGGAAGGCCCGCGCCGGGAGCTGGTGGCGAAACCGCCGCGGTGCGTGGGCGGCTTGTGGCGCCGAGCACGATCGCCGGAAGTTGGCGAGGCACTGGCGCCCGTCGATTCCAGCTCTAGGCGGCTGGACCGCTGACGGCTTGGCTGCCGTATTGCGGGTCGCCGAGGAACAGTTCGGCGACCAGTTCCGTCTTAGCGGCCAGGAGGCTTTGCTGGATGCGCCGCAGGGAGTGAGCGACGGCGAAGTGGCCCAGCTGGTCGCGGTCGATCCACTTCGCTTCACCGAAGCCGCCGACCTCGGTCACGGTCGGCTCGACGTCATCGGGGATCTCCACCTGGTAGACGTAGTTGGTGCCTTCCCGGTGCTGCCCCGGTTTCTCCGGTACGTCGTCGATCACGAGCAGACGGCCGGCTGTCGCCTGGAGGCCCAGGCGCGTGGCGAGGTGCCGGCTCAGTCCGGCACGGCGGAGTTCGTTGGCGGCCACCGAGCCGCCCGGCAGCCCCCACTGGGAGATGGACTGCCTGTACGGGCGGGTGACCCCGAGCAGCTTCGGGCCTCGGGTGATCAGGGCATGAACCCCCACCCGGCGAGGCGGCGGGTCCGTGAACCAGTCACTGACGTCTTGCCCGTGGGACATGAGCTCTCCTTCATGCAGGTGGCTGGCCGGATTGAGCCCCCTCGTGTTGGCCGTGGTGGTCGCCAACGGCCGGGGCCGAGGAGTCTTGTCCCGGTCGCCGAGCGGGAGTTGAGTAGCCGCTCGGGGACAGGAGTTCGGTTGCGGATTGGGCCGGTCGGCGGTGGGGGGCACACCGGTACCGGGTTCGCGTTACTGGGGGGCGGCAGGTGCCGCCACAGGGCGGTCGCTGCGGATGTGTGCGTAGACCCAGAGGCTGGCGATGAGGAGCGCGCCGACCAGGCAGGCGACGGTCGCCATGTGCGGGCCGGAGACCACGTGTTGGCTGGCGACAGCGGGCGCGCTGATGAGCGGGTAGAGCGCGACGAGGGCGCCTGCGACGCCGAGGAAGTCGATCGTGATCGCGGTCCAGGTCCAGGCGGGGGAGTTGGGCTCGCGGGAGGTTCTGGGGCTGACACGGGCGACGACGAGGGCGGTTATGAGCCCGGCGGCGCTGACGACGGCGAAGATCGCGAAGAGGGCTGGGCGGTTCCAGATCAGAGTGCCGACCAGGGTGAGGCCGAGCACGTTCATGGCGGGATGGGTGTAGCGGCACAGGCTGTGTGGGGTACGGAATTCGGGAGTGGCTGACATGCGTGTCTCCTGAGGAGAGTCTCGGCGGGACGACGTCGTAAATCGGGAGCCAGCTCCGTACTCGCGGTGATGGAGCTGGCTATGTACCTGGGGCGGAGGCCTATGTCGGCCTGACGGAGGCCATCAGCTCCTCGGGGCTGACCGTCGCTACGCCGTGGAGGCTGACCACGGTGAAGCTGGCGAGCGTCCAGCGGCTGGCGGGTGCGGCGATGTCGACGTGGGTGAGCTCGCCGGGCCGCGCCCCGACGTGAGGAAGCGGCGCCAGCGTCTCGGGGTCGTGGATGACGCCGGCGACGCCGTACAGCGTGGCGCGCTCCACCAGCGCGATGGCATACCCGTGTCCCAGCGGCGGGCAGCTCTCGGTCGCTTCGATGGCGCAGGGTGGATGCACCGGGGGCGCGGCCGTCGTCTCGCCCTCGGCGATCGGTCTCGCACCGCCCAGCAGGTACAGGGTGCGGCCGTCCGCCCGGGTGCTGGCCGGGCCGCTGCACACCTGGCACAGGCTGTGCGCCATCGCCCGCCGCTGCCGGTGGGGATGGACCAGGCGGAAATCTGGCTCCCCGCGGCCCGGGGCGAGAGCTGACCGGATGGACAGGATTCCGTGGCGGCGATCGGTTTGGGGGTCTTCGTCTTCGAAGCCGATCCCCTCGCCGGCTCGCGTGACGTGGCGGACAACGCGCGGCTGGGGAACGGACTCCGCCGTCCACCGGGTGATGTACGGCACGGGCCTGCCACGCCAGTACAGCCTTTCCGCGACCACCCCGTCGCCGAGGCTGGTGCCCCTCGTTGTCCGGGCCGAGTCCATCGGTGCCTACCCTCCCGTCGGGATCAGGTAGGTGCCGCTCACGGGGTGGGTGACGCCGATGACCTGGCCTATGAGGGACGCGTCCACAGAGGTGGAATCGCTGTCGGCTGCGGGGAGCTGCTGGACGGTCAGGTGGGCGCCGGAGCGCAGGGCGCGCCTGGCGTGGCGGTCGAGCGGCACCTTGAGGACGACAACGAGGTCTGTCCCGTCGCTGTGTTCGTCGCTGCTGTCGTCCAGGAGGGGGCAGCCCACGACCTGCATCGTGGCTCGTTCCTGGGGCGATGCAGTGCCGGCGAGGACTCGTCCGCGGAAGCGTCCGTTGGCGCGGTCGATCAGCCCCCGCGCCTCTAGCCGGTCGAGTTGGTAGGAGACGGATGATCCTGAACGGAGTCCGACCGCCTTGGCGATCTCCCGAATCGTGGGAGGAAAGCCCTGCTCAGCGCTGACCTTGCGGAGGAAGTTGAGGATCTGTAACTGGCGGCTCGACAGTCCGCGGGGCGGCGATACGTCAGTGCTCTCGGCATCCGGACTCGCACTGCGGGGGGCCGCCGGTACGGCAACGTTCGTCATCGGCTTCCTGGGCAGGTCTTCTTGTGGGTGGAGTGGAGTGCCTCCCTGCCGCCAGGCGAGGAGGTGTGCCCGGCGGCAGGGAGTAGGGGACCAGGGGTCTCACGCAAGGCTGAGGAGCTCGCGTTCGACGTCGGTGACCTTGCTGCGTTGCCTGTCGACCTCGGCCTGGGCCGCCCGGCTGTAGTGAACGACGACCTCGGTACCGAGCAGTTCGTGTGCGAGCCGGTTGCTTTGGAAGTCCCTGAGGGCGTCGGACAGGTCGCCGTGGAGGGGCGCGGACTCGCCGTCGGTGTAGGCGTTGCCCAGGCACGGGGGCGGCGGGGTTAGTTTCTCGTCGAGGCCGTGGGCGATGGCGGCGAGCGAGGCGGCGGCCGCCAGGTAGGGGTTGGCGCTGCCGCCGGGCAGTCGGTTCTCCAGATGGGTGCCGTCTCCGTGGCCGGTGACCCGGATGGCGCAGCCGCGGTTGTCCGTGCCCCAGTTCATGAACTGGGGAGCGAACGAGTGCGGCGTCACGAACCGCTTGTAGGAGTTGGTGCTCTGCGCGATCAGCGGCGCCAGGTGCGGCATGGCGGTGATCAGCCCGGCGATGCTCTGGCTCAGGGCCTCGGTGGGCAGGTCACGGCGTGAGCGGGAGGCGAAGAGCGGCTGACCGTCGCGCCAGAGCGACAGGTGCTGATGCAGGCCGCTGGTCACGCCGGTGACCGGCGAGTCCATGAACGACGCCGTCATCCCGTACCGCCGCGCGAGGTGCTTCACGCAGTGCTTGTAGACCGTGTAGTCGTCGCAGGCCCTCATCACGTCGCCGTAGCGGAACGTGATCTCGGTCTGGCCCTTGCCGCCCTCGGTCTTGAGGGTTTCGGGCGGCACTCCGGCATCCCGCAGCGCGTGTTCCAGGTAGCCGAAGAAGTCCGCCACGCGGGGCGGGTGGTCGAGGTCGTAGTCCATGTTGCGGTCCATGACCGGCTGGCCGTCCTCGCCGTGGAGCACGAACTCGCTCTCCAGACCGAGCCGCGCCTCGACCCCGAGTTCCGCGAGGCGTTCCAGCTGCCGGCGCAGCATCTGGCGGGGGGCGACTTCGATGAACGCCCCGTCGTCGTCCATGGCGTCGCAGTGCACCAGGGCGAGGCCGGGCATGTAGGGCAGCACGCGCAACGTGCTCCAGTCGGCCACCACGCGCATGTCGTGGTAGCCGTCGTCCCAGCTGGTCAGGTCGAAGCCGCTCAGGGGGTCCATGTCGGCGTTGGTGGCCAGGAGGTAGGAGCAGGCATCTGCCACATGCGTGCCGTCGCCGTCGCTGAGCCGTTCGAGCAGAGCGAGGCCGCTCACCCGCTTGCCCTTGAGGCGCCCCAGCATGTCCGGGATGACCACCATCACCGTGCTGACGGTGCCGAGTCGTATGAGGGGCCCCAAGTCGTCCAGAGTGAGGCGCTTGCCGCTTTCGGCAGGGATGCTCTCGGTAGTCATCACGCGTCAGAGGCTTTCGTTCAGCAGGGATTCGCTGGGCTGGGCGGCGCGGTCGGCGGTGAGCTGGTAGGCCGTCCTGCCGCGGGTCAGCCAGGTGACCCAGGCGAACAGGAGCGCGATCGCGAGGGTGACGCCGGCGTAGTTGAAGGACTTGGCGGTCTGGGGCAGGCAGAACACCGTGGTGATGACCACGACGTAGACACAGGCGATGACCGAGATCGGCTTGCGCCAGGCGCCGAGGGTCCACGCCCCCGGCTGGTAGGCGGTGCCCTTGCGCAGGGCGAGGTAGACGGGGATGCCGTAGGCGGGAATCATCCCGACGGCGTTGATCGCGGTGATGGCCCCGTAGGCGGCGACCGACCACAGGGCGGGCAGGGCGAGGACGAACGGCACGATCACCGAGAACCACACGGCGCGCACCGGCGTCTTCGTCCGCTCGTTGACCCGCCGCCAGCTCTGCCACCCCGGCAGCGCCCGGCTCCGCGAGAACGCGTAGACCATGCGGGCCGATGCCCCGACCTCGGCGTTGCCGCACAGCAGCATCGCGATGATCACGACCACCAGCAGAATCTCGGCACCCGTCCGGCCGAGGACATCGAGGAAGATCTGCGCGGGTGCGGCCCCGGTCTGGGTGTTCAGCGTGCCCTCGTAGTCCTGGACGGCGAGCAGCATGCCGGCGAGGAGGATGAACCCGGCCACCCAGGACACCCCGATGGAGCGGACGATGCCGCGGGGTGCGGAGACCTGGGCGTTGGTGGTCTCCTCGGCGATGTGGGCGGAGGCGTCGTATCCGCAGAACGTGTAGCCGGCCACGAGGGAACCGATCAGCACTACGTAGGCCGGGCTGGTGAAGCCGGTCTCGTTGTGGAAGGTGAGCAGGAAGGACGGAGAACGGTGCTGGGCCGGGGCGAGCATGAGCGCGCCGACGATGGCGGCGACGCCGCCGAGCTGCCACCACACTGATATCGAGTTCAGCGCGTTGAGCACGCGGACACCGGCGGAGTTCAGCAGCCCATGCACGAGCAGGATGGCCGCGAAGATCACCATGGTGGTGCCGGTGGTGGGAGTGAGGTTCCACTTCATCTGGAGGAAGGCGCCGATGAAGGTCGCTGCGCCGTAGTCGATTCCGGCGATGGCGCCGAGCAGGCCCAGGAGGTTGAGGCAGCCGGTCACCCAGCCCCAGCGGGCGCCGCCGAGCTTGCTGGCCATGAAGTACGGCCCGCCGCTGTTCGGGTAGGCGGAGACCACGTCGGCCAGGCACATCCCGACGAGGAGGGTGAAGAAGCCGACGGTGACCCAGGTCCCGAGCATGACCACGGGCCCGCCGGTGCCCATGCCGAGCCCGAACAGGCTCATGCCGCCGGCGAGGATGCAGATCACCGAGAAGCTGATCGCGAAGTTCTGGAACGGGCTCGTACGGCGGGACAACTCAGGCATGATCCCGAGTTCGGCCAGGAAGGCGTCGTCGGAGGTCGGTCTGCTGCGACTGTGAGACACCAGAGATCCACTTTCGAATCAGGGAAGGGGGACGGGACAGACGGGAGGCGTTGAACGCCAAGGCGGGTGGCTTATGGGGCTGCTCGTTTGGCGGGCGAGCGGCGCAGGGTGGACGCGCGGGCGGTCAGGAACCAGTCCTGCCAGTTCGTGTAGCGGCCCAGGACCGTGTTGACGTCCTGCCAGGGCTGGGCAGTGACGTAGGGGCCCATCGCTCGCAGCACCTCGGCGGCCATGTCGGTTGCGCCGTTCGCGACCAGGGCGTGGGCGAGGTGGCTGAGGTCCGACATCGACACCCACGGGTACTCGTCGGGCGGGATCTCGGCGAACCACCTGCCGTAGGCCCTGACGGCGTGGCCTCCGGCGTTCGCGGTCTGCCAGAAAGTCTCCCTGCCCGTCACGCCGTCCTCCCCGTGCTCCACGCGGTACTTGTCCACGAGGGCGTACACGGGAAGCAGCCACAGGTCCGCGCTGGGCGGCTTTGACAGGAGCATCCAGCACGAGAACTCCATCGCGGCCCCAGGACTACAGACGGTCTGGAAGTACTGGCGCATACGGTGGTAGCCCTCGCGATTGCCCGGATGGCGGGCGTTGACCTCCCACAGCAGGGGCCAGGGACCGCGGTGATGCATTCCGTGATCAAGGCCACCGGCCGCCGGGGGCAACTTGTCCCACGGCTCTGGGCGGGTCCGCGCGTACGGATCGAGCAGGTGGGACGGGAAGGGAAGTTGCGCGAGCAGGATCTTGTCGATCCAGGGCACCGGACACGCGGGCAGCAGATCGGCAGCTCTCTGGCATGCCTGCGCGGCCCACTGAGCCGCGCGCCTCACCACGTCCTCGCTCTTGCCCCGGCGGTATGCGTCGAGCGCCGCCCGGGTGAGCACCCGCGCCCACATCATGGTCGCGTCCGGGTTGGCCGGGTCCTCGTCCAGCCAGAGTTTGAACACGCCCGGCTCGCTGGCGCCGGCGGCCAGCAACTGGCTGCGGCTTGTCCTGAGCCCCCAATTGTGGCCCGTCATTCTGAGGAGGTCCCGGGCGGCGTGGTAACGCCCCAGCTGCAGGTCCTGTAAGGCGTGACGAAGGTCAGCATCCGCACCAACGGGACTGACGATCAGACGCATGTTATCGGGGGCGCCGCGAGCGTTGAAGTGTGTGAACACGGCACCAGTCGCTAAGGAATCAGGCATGGGGGAGGCCTTGAGGATCAGAAATGGGTGTAGGGCTTCACTGAGTCTCGGAGCGAGGGGGCTCGATCAGGTTCCAATGCGGCAGGCTCCGGGCACGGGACCTCCGTGGGCAGGCCGAGCGTGCACCACGCTCGGGTGCCGTCTGCGGTGAACCCCCACCTGCCACCTGCGTCAGCCACCAAGGCGTCGACCAAGAACAGGCCGCGGCCGTTCTCCGCGCCGGCGTCCGGTTGCTGCACCGAAGGTGCCGGGGAAGGGGTGTGGTCAGCGACCTCGATGCGTAGCACGAAGCCCGACGGCATCCAGACGCGCACGCCGACGGTTTCGGATGTGCCGTGCAGAACGGCGTTCGTGCACAACTCCGATACGAGGAGCAGCAGGGTGTCGACCAGTTTGTTCGGCACGCGGCAATGGCGGCACCAAGCCCGTGCGACCCGTCGGGCCCGCTCGACGCTCACCGGGACCGCAGGCAGCGCAATGTCGAAGCCGGCCGTCATGGGGTATCGCACGGGCACCAGAGGCGGTGGTACCTCAAGCGGTCTGACCAACCCGGAAGGTTTTGGGGGCATTCGGGTGACTCCCTGGCCTCTGTGCTCGGTCGAGCACTCTCAGCGAAGTAGGCGATCAGAGTTCACCCATCCCGGGTCGCTCCGCCATGACTTGCGACATGGCTTCTTCGGCGCTCCCGGGCGACTGAAGTGGCCTCGGGGTAGCTTTGAAGTGGCTTCTTTGCGGGGGATGTTGTCCCCGGGAGCAATGGCGGTATCCCTTTCCAGAGAAGGGATCGATTCGTAGGCCGATCGTTTGCGTCTCGCAGACTGGGGGCGGAATGAGGACTGAGCCGAGGACGCTGCTCGCATGGCTGTGCGGCCGGGACAAGGTCACCTACCGCCGGTTCGCACAGGACTTCGCCAAGCACGGTGCGCGGATCTTCGGGAACGGCAGCGCCAGTCCGACATGTGGCGAGACGCAGTTCCGACGGTGGACGGGCGGTCAGTTACAAGGTCTGCCGGTCCCCGAGGCCTGCCAGATTCTTGAGGCAATGTGGCCCGGCTACACGGCTGAGCAGCTCTTTGGGCCGCCGCCGAAGACAGATCCCCAGGCACCCGCGAAAGACCTGGAAGAACGAGTTCGAATGACCGCAGAAGAAGCCCTTGGCGGCGCCGACGCGACAGCTTCGGCGTCCATCTCCGACAACACCATCGACGAACTACGCGACCAGGTGGGGGCCGTAGCCCGCAGGTATCACCTGATACCGCCCGCCGAGGCCTACGAGAGCGTCGACAGGCTGCGCCTGGCGATCGAGCGGCAACGGGACCGGACACAGGTTCCCGTCCAGCAGCAACAGCTCATGATCCTGAACGGGCAGGCCGCCGCTCTTCTCGCGGTCGCCGCGTTCGACCTCGGGTACTTTCCGAGTGCCCGGAGCCTGGCGCGCACGGCCGCCGTGTTCGGCGAGGCAACCCGCTTCACACCGCTGCAAGCCTTCGCTGACGGCACTCTCGCTTACATCGCGTACCACACGGGCGACGCCACCGAGGCGGTGGCGAAGTCCGCCCGCGCTCTGTCCTACGGAGGTCTTGGGGACATGGCGCACCGACGGCACCACGCGATCAAGGCCCGGGCCCATGCGCATCTCGGCGATGTCGCCGCAGCCCGACAAGCGATCTTGCTGTCCTCGCAGGAAGGCCCGGGCATCCGGGACGATTTGCACGACGGGGTGGGCGGTGAGTTCGCCTTCTCGCTGGAACGCTTGGCCATGTCCACCAGCACAACGGCCCTGGTCATCGGCGACGCCGCGCAGGCCGAAGCCGACGCGCGGCGCGCCCTGGAGCTCATCGCGCAGCGGCCCAGTGAGGAGCAGTCGGCTCATGTGCGGGCAGGTGCGGCCGCCGACCTCGCCCACGCCCGCCTCATCACGGGTGACGTGGATGGCGCGGCAGAGGCACTGCAGCTGGTGTGGGAGGTCCCCGTGGAGAAGCGGCAGACGGGCATCGTCGTCCGGACAGCCCGCATCGGACGGCACTTGAATCGGCCCGAGTACCACGGCTCTCCGGTCCCCAAGGAGCTGCGGGAGCGGATCGAGGACTTCAACCGCGTCTCCCCGCCGCACCGCATCGGCCCGCACATCGGGTTGCTCGCGATCGAGAGCTGACCTACAGCGAGGCCAGGATCTTCGCCTCCTTCTCCGGGGCGATCCCGTGTTCGGCCCACCGCGGGTGGTCCACGGGACGCCCGTCCCCGGCCCACCACCGCCACGTCTCCCGGATGGTGTCGGCAAGCGGCCGGCACCGAAGCCCCGCAGCCACTGCGCGGCTGGAGTCAACGGCCCACACGCCCGCGTGAGTACGCCACAGGGGGAGCTCCGTCCACTGCTTCACACCCTGCTCGATCAGCACCGCCGGGTCGACCCATACCGGTGCCCCGGCACCGCCCGTCTCGGCAAGGCAGGCTTCGAGGAAGCCGCGGAAGGTGATGCCTTCGGGGTGGGCGACGTTGAAGCCGCCTCCCGAGGAGCTCGCCGCCTGGTCGAGGGCGAACCTCGCTACATCTCGAACGTCTACCGGTTGGATGCGCTGCTCGGCCGGGGCGGGTGCGAGGATGCGGCCGCCGCGCTCGGCTCGCTCCAGCCACCAGGGCAGTCGGCCAACATACTCGCCCGGGCCCAGGATCACCCCAGGGCGCAGCAACACCGCAGCGGTGCCGAACACTTCGGTCACGGCGCGCTCCCCGCCGGCCTTTTGGAATCCGTACTGGGTGGGCGAGCCGTCCGGGCCGGTGTAACCGTAGGACTCGTCGGCGTCCGACGGGCAGTCGAGCAGCGGTGAGGCGTCGGTGAGCGGCTGGTGGGGCCATCCCTCGTACACGGACACGGTCGAGATGTGCACCCACCGGCGGGCGACCGGCCGCAGCGTGGTCGCGGCCGCCAGGACGTCGCGCGGAGGCAGTTCCGAACTCGACGTGTCGATGACGGCATCCCAATCCCCCTGCGCTGCAAGGCGCGTCAGGTCGACCCGGCTCGTACGGTCTCCGTGAATTGCCTCCACGCCGTCCACATCGCGGCCAGAGCGCCCGCGATTGAAGGTGGTGACCTCCCACCCTCGCGCCAGTGCGCCCTCCACGATGTGCTTGCCCAGGAACCAAGTCCCGCCCATGACCAGAAGTCTCATGGGTTGATCCTGCCGTGCAGCCGGAGGTCGAGGGAAGCAGCCTTGGCCGATGCGGCTGTCCCGTCGGCGAGTGGAGCGCTTCGGGCTGCCGTCGCCGCCGGGAGGTTGAGGACGGGATCCTGGAGAACTGATCGCTCCTCTCAGCCCTAGCAGGGCGCATGGGCACCTCGTGGGGAGCACGGGAGCTCCGTTTGTTGTCCGTGGCGCCGTTCTCGGTGACGACCGGGTCGAGGACAGTGCGAGCCCAACCGGCGACCTCCCCCTCAGCGTCGACCCGGTGATCGAGGTTGAGGCAGACAACGCCGTCGCTATCGCGGACGAACCCGAGCCCGGCACCCGCCCACGAGCGGGCGGCGTCCCACTACTTCGACCAGGAGGGGGGCGATGCTGCTCGCCGACGCCCCGTCCACGATTACTGGCGCTTGGCAACTGCATTTGCATGTGATAACGCAAGCGATGTCTGCATAGGCATCGATCGCAGCGCCAACGGATAACGAGATGTGAGCTTCCCTCAGGGGCGGATTGATGGCAGGTGTTCGAATGGTGCTCTCAATGTAACTCTGAGTATCAGAGTGCCTGGCTGGATCCGTCTGCCCACACGGTCGGGCAGGGTGACGCGGCAGTTTGGGGAAGTGGCGCACCTGTGATCACCCGCACGCTCAATACTGCCTCGATTGGGTGAGTGTTCTATCGTCGACTAAGTGCCTATATGACTGAAATGCCCTAACGCTCATAGTTTCGAAATGATAACGGAAATGTGCGTTCGGTGGACGGGGTGACCAATGTGAACACGAGGACAAGTGGCAGCTCAGAGTCTTGATCGACATGCGGAATGCGTCATTTGTTGGTGTTTGTGCGAGTGATTCCAGCCCTCTTTTGTGTCACGCAGGGTGGCATCCGGCGCTTGATCCTTTACGGGCCTCGCGTAAGGTCCAAGAGGTTCCCGGGGGCTCCCCGAAGGGCTTCGATCGGTTGATCTCTGTTCGCGCTTGCGATCAAGAAGGTCCGAGGGAGTCTCGGATCTCCTCGCAATCCGATCGCGTCGGGCGGCCGCTTCTCGCTGACACGGCGGCGGATGTCAGGTAGGGCAGCAGAGGCAGTGTCTTTAGCCATGGATGTGCGGTCCGCCTAATCCATCCCCGTGGGGGCGGGGAGCAACTGAACCGAAGGGTTAGCTCCATGCTCAGGGCCGGATCATCCCCAATTGTGCGAGGAGTACTGCAGCGGATCAGGCGGAACCGATGGCCGGACGGCTGGGGCCGGTCCGTCGTCCGTAGGGAGACAGTGATCGCGCCACAAGCTGACCGTGGGGGCCATACTTGCATGCAAATCTCGACACGGTCGATTCCTCATAGGCTTCGACAGCTTGAGCACGCCGCGTAGTTCGGGACTATCCCGGCGGGTCTACGAGGCGTTCATGGACTTCACGCCCGCGGGAACATCCCTGCGGGTGCGGGGAGCAGAGCTCGCCGCCCCGCGCCCCCTTCGAATCCCAGGGAACATCCCCGCGGGTGCGGGGAGCGGGGCATCCACGATGACGTCGGCAGATTCACCCTCGGGAACATCCCCGCGCCTGCGGGGATGTTCCCGACCCCCGGCACGGCCGCGGCCTGTGCGGACCCTGCTCCCCGGGCCCGCGGGGATGTTCCCACCCCCGACAGTGCACGCCGATTCGCCGGACGCTGCTCCCCGCGCCCGTGGGGATATTCCCATTCCGGATCTCCCACCCGCACCCGCGCCGAGCTGAGCCCTGCCTGTGAGGATGTACCCGAGGAGGGCCGTGATGCTCGTGCCGCCCCCCATGACCAACTCTGGTGAAGGGCGTTTGGCGGGGACATCCTGGGGACTTTCCGCCGTGCAAGCAGTGAAGGCCCCGACAGCGCTGAAAGACTTGAAAATGCTGGTCCGGGCCCGTTCCCTTAGCGCTCGATGATGTTCACCGCCAGCCCGCCCCGCGTCGGCTCCGTGTACTTGACGTACATGCCGACGTCTGAGGCGATCACTGTGCCGAGGTTACGAACTCTGGGGCAAATGTCGGTTTGTTTACGCCGGGACGGTCAATTTTCAGGGCTTCGGAAGTGTTGCGTCGGCTCATCCTCGCCATAGGCCGGAGTCGGGTGGGACGTTGCTCGGGCTGTGCGTGGACGCTGCGCACGATCCGGCGCTGGTTGTGAAATTGCGCAGATTACCCGGTGTCATGGGCCAGGACTGGCGCGTGGTGCGTTTGTGGGGACCCCATAACCGGGGCTGCGGTCAGCATGGTTCCTCGGAGGGAGGGGATTCTCGCTGCCCGCGGGAAGAGCCGTCCGTAGGCGACTCGCGGTGCGAGTCCGAGAACGCCGAGGTGAGCATGGCGCCCGAAGCGAGGGTGGTGCCCTCCCCGGCGGTGTGACTACCTGTCAGTAAAGTCAGCATTGGGTCAGCATCAGTCCGATCAAAGCTGACTACGGCTGGCGAAACCTGCACCTTGAGGTGCGGTGGAACGAGTGGTGTGACAGGGGTTTGCTCTTGCTGTCTGTGCGAACCGGGCGGGGTGTGTTTCACCTCGCCCGGTGCTGTGTGTGTCAGGTTGTGAAGTTCCTGCTCAGCGCACTCGACCCCGCGGTTTCAGCGGCACCGGCGGCAGTTCGGGGGCAGACAGAGGTGCTCCGTCGTAACCCTTCACTTCCCCAAATCGCGACCCGCTCATCCAGTCCTCGCGAGCCTGTTTGATATCGTCCTGGGTACGCCCGACGAAGTTCCACCACATGATCAGCTCCTCCTCGAACGGCTCGCCGCCCAGGAGCATGATCGAGGCGTCCGACTCCGCCCGCAGGGGGAGCTCGGTGCGGCCGCAGCCCAGGTAGAGCATCGAGCCCGGGAGCACCGGAACGCCGTCGACGTGCACCTCGCCGGACATCGCCAGGACGCCGTACTCGAAGTCGGGCTCCAGGGGCAGGCGCAGGTCGGCGCCCTGGGCGAGGGCCAGGTCCGCGCCGACGATGGGGGTGAACGTCGTACCGGGGGACGACGCGCCGTCGACGGAGCCGAGGATGACCGTGGCGGTCAGGCCGGGGGCCGTGACCGTCGGCAGGTCGGGGTGGTGTTCGAACCTCGGGTCCGTGTGGCGGTGGGAGTCCGGGAGGGCCACCCACAGCTGCGCGCCGTGCAGGTACCGGGCGTGCGACTTGGGGCTCTCCTCGGAGTGGCTGATCGCCCGGCCCGAGGTCATCAGCCCCAGCTCGCGCGGACGGATCGTCTGGAGGCTGCCGGTCGAGTCGCGGTGCAGCACCTCGCCCTGGTGCAGCCAGCTGACCGTCTGCAGCCCCATGTGCGGATGCGGCGGGACCTGCATCCCGGGCTCGTCGGCGATGTCGTCGGGCCCGTAGTGGTCGACGAACGCCCAGGCACCGATCATGCGACGGCCGAGGTTCGGCAGCAGCCGGCGCACCTCGGTCGACTCGCCGAGTTGCACGTGGCGGGGGCTCAGCAGCTCGCGGACGGGTTCGGCGACGACGAATCCGCGGCCGCCGCACACGCTCGGAACGGGCGCGCGGTCAAGGTTGCTCATGCCGGACAACTTAGCGGCCGAAGGTCCCCGTTGCCGAGCGGTCAGCCGGTCGTACGGAATCCGTCCCTCAGGTTGTCGAAGACCGGCCGGTAGGTGTCCCACTTCGCGTCCGGCGCCGAGAGGTAGATGTCGTACTCCCGGCCGCCCTCCGTGCCGTAGCCCAGGTCGATGGCGCGGAAGACGCGGGCCCGGCCCCGGAAGGTGAACTCCCAGATCGCGGCCGGCTGCCCGCGGAAGGCGGTCCGCTGCATCCGCAGCCTGCGGTAGGTGGGGTAGTTCACCTTGGTGTTGGCCTCGATGTCGGCGAAGTGGGTGACGGGGTTCGCGCCGGCCGGTTCCACCATGCCGATGGTGACGCCGGCCAGGCCGGTCGGGTCCTTGTAGGTGACCTCGTCGGTGGCGCGGGTACCGGCGGTCCAGCCGTCGGGGACGGGGAAGGAGACGCCGAGACTCTTGTCGGCGACGAGGTGGTAGCCCTGGGGGACGGGCGAGGGGGAGAGGGAGAGGGAGAGGGAGGGCGAGGGGGCCGAGCTTGCCGTTGTCCCTGTTGTCGCCGCCGGGCGCCTTTCGGCGGGGGTGTGCCGGAGGACCAGGGCCGCCGTGACCGCGGCGGCCGCCATGAGGGTGATCGCCCCGGCTGTCAGGACGCCCCGGCCGCGCCGGGCGCGCCGCCGACCGGTACCGGCGGCCGTGGGTTGTGCCCCGGCCGGCACCGGTGCCGTCGGCTGGGGCCGTATCGCCTCCGTCGCTGCCGTCCCCGCCGTGACCGCCCCTGACCAGGTCGCCAGCAGTGCCCGCTCCGTCTGTTCGGCCGAGGGACGGTCCGCCGGGTCCTTGGCGAGCAGCAGCTGGACGAGCGGCTCCAGCGGGCCCGCGTGCTTCATCGGCTCGACGGGGTCGGTGACGATGGCGTACGCCGTCTCCATCGCGGTGTCGCGCCGGAACGGCGGCCGGCCCTCCACCGTCCGGTAGAGCGTGGCCCCCAGCGACCACAGGTCCGAGGCCGGGCCCGGGGTCAGGCCGCGCAGCCGTTCCGGGGCCATGTAGGGGATCGAGCCGACCATCTGGCCGGTCTGGGTGAGCGTCGACGAGCCGGCCGTCAGCGCGATGCCGAAGTCGGTGAGCACGACCCGGTCGCCGGGGCCGAGCAGAACATTGCCGGGCTTGACGTCCCGGTGCAGGACACCGGCGGCGTGCGCGGCACGCAGCGCGCCGATCATGCCGAGGCCGATCCGGGCGGCCTCCTCGGGCGGGAGCGTCCGGCCGCCGTCGAGGAGGTCGGCGAGGGTGGGCGCGGCGACGTACTCCATGACGATGCAGGGGCGGCCGCCGTCGTCCACCACGTCGTGCACGACGACCACGTTGGGGTGGACGACCCGGGCGGCGCTGCGCGCCTCGCGGCGGGTGCGTTCGTAGAGGGTGGCCAGCTCGTCGTCCGACAGGTGCGGGCGGGGATGCAGCTGCTTGAGCGCGACCTGCCGCCCCAGCACCTCGTCCTCGGCCCGCCATACGGTGCCCATGCCGCCGCGCCCGATCCGTTCGGTCAGCCGGTACCGCCCGGCGACCAGCCGCCCCTCGTCCGACACCGCCCGTCCTCCGCCAGCTCTGTCCGCGTTCGATCAGTCCGGTCACGATAACCGCCCGTTGCTGGTCACCTGTTCGGATCTGTCGGCCACCGGAGCAGTGCTCCTGGGAAGGCGGGGTCGACCGGGTGTTCTCGGCTGCGAATCAATTGGAGATGGGAGTGCGGGGCAACGATTGCCGGTCGTCGCCCCGCACGGGTGTGCTCGGGTTCACTGCCGCGTACGTCAGCGGGCGGTCAGTCTCCACAGATGGTCCGCGGTGCCGTTGTCGTCCCACTGGAGGACCCGGGCGCCCGAGGAGGTGCTCATGTCGGTCACCCCGAGCAGCAGTCCGCTGTTGTAGTTGGCGATCTTGTAGTAGCCGTCGCCGGACGGGATCAGCTGCCAGAGGTGGTCGGCGGTGCCGTTGTCACCCCAGATCAGGGCGGTGCCGCCGTCGCCGGTGCCGGCGTTGGTGATGCCCAGGAGCAGTCCGCTCGCCTGCTGCTGGATCTTGTAGAGGCCGCTGCCGGCGGCCACCAGCGTCCAGTTCTGGTCGGTGCCCGTGGTGGAGGTGGCCTGGACGACGGCGGTGCCCTGGGCGGTGCCCGCGCCGCTGGTGTCCAGGGCGAGGCCGCTGTTCCTGTTGGTGATCTGATAGCGGCCGGCCAGCGAGGTGGCGGTGCCGCTCGGGGTGATGGTCAGGTGGTAGCCGTCGGAGGCGTTCATCGTCACCGGTACGGTGATCGAGCCGCCGCTGACCGCGTAGTCGGTGTCCGAGACGGTGACCGGCCCGGAGACGGCGGTCGTGCGGCCCTTGGACGGGCTGTACTCCAGCTTGACGTGCACGGTGCTGCCGAAGGCGGACAGCGACGACAGCCCGTTGACGGTCACGGCACACGAACCGGTGCAGCCGCCGGTGACCACGCTGATCTGGTTGCCCGCGCCGTTGCGGGCGGCGAAGCCGTCGATGCCGGTCTGCGCCGGAGGCGTGGTGACCACCATGTTCCCCGACATGTCGCCGTACCACTTGTACAGCCAGTAGGCGCCGTTGGGCGAGCCGCCGGTGTCGGTGAGGGTGTCGCCGAGGGTGCCGTAGTGGTTCCAGAAGGCCAGTTCGGCGTCGTGGACCCCCGCTCGCTCGAACTTGGCGACATAGCCGGCCAGCGGTCCGGGGACGCCGACCTCGCTCGTGGTGCCGTACTCCTCGATGGCGATCGGACGCGGGCTGATGCCGAGACTGGTCTCCAGGGCGCGGTAGGCGGCGACATGGGCGGCGATGTTCTGCGAGCCCTGCAACTCGTGCCAGGAGACGATGTCGGGCACGGTGCCGCTCGCCTTGGCGTCGGTGAGGAACGTGGTCATCCAGCTCTGGTTCCACGCCGAGTAACTCGGACCCTGGACCGGGGTGGTGGAGTCCTTGGCGCGGACCTCCCGGTACGTCGTGGCCCAGCCGGAGTCGAAGCTGCCGGCCGCCGAGGTGTCCCAGGTCCAGTCGGGTTCGTTCCACAGCTCGTATGCGGCGATGTCGGTGGCGCCGGAGGACTTCACCGAGGCGACCTGCTTGTCCACGGCGGACAGCCAGTCGCTCCAACTCACCCACTTGTAGGGAAAGTTGGGGTACCAGTCCGGCATGCGTACGACGACCTTGGCGCCCGCCCTCGCCGCCTCGGGGGCCACGGTCAGGGCGTCGCCGCCGGGGCTGGGCTCGCCGTTGGGCAGCTGGCTGCCGCCGGGCGCCATCTGGACGAAGGTGTTCGGCTTCAGGGGCTCGACCAGGCTGTCGGCGGGGACGCTCGCGGTGTCCAGGCCGTAGAGGCTGCCCGAGGCCACGTGCGTGACCGAACGCAGGGTCTGGTTCGCGCTCACCACGAGGGTGGTGGCGGAGGTGGGCGCCGCCTGGGCGGGGGTCGTGGTGCCGAGGGCGGCGGCGGTGAGGACGGTGGCACCGAGGGCGGCTCTGAAGGGGATGCGGCTCATGGCATGGATCTCCTGAAGACGTAGGGGAGTCGGAGGGGTCAGTCCTTGACCGCGCCCGCGGTGACGCCCGCGGCCACATAGCGCTGGGCGAGGATCAGGAGGACGGTCGCGGGGACGGACGCGACGACGGCGGTGGCCATGATCGCGTTCCACTCCTGGTTGTTGTTGCCGATGTACTTGTAGATGCCGAGCGTGATCGGCTTCCAACTGCCGCCGCCGTCGAGGGTGTTGGCGAAGACGAAGTCGGACCAGGCCCACAGGAAGCCGAACAGCGAGACGGTGACGACCGCGTTGCGGCTCAGCGGGAGGACGACCGACCGGAAGGTGCGCCAGGTGCCGGCGCCGTCGATCCGGGCGGCCGAGAGGAGTTCGCCGGGGATGCCCGACATGAACGCGGTGAAGATCATGACGCCGAAGGGCACGGCGATGGTGGAGTCCGCGACGATCAGTCCCCACCAGGAGTTGAGCAGACCCAGATCCAGGAAGATGCCGTAGAAGCCCATCGCCATGACGATCCCGGGGATCATCTGCGCGATGAGGAGGGCCAGTTCGAGTGCACCGCCACCGCGCGGGCGCAGCTTCGCCAGCGCGTAGCCGGCCGGGGCGGCGATCACGAGGGTGAGGACGACCGTGCCGATCCCGATCAGCAGGCTGGTTCCCAGGTAGGGGAGTTGGTCGTCGAGGACCGCCCGGTAGCCCTCGAAGGTCGGGTGCAGCGGGAGCAGGTCCGGCGGGTCCTTGCGCATGTCCTGCTGCGGGGTGAGGGACACGTTGAGCATCCAGTACACCGGGAACAGCATCAGCGCGGTGAGGCAGAGGCCGATCAGGGTGTGGCCGCGCGCTTTCATGCTTCCTGCCTCCTCTGGACGCGGACGTAGAGGAGGCCGAAGGCCAGGGCGATGAGGATCAGGATGTTGCCGACGGCGGCACCGGGACCGAACCTGGGCAGCAGCGTGCCGAAGCCCAGTTGGTACGACCAGGTGGCCAGGGTGGAGGAGGCGTCGCCGGGACCGCCCTTGGTCATGATCCAGATCAGGTCGAACACCTTGAGGGTGTAGACGAGCCCCAGCAGCAGGGTGATCGCCGACACCGGGCGCAGCAGCGGGAAGGTGATCCGGCGGAACCGCTGCCAGGCGCCCGCCCCGTCCAGGGCCGCCGCCTCGTACAGCTCGCCCGGGATGTTCTGCAGGCCGCTGTACAGGATCACCAGGTTGAAGGGGATGCCGATCCAGATGTTGGCGATGATCACCGAGGTCAGCGCCCAGTCCGGCGAGGTCAGCCAGCCGACCGGGGCCACGCCGAAGAAGTGCAGGAAGTAGTTCACCACCCCCGACTCGCTGTTGAACATCCATGACCAGGTCGACGCCGACACGATCAGCGGCAGCAGCCAGGGGATCAGGAACAGTGCCCGCAGCACGGTCGACAGCCGGAAGTGCCGGTTGAAGAAGACCGCGAGGGCGAGACCGATCGCGTACTGGAAGGCGATCGACACGAAGGTGAAGACCATGGTGTGCCGCATCGCCGGGCCGAACGTCGGATCGTCCAGCACCGTGCGGAAGTTGTCCCAGCCGGAGAACGGCGCGTCGCCGGCCACGAAGGAGCGCACGGTGTAGTCGCGCAGACTCAGGTCGAGGTTGCGGTAGAGCGGATAGACGTAGAAGGCGGCCAGGTAGGCGAGCAGCGGGGTCACGAACGCGAGCGCGGTCAGCCGCCGCCTGCGGCGCAGGGAGCGGGCGCCGGTGCCGCTCGCCCGCGCCGCGGCGGCCGGTGCTCGCCGCGGTCGGTCGACCCGGGCGACGGTCATGCCGGTCTAGCCCTTCTGCGCGCTGGACTGGGCGGCCGCCAGGGCGTCCTGGGGGCTCTTGCCGCCGGAGAGCGCCGACTGGACGGCCGTCCACAGGGGCTGCGAGATGGTCGGGTACTTGGTGCCGAGACCGCCGCTGGTCCGGCCCCGGGCCGCCGCGACCGCCGCCACCCACGGCTTCAACTCCGCGTTCTTCGCGACCTGTTGAGTCTGCACGGCGGAGGTCGGCGCCACGTACATCAGCGTGGTGTCGGTGGCCAGCAGGTTGGCGGCGCTGGTCAGGCAGTCGACGATCTTCTTGCTGACGTCGTAGCGCGAGGTGTCCTTCTGCACGGGCACGGTGACGAACTCGCCGCCCGTCGGCACCGGCGCCGAACCGCCGTTCTGCGCCGGGATGTTGATGACGCCGTAGCCGAACCCGGCCTTGTCGGCGTTGCCGAGCTGCCAGGTGCCGTTCTCACCGAACGCGTACTCCCCGGTCGCGAACTCCTGCCAGCTGGTGGTCTGGGTGTTCTGCAGCACGTCCTTCGGCGCGTACCCCGCGTCCACCCACTGCTTCCACAGCGACAGCGCGGCAACTCCCTTGGCGGAGTCGAGCTCTGTCAGGTCGCCGCCAGCACCCCAGAACCACGGCAGGAACTGGAAGCTGCCCTCCTCGGTGTTGATCGCAGAGAAGGTGATCCCCTTCTTCCCGGCCGCCCTGACCTTCTTCAGCGCGGCCGTGAGCGACGCCCAGTCCTTGACGGAGGCCGGGTCGACGCCGGCTGCGGAGAGGACCTTCTTGTTGTAGTAGAGCGCGAGGGTGTTGGCGCCGATCGGGACGCCGTAGGAGGCGCCGTCGATCGTGCCGGCGCCGATGATGTTCTGCTGGATCGACGAGGTGTCCAGGCCGAGGTCGCTCGTCTTGTTGAGGATCCCCGCCTCCACCAGCGTGGAGACCACCGGGTTGTCGACCAGCATCACGTCCGGCGCGTTGCCCTGCTGCGCGGCCAGCAGCGCCTTGTTGCCCAGGTCGGTGGTGTCGTACGCGGTGCGCTTGAGCTTCACCCCGGCCGCGCTGCCGCACGCGGTGACCTGCCTGCCCCAGTCCGAGGAGGCGTCGAACTGCGGGTACGGGTCCCAGAAGGTGTAGGTCCCGCCGGCCGAGGACGACGATCCCGAGGAGCCGGAACCGCCACCGCAGGCGGTGAGTGGGAGAAGGGCGGCCGTGGTGAGGGCCATGAGGGTACGGCGGGTGGGTATCACGGGGTGACCTCGTTGTCGTAGAACGGGGGGTGTCTCAGGTGGTGGGGAGCCAGACGCGCATGCTGCCGTCCTCGCGGTTGGCCCAGACGTGGTACGGGATCGCGGTCAACTCGACCGGCTCGCCGTCGGGTTCCGAGGGAACGTCGGGGGCGGAGGCGTACGGCCACCAGCCCCGGTCGGGGATGCCGCGCCGCCGGCCCGCGGCCACCACGGTGGTGACACCGCCGAGCAGGTCCGGGCGGTGCTTCACGGCGAGCGGACGGGACGGGTCGAGGACGATGTCGTCGAGGCCGCCGCCCGGATGGTCGACCTGCTCCAGGCAGTGCACGAGCGGCCCGCGCTCGATCGCCACACAGCCGCGTACGGCGTCCACCCGCGGGTCGGCGGCGGTGAGCCTGGGTTCCATCGAGAGCTCCAGGACCACCCGGTCGCCCGGCGTCCAGGTCCGCGACAGCCGCAGCCAGCCGTCGTCCGCCACGGGGTCGTACGTCTCCTCCCCGCACCGCACCCGGAACTCCCGGCACCACTGCGGGATGCGCAGCGAAAGCGTCCAGGGGCCGTCGGCCGGGGCCGGGGTCTCCTCGACGGTGAACGCGATCGTGCCGTGCCAGGGGTAGTCCGTCTCGGCGCGCACCCGGACCCGGTCGGTCGTGTACGTCCCGGTGACGAACTGGTGGATCTGCAGGCCCTGTTCGTCGCCCGACGCCAGATAGTGCTCCAGACTCGCCAGCAGCCGCATCACGTTGGGCGGGCAGCAGGCGCAGCGGAACCAGCGGGTGCGGCGGGCCGACTGGTCGCCGCCGGTGTCGGTGTGGCCGTCGCGGACCTGGAGCGGGTTGACGTACAGCCAGCGCTCGCCGTCCAGTGAGACCCCCGCCAGGAAGCCGTTGTAGAGGGTGCGTTCGATCAGGTCGGAGTAGCGGGCCTCGCCGGTGAGCAGGGCCATGCGCCAGCTCCACTGGACGGAGGCGATCGCGGCACAGGTCTCGCAGTAGGCACGCTCGTTGGGGAGTTCGTAGGGATCGCCGAAGTCCTCCTGGTCGTGGTGCGCGCCGAGCCCGCCGGTGAGGTGGGTCTTGGTGGTCGTCATGGCGTGCCACAGCCGCTCGCAGGCCGAGCGAAGTTCGGCGTCACCGGTCTCCGCCGCCAGGTCCGCGGCGGCCGCCAGCAGGTACAACTGCCGTACGGCGTGGCCCTCGACGTTCGTCGCCTCGCGCAGCGGGACCCGGTCCTGGCAGTAGGCCTCGCCGCCGAGCAGGCCGTGGCCGTGCCGGTCGACGAAGTAGCCCGCCAGGTCCAGGCAGCGGCGGTCGCCGGTCTCCCGGTACAGCTCCACCAGGGCCGTCTCCACCTCCGGGTGGCCGTCGATGCCGTCGATCGGCCTGCCGCTGTCGGGGAGGCCGAACACGGAGTCGATGTGGTCGGCGAACCTCCGTGCCACGTCGAGGAGTTCGGTGCGGCCGGTGGCCCGGTGGTGGGCCACGGCGGCCTGGATCAGATGACCGGCGCAGTACAGCTCGTGTCCCCAGCGCAGGTCCTGGTAGCGCTCGCCGCCCTTGACCAGCTGGAACCAGGTGTTGAGATAGCCGTCGGGCTGCTGGGCCGCGGCCACCAGGTCGATGATCCGCGCCACGTCGGCGGCCAGTGCTTCGTCGGTGCCTTCGCCTGTTTCGTCGGTGCCTTCGCCGGTGTCGCGGGCCAGGTGCCAGGAGGCCGCCTCCAGCCACTTGTAGACGTCCGTGTCGACGAACGGGTACGCGCCCTGGAACGCGCCGTCGGCGGTGCCGGCCGCGAGCCGCAGGTTGTGCAGGTTTCCGGCGGACTCCAGCAGGTCCGGGCCCTGGGGGAGGGAGACGCGGGCGTTGGTCGCGCGACGGTCGTGCCAGAAACCGCCGTCGACGGTGACGGCCGCCGGGCGCAGCGCGGTGCGGGCGTCGGGGGTGAGGCGGACCGGGCCGACGGGGGAGGGCAGGGCGGAGGGGGTGCGGGGCATGGCTCTCCGAGGTGGGGAGGGGCGGGGTGCCTGGACACGCGGTTTCGAAATATCGAACGCCGTTTGGAAAGTCGTACGCACGGAAGTGAGGAACTGTTTTGAGCAACCGTTTTCTCGCCGAGAAGTACAGGGCAGCCCGGGGAAGGGGTCAAGACACCCGGCGCAGTTTTTTCAAGTTGCCCCACGGGACTGGCACTTCGGATGAGCGGCTGCGACGATGTGGGGCGGCTCTGCCGTCGGAAGGCCGACGGTGCCGAGGATCCGTCCAGGAAAAGGTTTGCCCGTGACCTCTGCTCCAGGCTCTCCGCCCGCCAGCCGGGCCAGGCTCGCCGACGTCGCCGCGCTCGCCGGCGTCAGCGTCGGCACGGCGTCCAAGGCGCTGAACGGCGCCGGACGGATGCGCCCGGAGACCCGGCAGCGGGTGCTGGACGCCGTGGAGGCGCTCGGCTTCCGGCCCAACCAGCATGCGCAGAGCCTGCACAGCGGCCGCAGCTGGACCGTCGGCCTGATGACGACGGACGGCATCGGCCGCTTCAGCACCCCGGTCCTGCTCGGCGCCGAGGACGCACTGGGCGCCGGGAAGATCTCCGTCCTGCTCTGCGACACCCGCGGCGACGCCATCCGCGAACAGCACCACCTGCGCACCCTCACCGACCGCCGGGTCGACGGCATCATCGTCGCCGGCCGCCGCACCGACCCCCGCCCGCCGCTGACCGGCATCGACCCGGCGATCCCGGTCGTCTACGCCCTCTCCCCGTCGACCGACCCCGCCGACACCTCCGTCGTCACCGACGACCGCGGCGGCGCCCGCCTCGCCGTCGAACACCTGCTCGCCACCGGCCGTACCCGCATCGCCCATGTCACCGGACCCGAGCACCACCAGGCCGCCCGGGACCGCGCCCGGCACGCCGTCGAGCACCTGGCCGAGGCGAACCTGCAACTCGCCGCCGGGCGCGTGCACTTCGGGGAGTGGAGCGAGGCCTGGGGGCGGCGCGCCGCCGACGCGGTGCTGCGGACGGCACCCGACACCGACGCCGTCTTCTGCGGCAACGACCAGATCGCCCGGGGGGTCGCGGACGCGCTGCGCGAGCGCGGCAAGGACGTGCCGGGGGACATCGCCGTGGTCGGCTACGACAACTGGGACACCATGGCCCTCGCCTGCCGGCCGCCGCTCACCACCGTCGACATGAACCTGGCCGAGATCGGGCGGATCGCCGCGCTCCGGCTGCTCCAGGCCATCGACGCGGATGCGGAGCCCGGGGTGCACACCGTGCCGTGCCGCCTGGTGGTGCGCGAGTCGAGCTGACGGGGCACGGGCGTCGGGTCCTCACCCGGACTCAGGGGTGGCCGGCTCAGGCGCCGACCCCGCGACCAACTCGCCCACTTCGGGGTGCAGTTGGCGGGTGCTCTCAGCCGTGCCCGGGTTGCCGGGCCGCCCACAGGCCGCGGACGTGGCCCAGATGGCGGGTCATGATCTCGCGCACGGCCTCCTCGTCGCGGGCCAGCAGGGCGTCGAGCAGCTCCAGGTGCTCCTCGGCGGAGGCCTTCAGACGTCCCGCCGTCACCAGCGCCGTCAGCCCGTACAGCCGCGAACGGCGCCGCAAGTCCCGTACCACCTCGACGAGATGGTCGTTGCCCGCCAGCGCCAGCAGCCCCAGGTGGAAGGCCAGGTCGGCCTCGACATACGCGATGAGGTCGCCCTTCACGGCCGAGGTGACGATCTCCAGGGCCACCGGGCGCAGCGCCTCCAGGTCGCCCGGGTCGGCGGTCGCCGCGAGGGCGACGGTCGTCGGGATCTCGATCAGGGACCGGACGTGCGTGTACTCGTCGAGCTGCTTCTCGGAGACGGCGGTGACCCGGAACCCCTTGTTCGGGACGATCTCGACCATGCCCTCCTTCACCAGTTCCAGCATCGCCTCGCGCACCGGGGTCGCGGAGACGCCCAGGCGGGGGGCGAGCCCCGGCGCCGAGTACACCTCGCCGGGGCGCAGTTCACCGGCGATCAGCGCGGCACGCAGGACGTCCACGACCCGTTCCCGGAAGTTCGGCTTCCGGCCGCCGAGCGACGGAATGGCGGGCTTGACGGGCTTGGCGGCGGTGGGCGTGCTGCTGGGCCGGTCGGCCATGGTGGAACTCCTGGAGGGTCGGCACTGGGGGTCGTCGGGGGAATCAGAGTACGAAGCCGGCCGGGAACGGGTCGGCCGGGTCCAGCAGATACTGGGCGGTGCCGGTGATCCACGCGCGACCGGTGAAGCTGGGCAGGACCGCGGGGCGGCCCGCGACCTCGGTGGTGCCGAGGAGCCGGCCGGTGAACCGGGTGCCGATGAACGACTCGTTCACGAACTCGGTGTCCAGGGGGAGTTCGCCGCGAGCGTGCAGCTGGGCCATCCGCGCGCTGGTGCCGGTACCGCACGGGGAGCGGTCGAACCAGCCGGGATGGATGGCCATCGCGTGCCGGGAGTGGCGGGCCGTGGCACCGGGTGCGACCAGGTGGACGTGGTGGCAGCCGCGGATGGACGGATCCTCGGGGTGGACCGGCTCCGCCTCCGCGTTGATCGCCTCCATGAGGGACAGGCCGGCCCGGAGGAGGTCGTCCTTTCGGGTGCGGTCGAAAGGGAGGTCGAACTCGTCGAGGGGGAGGATGGCGTAGAAGTTGCCGCCGTATGCCATGTCATAGGTCACCGACCGCCCGTCGGCGAGCACGATCTTCCGGTCCAGCGCGACGGAGAACGACGGCACGTTCCGCAGCGTGACGTTCCGCGCCGCGCCGTCCTCCACCGCCACCTCGGCGACGACCAGGCCCGCCGGGGTGTCCAGCCGGATCGTCGTGACCGGCTCCACGACCTCCACCATCCCCGTCTCCACGAGCACGGTCGCCACGCCGATCGTGCCGTGCCCGCACATCGGCAGATAGCCGGAGACCTCGATGTAGACCACGCCCCAGTCGCAGTCGGGCCGGGTCGGCGGCTGCAGGATCGCCCCGCTCATCGCGGAGTGCCCGCGCGGCTCGTTCATCAGCAACTGCTTGATGTGATCGCGGTGTTCACGGAAGTACAGCCGCCGTTCGTTCATGGTCGCGCCGGGGATGGTCCCGATCCCGCCGGTGATCACCCGGGTGGGCATGCCCTCGGTGTGCGAGTCGACGGCGTGCAGGACGAGTTTGCTGCGCATGACGCTCCTCGGGGATCGGAGATCGGGGATCGGGGATCGGGGATCGGGGGAGGGGGGCGGGGGTTGGGAGTCCGGGGCCGGTCACGCAAGGCCGGCGGCGACGGCCTTCTCGGTGGCCGCGCGGACCGTGGCCTCCTGCTCCGGCAGCAGCGGCACACGCGGCGGGCGGCAGGCGCCGCCGTGGCGGCCGACGATGTCCATGGACAGCTTGATGGCCTGGACGAACTCGACCCTGGAGTCCCAGCGCAGCAACGGATGCAGTTGACCGTACAGCCGCTTGGCGGTGTCCAGGTCCCCGCCCACCGCCGCGCGGTACAGCTCGACCGACGCGGCCGGCAGGGCGTTGGGGTAACCGGCCACCCAGCCCTTGGCGCCTGCGATCGCCAGCTCCAGCAGCACGTCGTCGGCACCGATCAACAGGTCCAGTTCCGGGGCGAGTTCGGCCAGCCGGTAGGCGCGCCGCACATCGCCCGAGAACTCCTTGACGGCCTGGACGTACCCCTCGCCGTGCAGCTTGGCGAGGAGCTCGGGCACCAGGTCGACCTTGGTGTCGATGGGGTTGTTGTACGCCACGACCGGCACCCCGGCCTTCGCGACCTCCGCGTAGTGCGCGAGCACCGAACGTTCGTCGGCTCGGTAGGCGTTGGGCGGCAGCAGCATCACGGCCGCGCAGCCGGCGTCCCGGGCCTGCTCGGCCCAGCGGCGGGCCTCGGCCGACCCGTAGGCGGCGACCCCGGGCATGACCCGCGCCCCGCCGACCGCGGCCACGGCGGTCTCGACGACCTTGGCGCGCTCCTCGGGGGTGAGCACCTGGTACTCACCGAGCGAGCCGTTCGGTACGACGCCGTCGCAGCCGTTCCCGACCAGCCAGGCGCAGTGCTCGGCGTACCTGTCGTAGTCGACGGAGAGGTCGTCGCGGAGCGGGAGGGCGGTGGCCACGAGGACGCCGCGCCAGGGGTGGGGGTGAGGGGTGGGCATCAGGGTTCCTCCGGGTGGTATGTGACATAGCACTGTTCGTTGTCCGTGCCGCCGGCCCGCGCCAGCACCCCGAGCGGCACCGGCCGGGCGAACGGCCTGCGCGCCGCCGTCTCCGGGCAGCCGGCGAGCCCGGCGACCGCCGGCCCGCACATCCGCCCCTGGCACCAGCCCATTCCGGCCCGGGTGAGCAGTTTGACGGTCCGTACGTCTCCGGCGCCCAGCTCGGTCACGGCCCGCCGGACCGCCCCGCCGGTGACCTCCTCGCAGCGGCAGACGACCGTGTCGTCCGTGACCTGTTCGGCCCAGTGCGCGGGCGGCGCGTAGGCGTCGTCCATCGCCGCCGCGAACCGTCGCAGTCCCGCGCGGGCCCGGGCGGCCCCCGCCCAGCCGCGCGGGTCCGGCTTCCGGCCCGACAGCCGTGCGGCAGCCGACCGGCCCGCGATGTGCCCCTCGGCGAGGGCGAGCACCGCGCCGCCGACACCGGTCGCCTCGCCCGCCGCCCACACCCCCGGCACGTCGGTGCGCTGCTCGTCGTCCACGGCCACCGCGATCCCCTCGATGCGGCAGCCCAGGCCCTCGGCGAGGTCGGTGTGCGGGATCATCCCGTGCCCGACGGCCAGGGTGTCGCAGCCGATCCGCCGCCGGGTGCCCGGCCGTACCCGGCCCTCGGCGTCGAGCGCGGCGACGGTGACGGCTTCGAGCCGCTGGTCGCCGTGCGCCTCGACGACGGTGTGGTGGACCAGGGTGCGTACCCCGTGCCGCAGCAACCGGGCCGCGTAGTGGGCGCCTTCGGCGAGCTTGGCCGGCTGGGCGGCCAGCGCCGGTGCGTGCCGTACGAAGGCCCGCGGGTCGGCGGAGTCCACCAGGGCCGCCACCCGGGCGCCCGCCGCCGCGAGCCCGGTGGCGACCGGCAGCAGCAGAGGTCCGGTGCCGGCGACGACCGCCGTACGGCCCGGCAGCACCAGTCCGCCCTTCAGCATGGCCTGCGCCCCGCCCGCCGTGACGACACCGGGGAGCGTCCAGCCGGGGAACGGGAGCACCTTCTCGTAGCCGCCGGTGGCGAGCAGCACCGCGTCCGCACGCACCTCTACGGGCCGCTCCTGCTCGGGGCCGAGCAGCGCGTGCACGGTGAAACCGGACCGCCGCCGGGTCACGCACCACACGTGATGGTCCCGCAGATGCGCGACCAGGCCCGCCGTGACGTCCCGGTCGAGGCCGTCGCGCAGCCGCTCCCAGTCGCGCCATCGATGGTGCAGCGCCTGTGGGCGGCGGGCGCCGAGCCCGGCGGCGGGCTGCCGGTAGAACTGGCCGCCCGCCTCCGGAGCCGCGTCGATCAGGGTGACGCGCAGCCCGTGCCGGGCGGCCGCCAGGGTGGCGGCGAGCCCGGCCGGGCCCGCGCCGATCACCGCGAGCCGGGGTGACGTCTCCGGTCGGCTCGGCTCAGTCATCGTGCCCCGTGCCCCGCTGCGTACGGATCGCGTCGCCCGCATGCACGGGCACCACACAAGCTCGTTGGTTGGGGCGGCCGTTGACGGTGACCAGGCAGTCGAAGCAGACGCCGATCCCGCAGAAGACCCCGCGCGGACGGCCCTCGCCGCGGGTGGTCCGCCAGGAGGTGACACCGGAGGCCCAGAGCACGGCCGCGACCGTCTGGCCGGGCAGCGCCGGGAGTTCACGGCCGTCGAAGGTGACGGTGAAGGCGGGGCCCGGTCGGGCCTGCGCCAGCTCCAGGGGATTCACACGGCCTCCTCGCCGAAGCGCTCGGGACGGAACGGGGTCAGGTCCAGCTCGGGGGTCTTGCCGCTCAGCACCTGGGCGATCAACTGCCCGGTACCGGTGGCGAGTCCGATGCCCGCGCCCTCGTGCCCGCAGGCGTGCAGGAGGCCCGGCGCACGGGGATCGGGGCCGATCGCGGGGAGATGGTCGGGCAGGTACGGGCGGAAACCCAGGTAGGTGCGCATCGCCCGGACCTCGGACAGGAACGGGAACAGCCGGGTCGCGCCCGCCGCCAGCGCCCGTACGGCCGGCAGCGAGAACGACCGGTCGAAGCCGACGCGTTCCCGGCTCGCGCCGATCAGGACCGGCCCGGCCGCCGTGCCCTCGACGACCGGCGAGGTCTGCAGAGCCGCCGAGTCGCTGGCCACGTCGGCCACGTAGTCGGCGGCGTACACCTTGTGCCGTACCCGGCGCGGCAACGGCTCGGTGACCAGGACGAAGCCGCGCCGGGGGCGGACGGGCAGGCGCACACGGGCGAGCGCGGCCACCTCGCCGCCCCAGGTCCCGGCCGCGTTCACCACGGCAGGGGCGTGGATGTCGCCGCGGTCGGTACGGACACCGCGTACGGCACCATCGGCGCCGCGCAGCACCTCCGTCACCGTACGGCCGGTCGACAGGCGGGCGCCGGAGGTCCGTAGGAGATGTGCGGCGGCCAGCGTCGGCATCACCTGGGCATCCTGCGGATAGCGCACTCCGCCCGCCAGACCGGGGGCCAAGTACGGTTCCAGTTCGTGGAGTCGGTCCGCGCCGACGTTCTCCGCCGTCACCCCGGCGGCCCGTTGCCCGGCCGCGAACCTCTCCAGGGCGGCCAGCCCTTCGGGATCGGCGGCGACGACCACCCCGCCCTTGGGCTCGTACTCGATCCCCTCACCCAGCTCCTCGGCCAGACCGGTCCACAACCGGCCGGACAGCAGGGCGAGTTCGAGTTCGGGCCCGGGCTCCTTGTCGGAGACGAGCAGATTGCCCTCGCCCGCCCCGGTCGTGCCGCCGGCCACCGGGCCGCGATCCACCACGATGACGTCCAGACCCGCCCGGGACGCGTACAGGGCGCAGGCGGCGCCTGCCATGCCTGCCCCGATCACTACGACGTCGCAGGTCAGTCGCATGCTCACGGGCAGTAATATGTCACATAGCACAGGGCAGAGGAAGACCGCCGCCGCAGACCGCGCAGTCGTCCGCCACGGCGAATGGCGCTCCCGAGTTGACGGGAAGACGATGGAGTGGTGGACGGGAGTTCGAAGGGAGGACACCGTCATGCTGGAGATCAAGACGGTCGACAAGCCGGACGAGCGGCGTGACTTCCCCCGCGGCCACCTGGAGGCCGTGCACATGACCGGCCTCGACTTCGCCATCGGCACCTTCGAGCCGGGCTGGCGCTGGTCGGAGTCGGTGGCGCCGATCGCGGGCACCGAGCGCTGCATGGTCCACCACAACGGCTATGTGGTGCAGGGCAGGATGCACCTCGTCATGGACGACGGCGGTGAGGGCGAGATCGGCCCCGGCGACGTCTTCGTCCTTCCGCCGGGACACGACGCCTGGGTCGTGGGGGACGAGCAGTGCATCGTGTACGACTTCGCCGGCGGTATGGCGACGGACTACGCGAAGGCCAAGGAGAGTTGAGAACAGCAGCGGGAACAGCGGACGGGTGCCGTCACCTTCCGTAGGTGACGGCACCCGGTGTGTCACACCGGCAGCAGCCGTCCGATCAGCCCGCCGAGCTGGCGGGCGGTGCGGCACTCGTGCATCTCCACCAGTTCCGCGTAGTCGGGCGCGGCCGAGTCGCCGGTGCCCCACAGGGAGCGCGGCTCGGGGTTCAGCCAGTAGAAGCGGCGCGCCTGTCCGGCGATCCGGCGGACGGCGGCGAGGTCCGGGTCGAGGTTGTTGGTGCGGGCGTCGCCGAGTACGAACACCGTGGTGCGCGGGCCCACCGCCGCGCCGTACCGTTCCGCGAACTCGCCGAGCGCGTGGCCGTAGTCGCTGCTGCCGTGCCAGCCGGTGAGCGTCGCCTCGGCGCGGATCCGGGCGCCCAGCCCCTCGGGATCGGCCCGGCCGTGCTCGAGGAGGCCGGTCACCTCGTCGATCCGGTTGACGAAGGCGAAGACCCGGACCTTGCTGAACTGGTCGTGCAGCGCCTGCACCAGCAGCATCGTGAAGTCGGAGAACCCCGAGACCGAGCCGGAGACGTCACACAGCAGCACCAGCTCGGGGCGGACCGGTCGGCGCCGGCGCAGCACCGGCCGCATCGGAACCCCGCCCGTCGACAGCGAGCCGCGCAGGGTGCGCCGCAGGTCGATGGAGCCCCGCGCGGCCCGGCGGCGGCGCGCGGCCAGCCGGGTCGCCAGTTTCCGGGCCAGCGGCTGTACGGTCCTGCGCAGCTCGGTCAGCTGGTCCCGCCCGGCGGACAGGAAGTCCACCCGGTCGGCGCTCGGCGCCACCGCCCGCCGGGCGATCTGATCGCGCCCGCGCCGCTCGGCCACCCGGCGCCGGGCCTCCGCCGCGACCATGCCCCGGAAGTCCTCGATCCGCCGTCGGATCTCGTCGTCGAGCAGCCGGTCCGCGAACCCCGTGCCGCCGCCCCGCGCGCGGACGTCCGCCCGCACCCGAGCGAGCAGCGTCTGCGGCCGCAGCCGGTCCAGGGTCTGGTACGACGACCAGCCGTCCGAGCCCGGTGAACTCCCGTATCCGCCGAGGCCGTCCACGGCCTCGGCCGCCAACTGCCGCAGCAGCGCGGTGTCGTCGTCCGCCAGCGCGGCCGCGAGCCGCTCCCGCAGCTCCTCCCGGTCGGTGGACCTGCCCCCGGACGCACCGCCGGGCCCGCCCACCCCGCGCGGGAAGTAGAGGTCGAAGACCTGGTCGAACACGGCTCGTTGGCCGGTGCCGTGCAGCAGGGTCGCGGCCAGCCCCTCGCGCAACAGCTCGCGGTCCGATAGTCCCAGCACCGCCACCGCCCGGCCCGCGTCCACGGTCTCCCCGGTGCCGATCCGCACCCCGTGCGCCCGCAGCGCGCCGGCCAGCCCGGTGAGCCGGTCGGCGAGGTCGGCCGGAGCGTCGGTCGGTGCGTCGGCGGGTGTGCTCACAGCGCGTCCAGGTCCAGCTTGGCGGCCGCCTTCTGGATGTCGTCCTGGTGCTTGAGGATCACGCCCAGGGAGTCCCGTACGACCTGCTCGTCCAGCGTGTCGGCGCCCAGGGCCAGCAGGGTGCGCGCCCAGTCGATGGTCTCCGCCACCGACGGGACCTTGCGCAGGTCCATCGCCCGCAGCGCCCCGACCACCCGGACCACGGACTCGGCGAGCGCCTCGGTGAGCTCCGGTACCTTCAGCCGTACGATCCGGCGCTCCAGCTCCTCCTCCGGGAAACCGATGTGCAGGAACAGGCAGCGGCGGCGCAGCGCCTCGGACAGCTCACGGCTGGCGTTGGAGGTGAGTACGACGAAGGGGCGGCGGGTGGCCGTGACCGTGCCGAGTTCGGGGACCGTCACCTGGAAGTCGCTGAGCACCTCCAGGAGCAGGCCCTCCACCTCGACGTCGGCCTTGTCGGTCTCGTCGATCAGCAGCACCTTCGGGTCGTCGCCCCGGATCGCGGTGAGCAGCGGGCGGGGGAGCAGGAACTCCTCGCTGAAGATGTCGGTGCGGGCCTCGTCCCAGGTCTCGTCCCGGCCGGCGCTGATCCGCAGCAGCTGTTTGGCGTGGTTCCACTCGTACAGCGCCCTGGACTCGTCCACGCCCTCGTAGCACTGCAGCCGCACCAGCCGCGCCCCGGCCACCGCGGCGACGGCCTTGGCCAGCTCGGTCTTGCCGACCCCGGCGGGGCCCTCGACGAGGAGCGGTTTGCCCAGCCGGTCGGCCAGGAAGACGGTGGTGGCGACGGCGGGGGAGGCGAGGTAGCCGGTCTCCGCGAGGCGCGCGGAGACGTCGTCGACGGAAGTGAACAACGGGGCCTCCGGCTGATCAGGGTTGTGGCACGCGCGCAGGCGGAACGCACGCGGGAACAGGTCCGAGTTCCTATCTAAGCGCTTGTTCACCTCGCCTGCCACCCTGTATACCGATCGGTTTCCTCACAGTCTCCCGCGCGGTAACCTCGGCCGTATGGCCACCACAGACAAGGCGTCCCCCCGCGACCGCCTGCTCGACGCAGCCGCCGAGCTCTTCTACCGCGACGGCGTCTCCATCGGCGTCGAGGCGCTGTGCAGGTCCGCGGGGGTCTCGAAGCGGTCCATGTACCAGCTCTTCGACAGCAAGGACGAGGTGCTGGCCGCCAGCCTGGAGCGGCGCAGGCCCTGGTACGAGGCCCAGCTCAGGTCCCCGGACGCCGAGGCGGCCACCCCTCGCGAACGGATCGGGTACGTGTTCCGGCGGGTGGAGGAGAACGCGGCGGCCCCCGGCTACTGCGGCTGCCCGTACCTCGCCGTCCTGGTCGAACTGAAGGACGGCGACCATCCCGCGAGCGTGGTGGCCCGAGCCGCCAAGGAACTGCTGCAGGGCTACTTCGAGGACCAGGCCGCACAGGGCGGTGCGGCGGATCCGGCCCTGCTCGCCCGGCAGCTCATGCTGATCTTCGACGGGGCCAGCGCCCGGGCCGGCGCTCACATCGAGCACCTCGACGACGGGCTGGTCACCCGGACGGTGACCACACTGCTGGACGCGGCCGGCCTGAAGTAGCCGCCCGGACGGATCACCACAACGCGCCGGGCCCCTCGCCCTCCCGATGCAATGGAGGCGTGACCGCGCCCCCGAACGACTGCCTCGCGCGCAACGAGTGGATCTGCGGCGCCTACCTGACCAGCCGCCGCCAGATCCTCCTCGACGCCGTAGGCCAGCACCTCCGGCTCACCGCGGTCTCGGTGCTCGTCGGACTCGTCATCGCCGTGCCGCTGGCCGTACTGGCCCGCCGGTGGCGCTGGTCCGCCGGACCCGTCCTCGGTGTCACGACCATCCTCTACACCATCCCCTCCCTGGCGATGTTCTCGCTGCTCCTGCCCCTGTACGGCCTCTCGGCCACCCTCGTCGTCGCCGGCCTGGTGCTCTACTCGCTGACCCTGCTCGTCCGCAACATCCTCGCGGGCCTGCGCGCCGTCCCCGAGGAGACCCGGCAGGCCGCCCGCGGCCTGGGCTACGGCCCGATCCGCCTCCTGCTCACCGTCGAACTGCCCCTCGCCCTGCCCGCCGCGATGGCCGGCCTGCGCATCGCCACCGTCTCCGCGGTCTCCCTGGTCACCGTCGGCGCGATCGTCGGCTTCGGCGGTCTCGGCAACCTGATCTACGCCGGCATGAACACCTACTTCAAGGCCCAGGTGCTCACCGCCTCCGTGCTCTGTGTGCTGATCGCCGTCGCCGCCGACCTGCTGCTGCTCGGGGTGCAACGGCTGCTCACCCCGTGGACGCGGGCGGCCCGCGCGTGACGACGCTCACCGACGCCTGGGCCTGGCTCACCGACCCCGCGCACTGGGCCGGCGACGACGGCATCGGGCACCGGCTGCTCCAGCATCTCCTCCTCACCGTCGTCTGTCTCGTCATCAGCTGCCTGATCGCGCTCCCGGTCGCGCTGGTCCTCGGCCACCTCGGCAAGGGCGGCGCGCTCGCCGTGAACATCTCCAACGTCGGCCGGGCCGTCCCCACCTTCGCCGTCCTCGTGCTGCTCCTCCTCACCCCGGTCGGCAGGTGGGGCGAGGGCCCCACCGTGGTCGCCCTGGTGCTGTTCGCCGTACCGCCGTTGCTCACCAACGCCTACGTCGGCATGCGCGAGGTCGACCGGAGCATCGTGCAGGCCGCGCGGGGGATGGGGATGACCGGGCGACAGGTGTTGTTTCACGTGGAACTGCCCCTTTCGCTCCCAATGGTCCTCACCGGGGTGCGGATCGCCGCCGTCCAGCTCGTCGCCACCGCCACCATCGCCGCGCTCGCCGGCGGCGGCGGACTCGGCCGGATCATCACCGCGGGGTTCAACCTGGCCGGCACGCCCATGGTGGTCGCCGGAGCGATCCTGGTCGCCGTGTTCGCCCTGCTTGTCGAGGGTTTCTTCGCACTCGCCGAACGGCTCGCGCCGGTCTGGCTGCGGGGCTCGCGATGAGGCTCCGCACGGCGGCCGGCGCGGTGCTCCTCACCCTCACCGCCTGCACCACCGGCCCCTCCCTGGAGAACCGGGGCGGGGTCACCGCACCCCCGGGCGACAGCAGGCACCTGACCATCGGCTCCGCCGGCTTCACCGAGAGCGACCTGCTCGCCCAGATGTACGCCCAGCTCCTCGGCCGGGCCGGGTACAAGACCTCCCTGATCACCGTCGCCAACCGCGAACTCTACGAACCCGCCCTGGAGTCCGGGCAGATCGACGCCGTCCCCGAATACGCGGCCACCTTCGCCGACTGGCTTAACGCCAAGACCAACGGACCCGACGCGCCCCCCGTCGGCTCGCCCGACCTCACCACCACGATGAAGGCACTGCGCCGCCTCGCCACACCCCGTGGCCTCACCGTTCTCGACCCGGGCCGGGCGGTGGACCAGAACGCCTTCGCGGTCACCGCCGCCTACGCCCGGCAGCACCACCTGAAGACACTCAGCGATCTCGGCGCCTCGGGGCTGAAGGTACGACTCGCGGCGGGCGACGAATGCGTGCAACGGCCGTACTGCGAGCCGGGGCTGAAGAAGGTCTACGGCATCGACATCACCGGCATCGATCCCAAGGGCGTCGGCACCACCCAGGCCAAGCGGGCCGTGCAGAGCGGTCAGGACCAGATGGTGCTGACCACGACCACCGACGCGACGCTCGGCCAGTTCGGGCTGGTCCTCCTCGCCGACGACAGGCATCTGCAGAACGCCGACTACGTCGTCCCGGTCGTCAACCGTGCCCGGGCCGGCAGCGAGCGGGTGACGAAGGCGCTCGGCAAGCTCAACGACGTCCTGACGACCGCCGATCTGGCCGCGATGAACCAGCAGGTCGACAGCTGGCGGCGGCTGGCCCGGGACGTGGCCCGGACCTATCTGCGGAACAAGGGCCTGCTGAAGTGACGGCCGGTGGCGTGACGGCCGGTGATGTGACAGCCGGTGACGTGAGGTCCGGGCGCGTTGTCAGTGGTGGGCGGTACGTTCGGGGCATGGGGATCTATCTGGTGAGTGTCGGTGCGCAGGAGTGGCTCGACGGCGACGAGGACGAGGGCGGCAAGGGCGCCCTCGCCGCGGCCCTCGACGAGGAGCTGCGGCGGCGCGGGCTGGCGCCGTACGAGTCGGTGCCCGAGGCGGCCGCCTTCGTGCGCGGCTCGGGGTTGTCGTTCGAGGAGAAGCTGGTGCCGCCCATGGACGGGTTCGGCGCGCTGTGCCGGGAGCACCTGTCGCCGCAGGAGGGGGATCTGCTGCTGGGCTGGTCGGTGCTGGTGCCGTTCTCGCTCGACGAGGAGATCCGGTTGCCCGTCGCGTCCGCCTACACCGACGAGACGGTGGTCGTCGGCGCACCCGAGGTGCTCGCCCTCGCACAGCGGCTGGCGGCGGCGATCGGGCTTCCCGTCCACCGGATACCGGAGGCCTGCGACAACCTCGACCTGACGATGTGGTTCCTGGACGGCCCGGCGAAGGACGTGGCCGCCGCCCACCCGGGCCCCTGGGGCGAGGACCTCGACGCCGCCTTCTACGTCGCGCTGTACCTGCGGGCCGCCCAGCACTCGCTGCGCCGTGGCTGCCCGCTGACGTACTGCTGACGAGCACCGCGCCCCGTCGGTCAGGCGTCGGAGACCGAGTCGAACGGCACCTGACCCCGCGAGACGCCACGCGCGTCCGCGTCCACCGAGCGGCGCAGCGCCTCGTGCAGTTTGGCCGGGGTCAGCACGCCGAGGAAGCGCGAACCGTCCAGCACCGCGACCCACCCGGCGTCGTACTGGAGCATCACCCCGAACGCCTGCTTC
This sequence comes from Streptomyces sp. NPDC058464, assembly GCF_042721035.1. Taxonomy (NCBI): domain Bacteria; kingdom Bacillati; phylum Actinomycetota; class Actinomycetes; order Kitasatosporales; family Streptomycetaceae; genus Streptomyces; species Streptomyces sp. NPDC058464. Next base: position 62,521 of record NZ_JBHXMA010000020.1, read on the forward strand.
AGCGGGGCGCCCACCGGTACCCACGCGGTCATGCGGTGGACGAGTTCGCCGATCGTGCCGCCCGCCGCCAGCTCGTCCCGGCCCACCCAGCCGTGCAGGTCGCCGTGCGTGTCGAGGACCACCGCCCAGCGGGCGCCCTCCGCGCGCAGCCGCCCCGCGGCGCTCTCGGCGGACTCGTCCAGGCGGACGACCGGCGGCTGCTCCAGGTCGTCCGGCTGGACATCGGTCACCGACAGCCGCTTCAGCCCGCGGTCCGCGCCCACGAACCCGGCCACGTAGGGCGTGGCCGGTCTGCCCAGCACCGCTCCCGGTGTGTCGAACTGTTCGATCCGGCCCTGCCCGTACACCGCGATCCGGTCGCCGAGCCGCACCGCCTCCTCGATGTCGTGGGTGACCAGCAGCACGGTCTTGCGCACGGCGGCCTGCATCCGGAGGAACTCGTCCTGCAACTGCTCCCGCACCACCGGATCGACCGCGCCGAACGGCTCGTCCATCAGCAGCACCGGGGGATCGGCGGCGAGCGCCCGGGCCACCCCGACGCGCTGCCGCTGACCGCCGGAGAGCTGGTCCGGATAGCGCGGCCCGTAGGTCCCCGGGTCCAGGCCGACGAGGTCGAGGAGTTCGGCGGCCCGGTCCCGGGCCCTGGCCCGCTTCCAGCCGAGCAGGGCCGGGACGGTCGCGGTGTTGTCGAGGACCGTGCGGTGCGGGAACAGGCCGACCTGCTGGATGACGTAGCCGATCCGGCGCCGCAGCCGCACCGGGTCGACGCCCGCGACGTCCTCCCCGTCGACGAGGATCCGGCCCGAGGTCGGTTCGACGAGCCGGTTGACCATCATCATCGTCGTGGTCTTGCCGCAGCCGGAGGGGCCGACGAGCGTGACGAGTTCGCCCTCGGTCACCTCGAAGGAGAGGCCGTCCACCGCGGTCGTGCCGTCCGCGTACCGCTTGGTGACCTGCTCGAACCGGATCATTTCCTCACGTTAACCGCGAGTGTTGCCGACCGCCTGCCCGTCGGCCCCCGAGTCCGGCCGGTCGTCTCCGACGAGCACCACCTCCAGGGTGCGCGGACCGTGCACCCCCTCGACCCGGTCCAGCTCGATGTCGCTGGTGGCCGAAGGACCGGAGATCCAGGTCAACGGCCGGGCCGGGTCGAGTCGTTCGAGGGCCTGGGGCACGGAGGAGACGACCTGCTCCGGGACCCGTACGACACAGATGTGGTGATCGGGGACCAGGGTGATCCGGCGGCGGCCCTGGTCCGGGCCGCCGTCCAGCACGATCGTCCCGGTCTCGGCGACCGCCACCGCGCACGCGGTGACCACGCTGCCGACCCGGTCGAGTTCGTGCGGGGTGCTCCCGGCGCTGTCGGCGACGTGCTCGGCATCGGTCGCCGCCAGCCACTCCGGGGGGAGCCCGGCGGGCACGGCCACCGACCTCGAACCGCGCTCGGCGACCAACCGCCCGATCGTGGCGGCCAGTTCGTCCTCCGTGCACCGGTGCACGAGCGCCCGGTAGTCCGCCAGGTTCTCGGCCAGCAGATCGACCGTCTCGGCGACACTCCGCGCACCGTGCTCGCGCAGATACGTCCGCTCGACGGGCCCGTCCTCGTCCCGTACCCCGTCCAGCGCCCGCCGCACCCGGCCCAGGATCCGCTCCCTGCTGCTCACTTCGCGCCGCCCTTTCCGCCGCCGGTCCGCTGCCACCAGTCCCGGAACGGCTCCGCCGGTACGGCGGGCAGGTCCCGGGTCCCGCTCCACGCCCGGCCGGGGCCCGGCAGCGTACGGGGATGCAGCCGGCGGCTGCGGGAGGCGAGCCGCTGGCCGGTGCGCAGGGCGGCCGGGTGGGAGAACGCCCAGCGGGCCGCGCGCATCGCCGCCCGCTCGGCCGCGTGTCCCTTGGCCGGCTTGAGCAGCACCTTGTTGCCGTTCCGGACCGCCTCGCCGCCCTGAACGACCCGCTCGCGCAGGTGCACCAGCACCTCGGGGATGTCGATGGCGACCGGGCAGACCTCGTAGCAGGCCCCGCACAGCGACGAGGCGTACGGCAGGGAGGCGTCGATCTCGCTTGCGGTGCCCCGCAGCTGGGGGCTGAGGATGGCGCCGATCGGGCCCGGATAGACCGAGCCGTAGGCGTGGCCGCCCGCCCGTTCGTAGACCGGGCAGACGTTGAGGCAGGCCGAGCAGCGGATGCAGCGCAGGGCCTGGCGGCCGACCTCGTCGGCGAGGGTGTCGGTGCGGCCGTTGTCCAGGAGCACCAGGTGGAAGGTCTGCGGTCCGTCCCCGTCGGTGGTGCCGGTCCACGTCGAGGTGTACGGGTTCATGCGCTCGGCGGTGGAGGAGCGGGGGAGGGTCTGCAGGAAGACCTCCAGGTCCTGCCAGGTCGGCACGATCTTCTCGATGCCGACGACCGAGATCAGCGTCTCGGGGAGGGTGAGGCACATCCGCCCGTTGCCCTCGGACTCGACGACGACCAGGGTGCCGGTCTCGGCGACCATGAAGTTGGCGCCGGAGATGCCGACCTTCGCGCGCAGGAACTTCTCGCGGAGGTGGAGCCGGGCCGCCTCGGCGAGTTCGGCCGGGGTGTCGGTGAGGCCCTCGGGCGCCGGGCGCCCCCACGCGCCCATCTCCTTGCGGAAGATGTCCCTGATCTCGCCCCGGTTGCGGTGGATGGCGGGGACGAGGATGTGCGAGGGCCGGTCGTGGCCCAACTGCACGATCAGCTCGGCGAGATCGGTCTCGTAGGCCCGGATGCCCGCGGCCTCCAGCGCCTCGTTCAGCCCGATCTCCTGGGTGGCCATCGACTTGACCTTCACGACCTCCGACTCACCGGTCGCCCTGACCAGTTCGGTGACGATCCGGTTCGCCTCGTCGGCGTCGGCGGCCCAGTGGACCGTACCGCCCGCCGCCGTCACCGCCTCCTCCAACTGGACCAGATAGCGGTCGAGATGACGGAGCGTGTGGTCCTTGATCTGCTTGCCCGCCTCGCGCAGGGCGGCCCAGTCGGACACCTCGGCGACCGCCTTGGCCCGCTTGGCACGAATGGTGTGCGTGGCGTGGCGCAGGTTCCCGCGCAGGGTGGGGTTGTTGACGGCCTCGTGCGCGGCCTTCGGAAAGGCCGGGTGGGTGGGTGGGGGAAACACAGGCATGCCTACGAACGTCCCGCTCATACGGCCGGCTCCTCCTCCGTGCTCGCCAGGATCTCCGCGATGTGCACCGGCCGCAGCCCGCTGCCGAGCCGGGTCATGGTGCCGCCGATGTGCATCAGACAGGAGTTGTCGGCCGCGCACAGCACCTCGGCGCCGGTCGACTCGGCGTTGCGCACCTTGTCGGTGCCCATCGCCGCCGAGACGTCGGAGTTCTTCAGCGCGAACGTGCCGCCGAAACCGCAGCACTCCTCGGCGCCCGGCAGCTCCACCAGCTCCAGGCCCTTGACGGCCTGGAGGAGGCGGCGGGGGCGGTCGGCGAGGCCCAGACTCCGCAACCCGTGGCAGGTCGGGTGGTATGTGACATAGTGCGGATAATATGCCCCGACGTCCGTCACCCCCAGGACGTCCACCAGAAACTCCGTCAGCTCGTACGTCTTCGGCACCACCGGCGCCAGCGCCGCGGCCAGCCCGCTCCCGCGCCCCTCCGCCCGCGCCCGCTCGCCCATCCTCGGATACAGCTCCCGCACCATCGCCCCACACGATCCGGACGGGGTCACGATCGCCTCGTACTCACCGAAGACATCGGAGAAATGCCGAGCCAGCGGCTCCGCCTCATGACGGTATCCGGTGTTGTAGTGGGCCTGTCCGCAGCAGGTCTGCGCCATCGGGAAATCGACCTCGACGCCCAGCCTGGTCAGGAGTTTCACCACGGCACGGCCGGTGTCCGGATAGAGCGTGTCGTTGACGCAGGTCAGGAAAAGAGCGACACGCATCGCGGCTCCTCGAGGTCGATCATCGGATGAGTGCAGCGTAATGGGCCGGTGCGACCAGCGGGAGACCCGGTTGCGGTGCGGCGAGTCGGGAGCCGTCACCGGGTGACCGGTGCGGCCCGGTCACCGGGCGGTCAGCCGTGCCTCGGCCGCCGCCCAGCGGGCGGTGCCGCCGCGTGGCGCGTACCGGGTCAGCGGCTGGGTGCGGACGAGCAGCCGCCGCATGCCGGCGAGATCACCGACGAGACCGTGCGCACGGGCCTGGACCAGCACGTTCCCCAGAGCCGCCGCCTCCGTCGGGCCCGCCACCACCGGCAGCCCGCAGGCGTCTGCGGTGAGCTGGCAGAGCAGCGCGTTGCGGGTGCCACCGCCCACCACGTACACCGTGTCCACCGGATGGTCCGCGAGCCGCTGCGCCTGCGCGACCGCCCGCCGGTGGGCGAGCGCCAGGGAGTCGAGAATGCACCGGGTGACCTCGCCGGGCGTCCCGGGCACCGGCTGCCCCGAGACCCGGCACGCCTCGGCGATCCGCTCCGGCATCCGACCGGGGGCCAGGAACGCGGCGTCCCCCGCGTCCACCACCGACCGCAGCGCCGGCACGCCGGCCGCCTCCCGCAGCAGCCCGCCCAACTCCGGCTCGCCCCAGGCCCGTACGCACTCCTGGAGCAGCCACAGCCCCATGATGTTGCGCAGATAGCGGACCGTGCCGTCGAGCCCCAGTTCGTTGGTGAAGTTGGCGGCCCGGCTCTCCTCGGTCAGCACCGGGGCGGTGAGTTCGAGACCGGCCAGCGACCAGGTGCCGGTGCAGATGTAGGCGAACCGCTCCCCGTCCGCCGGTACGGCGGCCACCGCGGACGCGGTGTCGTGCGAGCCGACGGCGGTCACCGGCACCGGCCCGGTCAGCCCCGTCTCCTCCAGCACCTCGGGCCGCAGTACCCCGGCCGGATCCCCGGGCCGCCGCAGCGGCGCGAACAGCCCGAGGTCGATCCCCAGCCGGTCCGCGACCTCGTACGACCAGTCGCGCGTCCGGGGATCGATCAACTGGGTGGTGGAGGCGTTGGTCAGCTCGGTGCCCTGCTCGCCGGTCAGCCAGTAGGACAGCAGATCCGGGATCAGCAACAGGCGCTCGGCCAGGGCGAACTGGGCGTCCGACCGGGCGGCCGCCAGCTGGTACAGGGTGTTGAAGGGCGCGTACTGCAGGCCCGTACCGGCGTACAGCTCCGGCGCGGGCAGCGTCGCCCACACCTGCTCGGCGACGCCCTCGGTGCGGGCGTCCCGGTAGTGCACCGGGTTGCCCAGCAGCGCGCCGTCGCCGTCCAGCAGCCCGTAGTCCACGGCCCAGCTGTCGATGCCGACGGAGTCGAGCCGTCCACCGCAGTGGGCACCCGCGGCCCGCAACCCCTCCAACACCCCGGCGTACAGGGCGAGTACGTCCCAGCGCAGCCCCTCCGGCACCCGCACCGGCCGGTTCGCGAACCGGTGTGCCTCGGTCAGCTCCAGCGAGTCCGGGCCCACCCGGCCGACCATCACCCGCCCGCTGGACGCGCCCAGGTCGACCGCCGCATACGACTTCGGCGAGCTCATCGCAGGAACGCGGCCGCCACACCCGCGTCGACGGGCACGTGCAGCCCGGTGGTGTGGGTGAGTTCGCCACCCGTCAGCGCGAACACGGCGTTCGCCACGTGCTCGGGCAGCACCTCGCGCTTGAGGATGGTCCGCTGGGCGTAGAACTCGCCCAGCTTCGCCTCCTCCACCCCGTACACGGCGGCCCGCTGAGCCCCCCACCCCCCGGCGAAGATCCCGGATCCCCGCACCACACCGTCCGGGTTCACCCCGTTGACCCGGATCCCGTGCTCACCCAACTCGGCGGCGAGCAGCCGTACCTGATGCGCCTGATCCGCCTTCGTCGCCGAATAGGCGATGTTGTTCGGACCGGCGAACACGGCGTTCTTCGACGCGATGTAGACGATGTCACCGCCGATCCCCTGCGCGATCATCACCCGGGCGGCCTCCCGCGACACCAGGAAGGAACCGCGGGCCATGATGTCGTGCTGCAGGTCCCAGTCCCGCGCCGAAGTCTCCAGCAGCGGCTTGGAGATGGAGATCCCGGCGTTGTTGACGACGAGGTCGACCCCGCCGAAGGCCAGCGCGGCGGCCCGGAAGGCGGCGCCGATCTGCTCCTCGTCCGTCACGTCGACGGTGACCGCGACGGCCTTGTCGGCCCCGCCCAGCTCCTCCGCGACCCCGGCCGCACTCTCCGCGTTGAGATCGGCGACCAGGACACACGCCCCCTCGGCCACCAGCCGGTGCGCGATCGCCTTCCCGATCCCGCTGCCGGCCCCGGTCACCAGCGCCACCCGGGTCGCCAGCGCCTTCGGCCTCGGCAGCCGCCGGAGCTTGGCCTCCTCCAGCGCCCAGTACTCGATCCGGAACTTCTCCGACTCCTCGATCGGCGCGTACGCCGACACGGCCTCGGCCCCGCGCATCACATTGATCGCGTTCACATAGAACTCACCCGCGACGCGGGCGGTCTGCTTGTCCTTGCCGAAGCTGAACATGCCGACGCCGGGCACCAGCACGACCGCCGGGTCGGCGCCGCGCATGGTGGGGGAGTCGGGCAGGGCGTGCCGCCGGTAGTAGGCGGCGTACTCCTCCCGGTACGCGGCGTGCAGCTCGCGCAGCCGTGCGACCGCCTCGTCCAGCGGGGCGGTGGCCGGAAGGTCGAGCACGAGGGGCCGTACCTTCGTCCGCAGGAAGTGATCCGGACACGACGTCCCGAGCGCCGCGAGCCGTGGATGCTCGGCCCGCGCCAGGAAGTCGAGGACGACCTCGGAGTCGGTGAAGTGGCCGACCTGCGGCCTGTCCTGGGAGGCGATCGCCCGGACGTACGGCGCGAGCGCGGCGGCCCGCTCCCTCCGCTCGCCCTCGGGCAGGGCGCCGTACCCCTCGACCACGGGCCCGAAGGGTTCGGGCCTGCCGCGCTCGGCGAGGAACGCCTCGGCGGTGCGGATGATGTGCAGCGAGTTCCGCTCGCACTCCTCGGAGCTGTCGCCCCAGGCGGTGATCCCGTGCCCGCCGAGGACGCACCCGACGGCCCGCGGGTTGGCGGCCTTGACGGCGGCGATGTCCAGGCCGAGCTGGAACCCGGGCCGGCGCCACGGCACCCACACCACGGTGTCCCCGAAACACTCGGCGGTGAGCTTCTCCCCGTCCGCCGCACACGCCAGCGCGATCCCGGAGTCCGGGTGCAGATGATCCACGTGCGCGGCCTCCACCAGCCCGTGCATGGCGGTGTCGATGGAGGGCGCGGCGCCGCCCTTGCCGTGCAGGCAGTAGTCGAAGGCGGCGACCATCTCGTCCTCGCGCTCGACGCCCGGATAGACACCGGCCAGCGCCCGGAGCCGGTCGATCCGCAGCACGGCGAGCCCGCCCTCGGTGAGCGTCCCGAGGTCCCCACCGGACCCCTTCACCCACATCAGCTCGACATCACCACCGGTGACGGGGTCGGTGGCGGTGCCTTTGGCGGACGTGTTCCCGCCGGCGTAGTTGGTGTTGCGGGGGTCGGCACCGAGCCGATGGGACCGGGAGAGGAGGGCGGAAGCTTCGGGATGGGTGGTCACAAGAATTCCTGATTCGTTGTAGGAGCGGGACTGCAACGCGCCCCTTCAGGGGCGCTGGGGGTCCCCCCGGCCGAAGGCTGGGGGAGGAACTGCGCGACCAGCCACATCCGGCCGGCAGCCCGCGACGAGACATTTCACGCCAGACGCTTACGCACCCCAACCAGCCTGCTGTCCGCCAACCCGCTCGGCGACGATCTTCTCCGCCCACCCGGACCGGCGGTACGCCCCCAGCGGGTCGGGGTCCAACCCCATCTCGCCCCGCACCTCCCTGAGCAACGGCCGCACATCCGTGTCGTACGCATCCATCAGCACCGCATTCGCCCCCAGCACATCCCCGGCAGCCTGCGCCTGCGCCAACGCCCCCCGGTCCACCAGCAGCGCCTTCGCCGTCGCCTCCTGCACGTTCATCACCGACCGGATGATCGCCGGGATCTTCGCCTCGATGTTGTGGCACTGGTCGAGCATGAAGGCCACCTCCGCGGTGAGCCCGCCCCCGCGCGCCACCTCGTACATGATCCGGAACAGCTGGAACGGATCCGCGGCGCCCACCATGAGGTCGTCGTCCGCGTAGAACCGCGAGTTGAAGTCGAAGCCGCCGAGCTTCCCCTCCCGCAGCAGCGTGGCCACGATGAACTCGATGTTGGTGCCCGGCGCATGGTGGCCGGTGTCCACCACCACCTGCGCCTTCGGCCCCAGCTTCAGGCAGTGGGCGTAGGCCGTCCCCCAGTCCGGAACGTCGGTCGTGTAGAAGGACGGCTCGAAGAGCTTGTACTCCAGCAGCATCCGCTGCCCCTCGCCCAGCCGGTCGTACACCTCGGCCAGACCCTCGGCGAGCCGGTCCTGGCGTGCCCGGATGTCGTCCTGCCCCGGGTAGTTGGTGCCGTCGGCGAACCACAGCTTCAGATCCGTGGACCCCGTCGCGTCCATGATGTCGACGCACTCCAGCAGATGGTCGACGGCCTTGCGGCGCACCGCCGCCTCCGGGTGGCAGATGCTGCCCAGCCGGTAGTCGTCGTCCTGGAAGGTGTTGGAGTTGATCGCCCCCAGCCGCAGCCCCCGCTCCTCGGCGTGCTTGGCCAGGTCCGCGTATCCGTCGGAGCCGTCCATCTTGTCCCAGGGGATGTGCAGCGCCACTGTCGGTGCCACCCCCGTCACCGCGTGGACCTGCGCCGCGTCGTCCAGCTTCTCCTTCGGCGAGCGCGGTACGCCCTGCTGGGCGAACACCTTGAAACGGGTCCCCGAGTTTCCGTACGCCCATGACGGCGTCTCGACGGCCTGGGTCTTCAGCGCGGCCTTCACCGCGACGAGGTCGGTCACTTAGGGGCTCCCGGAGTGAATGATGAAACGATTCAGAACGGCAAAGTATGAGTCCATCGAAAGGGTGTCAAGCACTCCGGCCAACCCCGTTCGCCGTGACTCCGCCGTGACCTTAGGCTATCGAAATTTTTTCGATACGGACCCATTGACGTGACATGCCCGTGGTGCCTACGGTCCCGGCAATCCAGTTGAAACCTTTCACGACGCGGTGAGGGCGGCCAGTGCCGTCCCGCCGGTGTCGTCGAGGAGCCCCCATGACCCACCCGTCCGACACGGGACCGGCCCCGGTGCTGGCGCTGAAGGACGTCTCCAAGTCCTTCGGTGCCGTCCGCGCCCTGCGGGACGTCTCCCTGGAGCTGTTCCCCGGCGAGGTGCACGCCCTCGCCGGGGAGAACGGCGCGGGCAAGTCGACGCTGATCAAGACCCTCGCCGGAGTGCACCGGCCGGACGCCGGCCAGGTGCTGCTCGACGGCGAGCCCGTCGTCTTCCACGGCCCCGGCGACGCCCGCGACGCCGGAATCGCCGTGATCTACCAGGAACCCACGCTCTTCCCCGACCTGTCGATCGCCGAGAACATCTTCATGGGCCGGCAGCCCCGGCGTGCCCTCGGCCGGATCGACCACAAGGCCACCCGCGCGGCCACCACCGCCCTGATGAAGCGGCTCGGTGTCGCCCTCGACCCCGACCGCCCCGCCCGCGGCCTGTCCATCGCCGACCAGCAGATCGTCGAGATCGCCAAGGCACTCTCCTTCGACGCCCGGGTCCTGATCATGGACGAGCCGACGGCGGCCCTGACCGGCAGCGAGGTCGCCCGCCTCTTCGGCGTCGTCCGCACCCTGCGCGACCAGGGCGCCGCGGTGCTCTTCATCTCGCACCGACTCGAGGAGATCTTCCAGATCTGCCGGCGCGTCACCACCCTGCGGGACGGCGCCTGGATCGCCAGCGAGCTCGTCGACGGCATGACCGAGGACGACCTCGTACGCCGGATGGTCGGCCGGGACCTGGCCGAGCTGTATCCCAAGCAGGACGTCCGCCCCGGCGAAGTCGCCCTGAGCGTGCGGCGGTTGACCCGGGAGGGGGTCTTCACGGACGTCTCCTTCGAGGTGCGGTCCGGTGAGATCGTCGGCCTCGCCGGACTGGTCGGCGCCGGCCGGACCGAGGTCGCCCGTGCCGTGTTCGGCGTCGACCGCTGGGACGCCGGCGAAGTCGAGGTCAGGGGACGGAAACTGACCAGCGGCGCACCCTCCGTCGCGATGTCCGCGGGCCTCGCCCTCGTCCCCGAGGACCGGCGCGCCCAAGGCCTCGTGATGGACATGTCCATCGAGCGCAACATCGGCCTGACCGGGCTGCGTACGACCGTCAGGGCGGGCCTCGTCGACCGGGGCGCCGAACGCAGCAGGTCCCTCGACTGGGCGGTCCGGCTCCAGGTGAAGTACGCCCGGATCGCCGACGCCGTCTCCACCCTCTCCGGCGGCAACCAGCAGAAGGTCGTCCTCGCCAAATGGCTCGCGACCGGGCCCAAGGTGCTGATCGTCGACGAACCGACCCGGGGCATCGACGTCGGCACCAAGGCCGAAGTCCACCGGCTCCTCGGTGAGTTGGCCGCCGACGGGGTCGCCGTCCTGATGATCTCCTCCGACCTGCCCGAGATCCTCGGCATGGCCGACCGCGTGCTGGTGATGCACGAGGGCCGGATCACCGCCGAGATCCCGCGCTCCGAAGCCAGCGAGGAAACCGTGATGGCCGCAGCCACGGGGAGGGCCGCCGCATGACGGTGACCACATCCGAACCGACCCCCGTCGCCGAGACGCCCGAATCCGCCGGGACCCGGCTCGTCGACCGGGTGTTCAAGATGCGCGAACTCGCCATCCTCGTCGTCTTCCTGGTGATGATCGCCGTCACCCAGGCCGGCAACAGCGAGTTCCTCTCCGAGCAGGGCATCAAGGACCTGCTGCTCAACGCCACCATCCTGGTGCTGGTCGCGACCGGCCAGTCCCTGGTGGTGATCACCCGGAACGTCGACCTGTCCGTCGGCTCCACCCTCGGCATCACCGCCTTCGCCGCCGGCGACTACCTGCACGGCGGCGGCAGCACGGTCGTCGCGATCGTCCTCGCCGTCCTGCTCGGCATCGGCTGCGGACTGCTCAACGGCCTGCTCGTCAGCCTCGGTCAGGTCCCCGCGCTCGTCGTCACCCTCGGCACGCTGTACATCATCCGGGGCGTCGACTCCATCTGGGTCGGCTCCCGGCAGATCACGGCCGGCGACCTGCCCGGCTCCTTCGTCGACTTCGGCTCCGGCGGCCTGTCGGCCGTCCCCTGGCTGGCCCTGATCGCCCTCGCCGTCCTCGTCGCCACCGCCTACTACCTCAAACACTTCGGCAGCGGACGGGAGTTGTACGCCCTCGGCTCCAACCCGGAGGCCGCACGGCTGGCCGGCATCCCGGTCCGCAAGCGGATCCTCACCGCCTACACCTTCTGCGGCGCCCTCGCCGGGCTCGCCGGGGCCATGTACCTGGCCCGGTTCGGGAACGTCGACTCCAGCACCGGCAACGGCTACGAACTCACCGTCGTGAGCGCCGTGGTGGTCGGCGGCGTGGTCTTCACCGGCGGCTCCGGGAGCGTGTACGGCGCCGCGCTGGGCGCGCTGCTGCTCACCTCCGTCAACAGCGTGCTCCCGGCCCTCGGGGTCAGCTCCGTGTGGGTCCTCGCCATCAACGGCTTCCTGCTGCTGCTCGCCATCGCCGTCGACCGGATCGTCGCGTCGCGGGTGGCCTCCGCCCTGAAGAAGAGGAACGCCCGCCATGCCTGACTCCCTGACACGCGCGGTCCGCTGGGACACGGTCGTCGGTGCGCTGCTGATGGTCCTCCTGCTGCTGTCGTTCGGCTTCGTCGACGGCTTCGGGAACTCGCTCAACCTGTCCTTCCTGATCGGCAACACGCTGCCCATCGCCCTGATCGCCCTGCCGATGACCCTGCTGGTCGTCGCCGGCGAGATCGACCTCTCGGTCGCGTCGACCGCCGGACTCTCGGGCGCCGTCATGGGCAAGCTCTGGAACGAGGGCATGGCGATCGAGACGATCATCCCGCTGTGCCTGCTGCTGGGGGTGGCCTGCGGGCTGGTCAACGGACTGCTGGTGACCCGGCTGGGACTGCCCTCGCTCGCCGTCACCATCGGCACGCTCGCGGCCTACCGGGGCATCGCGCAGATCGTCCTCGGCTCCGACGCGGTGACCGACTTCCCCACACAGTACCTGGACTTCGCGGCGGGGCGGCTCGGCGGCACGTTCCTGCCTCGTGCCTTCCTGCCGTTCCTGGTGCTGCTGGTGATCGCCGTGGTGGTGCTGCACGCCACGCCGTTCGGGCGGTCGCTGTTCGCCGTGGGGGCGAGCGAGGAGGCGGCGCGGTTCGCGGGTATCCGCGTCAAGCGCAACAAGCTGATCCTGTTCGTCGCCACTGGCTTCATGGCCTCGCTCACCGGGATCTTCTGGGCGCTGCACTACGCGAGTGCGCGGTACGACAACGCGACCGGGCTCGAACTGAGCGTTGTGGCGGCCGTGTTGCTCGGTGGCATCGACTTCGACGGGGGCCGGGGCACGCTGGGCGGTGCGATTGCCGGGGTGTTCCTGCTCGGGTCGTTGCAGAACGTGATGAGTCTGCTCAATGTGTCCGCGCAGTCTCAGATCGTCGTGACCGGTGTGTTGCTTGTCGTCTCGGTGCTCGGGCCCCGGGTTGCCCGGCAGATCTCGTTGGCCCGGCACAGGGGTGCGAAGGCCGTCTGATTGCTGCGGGCCGTGTGTGGCTGGTCGCGCAGTTCCTCCCCCAGCCTTCGGCCGGGGGTACCCCCAGCGCCCCCAAGAGGAGGCGCTCCCAGAGCCGTTACTCGAAAAGGAACCGTCATGCGTAAGTCGTCCCTCCGGCGTGCCTGTGTGGCCCTCGCCGCTGTGTCCTCCCTCGCCCTCGCCGCCACCGCCTGTGGTGGTACGACCAAGAACAACTCGAGCAGTGACGAGTCGGCGGCGGCCACCTCCACCGCCAAGGCCGACCCGAACGCGGCGCTGAAGAAGGGCCTCACCGTCGGGTTCCTGCCCAAGCAGGTCAACAACCCCTACTTCACCTCCGCCGACAAGGGCGGCGAGACGGCGCTCACCGAACTCGGCTCCAAGTACAAGGAGGTCGGGCCCTCCAGCGCCACCGACACCTCCGGGCAGGTCAGTTACGTCAACACGCTCACCCAGCAGCAGGTCGATGCCATGGCCGTGTCCGCGCAGGACCCCGGCGCCCTGTGCACCGCCCTCAAGCAGGCCATGAGCAACGGCATCAAGGTCGTCACCTACGACTCCGACACCAACGCCGGCTGCCGCAACGCCTTCGTCTCGCAGGCCAGCGCCGAGGACCTCGGCCGTACCGAGGTGCAGCTGCTCGCCGAGCAGATCGGGTACAAGGGCCAGATCGCGATCCTCAGCGCCGCGCAGACCGCCACCAACCAGAACACCTGGATCGGGTACATGAAGGAGGAGCTGAAGGACCCGAAGTACAAGAACGTCAAGCTGGTCAAGATCGCCTACGGCAACGACGACGCCCAGCAGTCCTTCCAGCAGACCCAGGGCTTGCTCCAGCAGTACCCGGACCTCAAGGGGATCATCTCCCCGACCACCGTCGGCATCAAGGCGGCCGCCCAGTACCTGTCCGGCTCCAAGTACAAGGGCAAGGTCAAGCTGACCGGTCTCGGCACGCCCAACGACATGCGCCAGTACGTCAAGAACGGCACCGTCGAGGGCTTCGAGCTGTGGGACCCGGCCAAGCTCGGCGACCTGGCCGCCCGTACCGCCGTCGCGCTCGTCTCCGGGCAGATCACCGGCAAGGAGGGCGAGACCTTCAAGGCCGGCGACACCACTTACACCATCGGCAAGGACGGCGTGATCAACCTCGGCAAGCCGACCGTGTTCGACGCGAAGAACATCGACCAGTTCAACTTCTAGCAGCCGGGCGGTACTTCATGCAGCGCGTCTGTTTCCTCCTCAAGGTCCGGCAGGACCGCCTCGCCGAGTACCGCGAACGCCACGCCGCCGTGTGGCCGGAGATGCGCGCGGCGCTCTCCGCCACCGGCTGGCACAACTACTCGCTCTTCCTGCGCGACGACGGCCTGCTGGTCGGCTATCTGGAGACCGAGGACTTCGAGGCGGCCCGCGCCGGCATGGAGGCCACCGAGGTCAACTCCCGCTGGCAGGCCGAGATGGGCCCCTTCTTCGAAGCCCTCGACGGCGCCCGTCCCGACGAGGCGATGAAACCGCTCACCGAGGTGTTCCACCTCGCCTGACCCGTCCCCCCCCTTCCAGGAGCCGCTCGTGAAGAGACGTACCGTGCTGGGTGCCGCCCTCGTCGGAGCCGTGGCCACCCCCGCACTCGCCGCCGGCACCGCCCGCGCGGCCGACCCAGGACCATCGGTGAACAAGCAGCAGAGCACCCAACTGGACGCCCAGGCAGTCTTCTTCGTCTCCTACGACGGCCTGGTCAACAACAACTCCTTCCAGAAGAACGGCCTGTTCACGTACAAGGGCTTCCAGTACGCCGGCTGGTACACCTCGACCGGCTACGCGGTGATCGGACGCCGGGTGCTGGGCGGGTCGTCGTGGTCGACCGTCACCCTCGCCCACCAGCTCAAGTCCAGTGACTCGCACAACGTCATCTCGATGGGCGTGTCCAGGACCGACGGCCGGCTGCACCTCAACATGGACTCGCACAGCGACGGCTTCTTCTACGTGAAGTCGGTGGCCGGACTGCTCGACAATCCCGGCTCCACCGCCTGGACCTCGGCCGTCTTCGGCGCCGTACAGACGTCTCTGGACGGTGTCTCGCTCACCTCCCAGTTCACCTACCCGCAGTTCGTCTCCACCCCCGAGGGAAAGCTCCAGCTCAGCTACCGGGTGGGGATCTCCGGGAACGGCCGCAACGCCCTCGCGGAGTACGACGGTTCGAGCTGGACCGCGCTGGGGGAGTGGAGCAGCTCCACCGGGACGTACACGAGCGAGCACGGTTCGTCGACCGCCCGCAACATGTACCTGCACGGCATCGAGTACGACGTCAACGGGCGGCTGCACTCCTTCTTCACCTGGCGCGAGCAGAACGCCGCCGTGATGTGCAACAGCGGCGGCATCACCAACCACGACACCGGCTACGTCTACTCCACGGACCGCGGCCGGACCTGGCGCAACGACGCCGGGACCCTGGTCGCCACCACCGGCAGCTCGGACACCGTCGCCGTCACCGACTCCGGGCTGGTCGTCGACTCCCTCAACCCCGACCACTCCCTGATGAACCAGGAGAGCCAGTGGACCGACTCCACCGGACTCCCGCACGCGATCATCAGCTACGTCCCCGGCCGCTTCGGTCAGTGCACCACCGACTACGTCGCCGACCGCACCGCGAACGGGCGCGCCTTCCACGTCCGCAGGAACGCCTCCGGCACCTGGCAGAAGACCGAGATCCCGGTCGCCCTGAACTCCAGCCAGCGCACCAAGCTGGTCCTGGACAAGTACGACAACGCCTACGCGGTGTTCCCCTACGGCCGGATCGCCGGTGCGTCCAAGGCCTCCGGGTACTCCGACTGGGCACTCCTGTACGACGGCAGCGACCTGAACGCCTTCGGCGAGGTGGTGATCGACGAGATGCGCGTCAAGGCCGACAACGTGCTGTCGTTCATGTACCAGGAGACATCGAGCGGTACGACACCCTCCGCGCTCCATGTCGTCGACTTCGCCCTGCCCGCCTGACCCGGACCGGTGTGCGAGTCATGTCGTAATGTGAAGCCCTTCCCGATGTGCGCTTCCCTGTGGTGAAGGCGCCGTCCATGTTCCTGGAGGTCTCGCCCGATGGTCCAGTCGGTGGGTATCAAGGACGTCGCCCGTGCCGCCGGAGTCTCGGTGGGTACGGTCTCGAACGTCATCAACCGTCCGGACACCGTCGCCGGCGAGACCCGGGCGCGGGTGCAGTCGGCGATCGACCGGCTCGGCTACGTCCGCAGCGAGTCCGCCCGCCAGCTGCGCGCGGGCCGCAGCCGGATCATGGGCCTGCTCGTCCTCGACATGGGCAACCCCTTCTTCGTGGACGTGGCCCGGGGCGCCGAGCGGGCGGCCCGGGACGCCGGGCTCGGCGTGATGGTCTGCAACAGCGCGCAGAACGCCGGCGAGGAGGCCGAGTACCTGTCGCTCTTCGCCGAGCAGCGGGTGCGCGGCGTCCTGCTCACCCCGGCGGACGCCACCGGCCGCAACATCGAGTCCTTCCGCCGGCACGGCATCCCCTTCGTCCTGGTCGACCGGGTCGCCGAGGGCACCACCGAGTGCTCGGTCAGCGTCGACGACGTGGCGGGCGGCGCACTGGCCGTGCGCCATCTCGTCGACGCCGGGCATCGCTCGATCGCGTACGTCAGCGGCCCGCCCGGCTTCAACCAGGTCCGTGACCGCCGCACCGGCGCCCTGAACGCCCTCGCCGAGGCCGGACTCGGCCCCGAGGCGCTGCGCGAGCTGCCGACCGAGCGGCTCGACGTGGCCGCCGGCCGGGACGCGGGCGCCCGCCTCCTCGGCCTCGCCGACCGGCCCACCGCCGTGTTCTGTGCCAACGACCTCCTCGCCCTCGGCGTCCTGCAGGCCATGTACGCGGCCGGGGTGGTCGTCCCGGACGACCTCGCGATCGTCGGCTACGACGACATCGAGTTCGCCGCCGCGGCCGCCGTACCGCTGACCTCGGTCCGCCAGCCCGCCGTCACCATGGGCGCGATGGCCGCCGACCTCCTCCTGGAGGAGACCGAGGACCGGGAGGGCCGGGCACCGCACGAGCACCGCCGGGTGGTCCTCCAGCCGGAACTGGTGGTGCGCCGCTCCAGCCTCGCGGCCCGCTGATCGGGTATTCAGTAACGATTTCATGATCCCGGGGGTGGACCGGCCCCGGACGTGTGCTGAACTGGGGCGCGACCATCCGTCCGTCCCGGGAGAACCGTTGAGCCTCAGCTACCGCCAGCCCGGCGTCGTCCTCACCGACCGCCACTTCACCGTCCCCCTCGACCACGCGGACCCGGACGGCGAGACCATCGAGCTGTACGCCCGGGAGGCGGTCGCGAGCGACAAGGCGGACCAGGAACTGCCGTGGTTGCTGTATCTGCAGGGCGGCCCCGGTTTCGGGGCGAATCGTTTTGTCGGGCGGCAGGCCTGGCTCGACCGGGCCCTGCAGGAGTACCGCGTGCTGCTCCTCGACCAGCGCGGCACCGGCCGGTCCACCCCGGTCAACCGGCAGACGCTGCCGCTGCGCGGCGGCCCGGCCGCCCAGGCCGACCACCTGGCCCGGTTCCGCTCCGACTCGATCGTCCGGGACTGCGAGGCGATCCGGCCGCAGGTCACCGGGGGCGCCCCGTGGACGACTCTCGGGCAGAGCTTCGGCGGCTTCTGCACGGTGACGTACCTGTCGTTCTTCCCGGAGGGCCTCAGGGCCTCCGTGATCACCGGCGGCCTGCCGTCCCTCGACGCGCACGCCGACGACGTGTACCGCGCCGCCTACCCGCGCATCGAGCGCAAGGTCGCCGCCCACTACGACCGCTACCCGATGGACGTCGAGCGGGCCCGGCGGATCGCCGAACACCTCCTCGACCGCGAGGTGCTGCTGCCGGGCGGCTACCGGCTCACCGTCGAGGCCTTCCAGTCCCTCGGCCTGATGCTGGGCACGAGCGACGGCAGCCACCGCCTGCACTTCCTCCTGGAGGACGCCTTCGTCCGCACCCCGTCCGGCCCCGAACTCTCCGACGCCTTCCAGGAGCAGGCCCTGGGCCTGCTGTCGTACGCGAGCAACCCGCTGTACGCCCTGGTCCACGAGCCGATCTACGGCCAGGACGCCCGCCCCACCGCCTGGGCGGCCGAGCGGGTCCGCGCCGAGTTCCCGCAGTTCGACGCGGCGAAGGCACTCGCGGACGACGCCCCGGTGCTGTTCACGGGTGAGACCGTGCACCCCTGGATGTTCGAGACCGACCCGTCCCTGCGCCCGCTGAGGGAGGCGGCGGAACTGCTCGCCGCCCGCACCGACTGGCAGCCGCTGTACGACCCGGCCCGCCTCGCCGCCAACGAGGTCCCGGTCGCCGCCGCCGTCTACCACGACGACATGTACGTCGACGCCGGGCACTCGCTGGCGACCGCACGGGCCGTCCGGGGCCTGCGCACCTGGGTCACCGACGAGTTCGAGCACGACGGGCTGCGCACCGGCGCGCCCCGGGTCCTGGACCGGCTGCTGAAACTCGCCCGCGACGAGGCGTGACGTCCCGTAAAAAAAGAGGTTGCGGGCGTGGCGGGTCCGCATAGTCTGCGGCCGTGGAGGAACGGGGGGACATGACCATGGACGCGGAACTGCTGGCCGGCCGTTTCCAGGAACACCGCGGTCAACTGCGCGCGGTGGCCTACCGGATGCTCGGCTCGCTCGCCGAGGCCGAGGACGCGGTCCAGGAGGCCTGGCTCAGGCTCGGACGGACCGAGGCGGACGAGATCAGGAACCTGGGGGGCTGGCTGACCACGGTGGTCGGCCGGGTCTGCCTCGACATGCTGCGCTCCCGTACGGCGCGCCGCGAGCAGCCGATCGACGAGACGTTCGTCCCGGACCCGGTGATCCGGCCGCTGTCGGGCGTCGACCCCGAACAGGAGGTGCTGGAGGCGGACTCCGTCGGGCTCGCCCTCCTCGTCGTCCTGGAGACGCTGGAGCCCGCCGAGCGGCTGGCGTTCGTCCTGCACGACATGTTCGCGGTGCCCTTCGACGACATCGCGCCCATCGTGGAGCGCAGTGCGGCGGCCACCCGGCAGCTGGCCAGCCGGGCCCGCCGCCGGGTCCAGGGGGCCACACCCACCGCCGACCCCGACCTCGGGCGGCAGCGCCAGGTGCTGGAGGCCTTCCTGGCCGCCTCCAGGGGCGGCGACTTCGAGGCGCTGGTCGCCGTGCTGCACCCCGATGTGGTGCTGCGTGTCGACTCGGGGGCGCTGGTGCGCGGCGCCGCCGCGTCCAAGGTGCTGCGTGGTGCCCGGGCGGTGGCCGAAGGCGCGTTCACCTTCCGGCAGTTCGCGGGCTGGGCGCGGCTCGCGCTGGTCAACGGTGCCGTCGGCATGGTCACCGCGCCCGAGGGACGCCCGCTCTCCGTCATGGCGGTCACCATCGCCGACGGCCGGATCACCGAGATGTACATCCTGGCCGACCCCGAGCGGCTCGACCGCCTGGACTTCGTCGCCGAGGAGAACTGACAGCCACTCAGACGGCGGCGGCCGGGGGTCGATGAGGGCTCACGGTCCGTCCGTCGGGCAGGAGTTCACCGGTGTCGTCGAAGACGATCGTGCCGTCGCACAGCAGGCTCCAGCCCTGTTCGGGATGGGCCGAGACGACGACGGCCGGGTGGCTGCCGGGGTGGTCGGCGCCGGGGCACGGGGGCTGATGCCTGCACATGGTCCGTCTCCTGTCCTGCGGGTTCCTGCCTCTGTGGTAGCCGACTTTGTTTTCCGCCGGATGAAGAGGACCCCCACCGGGCCGGAAACTCCGTGGTGAGTTCTGGTCGTGTGGTTCGGGTCTCACCCGAGAGCGGGGTGTCACACTCGGCGCCCCCGGACCCCTCCCAGTGACAGAAGCGGCTTGGACGACGCCGTCGCGCGCACATCCAAGCCCGGCAGGAGAGGGGAAGTACGTGAAACTCGTGATATTCGGCGCGAACGGGCCGACCGGGCGGCAGGTCACCGCGCAGGGGATCGCCGAAGGGCACACGGTCACCGCCGTCACCCGCCGCCCCGAGGCGTTCCCGCCGAGCGGCCCGCGGCTGCGGGTGGCCGGTGCGGACGTGCTCGACCCGGCCGCCGTGGCACGCGTCGTGGCCGGGCAGGACGCGGTGATCTCGACGCTCGGGGTGCCCTACAGCCGAAACCCCGTCACCGTGTACTCGGAGGGCGTCACCCACATCACGCGGGCCATGACGGAACACGGCGTGCGGCGCCTGGTGTGCGTGTCCTCGACCGTGCTCTTCGGCGTGCCGGCGCCCGGCGAGACCTTCTTCTTCCGGAAGGTGCTCGAACCCCTCGTCGCGCGCACGATGGGGCGCACCGTGTACGAGGACATGCGGCGGATGGAGGAGATCGTGCGCGACGGCGACCACCGGTGGACCGTCGTCCGTCCCGCCGGCCTCTTTGACACGGCCGCCGTCAGCGCCTACCAGGTCGGCACTTCGCGCCTGCCCGGCCGGTTCACCTCGCGGGCGGATCTGGGAAACGTGCTGCTGCGCGAGGCGGTCGGTGACGGCCACGTGCGTGCCTTCGTCGACGTCCGCACCACGGAGGGCGTTCCGAGCCTCCTCGACGTCATCCGGAAAGAGGCGTTCGGGGGCAGGAAGCCCACACCGGGCGAGAAGGAGCGCGCGCGTGTCTGAAGACCGTTTCATCCTGCTGGCACCGGGGGCCGCCAGGCCCGGCCGCATTCCGCTGCCGCCCGCGTTCGCGGTCAAGGCGACGACCGACGACACGGAGGGGCGCTGCTCGCTGCTGGAGGTGACCGTCGCCCAGGACATCCCGCGGCATGTCCACCATCGCGCGGACGAGTGCGTCTACGTGCTGGACGGCGTCCTCGAGATCGAGTTCGGCGGCCGGCGGCACCGGGCTCCCCGCGGGGCGTTCGCGCTGCTCCCGCACGGCGTCCCGCACGCCCTGAGGGCCGCCTCCGACCCGCCGCCCCGGGTCCTGCAGATCTCCTCGCCCGGTGGCTGGGAACGGTTCGTCGAGGACCTGGTCGAGGCGGGACCCGCCGTCCTCACCGAGGGGCGCCTGGACCCCGCCAGGATCAATCCCGTCGCGGCCGCGTACCACATCACCTACGAGGAACAGGGATGAGCACGTCACCCGGCACCGAAAACACGTCACCCGGCACCGGAGACCGGCAGGGCAGCCCCGAGCACACCGCGACGCGGCTCTTCACCGACCACCGCGAGCTGCTGTTCTCCGTCGTCTACAACATGCTCGGCAGCGTCGCCGACACGGAGGACGTGCTCCAGGAGACCTGGCTGTCCTGGTCCGGCAAGAACCGCCGGGCGCCCCTGGCGGAGATCGGCAACCCGCGCGCCTACCTCGTCCGGATCGCGGTGAACCACGCCCTCGCCCGGCAGACGGCCATCGCCTCCCGCCGTGAGACGTACGTGGGTCCGTGGCTGCCCGAACCCCTGGTCACCGACGCCGGCACCGGCCTCGCCCCGGACACCGCCGACCGCACGGTCCGCAACGACTCGGTCTCCCTGGCGATGCTGGTGGTCCTGGAGACCCTCACCCCGCTGGAGCGGGCGGTGTTCGTCCTCCACGAGGTGTTCGGCTATCCCCACACCGAGATCGCCGCAATGCTCGACCGCAGCCCCGCCGCCGTCCGTCAGGTCGCCCACCGGGCCCGCGCCCATGTGCACGCCCGTCGCCCCCGCTACCGGGCCCGTCCCCGGGTCCGGCGGGAGGCGACCGAACGGTTCGTCGAGGCCGCCCTCGGCGGCGATCTGCAGGCGCTCCTGGAGATCCTCGCCCCGGACGTGACGGTCTGGATCGACGGCGGCGGCGCCCGGCAGGGGGCCGGGCTGCGACCGGTCCACGGCCGGGAGAAGGCCGCCCGCATGCTGGCCGGCTATGCCTCCCGGCGCGCCGGGGACCTGGAGGTCCACTACCGCGGTGTCAACGGCGACGACGCGGCGGTGCTCTTCTCGGGCGACTCCCCGTACGCCGTGATGGTCATGGACCTCACCCCGGACGGCGACCAGGTATCCGGTGTCTACGTCGTCACCAACCCGGCCAAGCTCACCCACGTACGGCCGGACGACGACCCTGATCAGTAGCGGGCCGTGCTCTCCAGCAGCGGCGGATACACCGCGCTCGGCACCCCGTCGACCGTGGCGCCCGCGTACTGGAGCATGGTGCCGACGCGGCGGTTGAGGTCGTGGGGGAAGTTGAGGGCCGGGGCCGACACCTCGTCGAGCCGGGCCGTCTGCTCCGGCGTCAGGCGGACGTCCAGGGCGGCGACGTTGGACTCCAGGTGGCCGAGGGTGCGCGGGCCGATGAGGGTGGAGGTGACGCCGGGGCGGTTCTGCACCCAGGACAGCGCCACGGCGGCCGAACCGGTGCCGATCTCCTCGGCGACGGCGGCGAGCGCCTCGATCACGGTGAAGTCGGCCTCGTCGGGCTGTCCGAGGACGGCGGCCCGCGGGGCGTCGGCGGGCGCGCCCCGCCCCCTGCGGTACTTCCCGGAGAGGAAGCCGCTCCTGAGCGGGGACCAGGGCAGCAGCCCCATCCCCGCGTCCTGGGCGAGCGGGATCAACTCGCCCTCGATGGTGCGCTCCAGCAGCGAGTACTCCATCTGCAGCGCCGTCACCGGCGCCCAGCCGCGCAGCAGCGCCATGGTGTGGGCCTTGGCGGTGAACCAGGCCGGGGTGTCGGAGAAACCGACGTACCGGATCTTGCCGGCCGTCACGAGGTCGTCGAGCGTCCGAAGGGTCTCCTCGACCGGGGTGGACCGGTCGTGGTTGTGCAGCCAGTACACGTCGACGTAGTCGGTGCGCAGCCGGCGCAGCGAGTCCTCCAGCTGGCCGACGATCGCCTTGCGCCCGGCGCCGCCGCCGTTGGGGTCGCCGAGGTGCAGGTTGCCGAAGAACTTGGTGGCCAGCACCAGGCGGTCGCGGCGGCCGGGGCGGGCGGCGAGGAAGTCGCCGAGGATCGCCTCCGAGTGGCCGTTGGTGTAGAAGTTGGCGGTGTCGACGAAGTTGCCGCCGAGGTCGAGATAGGTCTGGAGGATCTTCTCCGACTCCTCGACCGAGCAGCCGAAGCCGCCGTCCTCGCCGAAGTTCATCGCGCCGAGGCAGAAGGGGCTCACCTTGAGCCCGGACCGGCCGAGACCGACGTACGAGTCGAGTGCCATGAAGTGCTCCGTGAAGGTCGCGGTGGAAGTCGCCGGGGGATCCGGCTCTTCGAGCAAACCAGCCTGAGCTGCGGGAACGTTAGGGCGATCGCACCGGAGGCTTGCACGATCCTGCCGGTTTTCCGGGGGGAGGGAGAGGGGAGGGCGTTGCGGACGTCCCCGGCCGGCGTTTGAATCGGGAGCGTGTCCCTCGACGAACTGCGCTCCCTGATCGACCGGCACGCCCCGCGCGACGCCGACGCCGTCCCCGCGATCGACGGCCTCATGCTGACCCGTGCGGAACGGCCCACCGGGCCGCGCTCGGGCATCGTGGACCCCGTCCTCGCGCTGGTCGCCCAGGGCGCCAAACGGCTGACGCTGGGCGGCCGGATCTACGACTACGAGGTCGGCCAGTACCTGGTCGTCTCGGTCGACCTGCCGGTGAGCGGGCAGTGCACCCGGGCCACCCGGGAGACGCCGTTCCTGGGGTTCGGCTTCCGGCTGCGGCCCGCGCGCATCGCCGCACTGCTCCTGGAGACCGGTACCGACCCGCTCGCGGGCGGTGTGCGCCGCCGCACCGACCTGCCCGCGCTCGCGGTCGGCGACGCGCCCGCCGATCTGGTCGACGCCGCCCTCCGGATGGTGCGGCTGCTCGACCGGCCCGCCGACATCCCGGTGCTCGCCCCGATGATCGAGCGGGAGATCCTGTGGCGGCTGATCACCGGCGAGCAGGGCGCGCTCGTCCGGCAGATCGGGCTCGCCGACAGCCGGCTCACCCAGATCGGCCGGGCCGTCCGCTTCATCCGCGAGCACTACCCCGACCCGCTGCGCATCGAGGACCTCGCACGGCTCGCCGGGATGAGCGCCTCGCCGTTCCACCGGTACTTCCGGGCGGTCACCGCGATGACCCCGATCCAGTACCAGAAGCACATCCGTCTCCAGGAGGCCCGGCTGCGCCTGATGAGCAGCACCGACGACGTGGCCGACGTGGGGTACGCGGTCGGCTACGACAGCGCCTCGCAGTTCAGCCGCGAGTACCGGCGGCAGTTCGGCCGGCCGCCGGGGGCGGACGCGGCCCGGCTGAGAAATGCGGACGAGGAGGTCCTCGCCGGTCAGTAGGCTGACCGGGTGCCAGAACAGATATCCGAACGGGCCCGGCTGAGCGGCGACTGCGCCCGCTGTTTCGGGCTCTGCTGCGTAGCCCTGCCGTTCACCGCCTCGGCGGACTTCGCGGTCGACAAGCCCGCCGGAAAGCCCTGCGGCAACCTCGGCGGCGACCACCGCTGCGGCATCCACGCCGAGCTGCGGCAGAAGGGGTTCGGCGGCTGCACGGTCTACGACTGCTTCGGCGCCGGGCAGCAGGTCTCGCAGGTGATCTTCGGCGGGCAGGACTGGCGCACCGGCTCCCCGGAGCACGCCCGCCGGATGTTCGAGGCCTTCCCCGTCGTACGGCAGCTGCACGAACTGCTCCGCTACCTCACCGAGGCGCTGGACCTGCCCGCCGCCCGCCCGGTCCGCACCGAACTGGGCAGGCTCCTCGAGGACACCGAGGAACTCACCCGGGGGACGCCCGGGGAACTCGCCGCCCTGGACGTCGCCGCGCACCGGGAGAAGGTCAACGTCCTGCTGCTGCGCACCAGCGAGCTGGCCCGCGCCGGCGTCCGCGGCCGGAAGAAGGACCGCCGGGGCGCGGACCTGGTCGGCGCCCGCCTCAGGAACGCCGGCCTGCGCGGGGTGAGCCTGCGCGGGGCCTGCCTGATCGCCGCCGACCTCACCGGCGCCGACCTTCGGGACACCGACCTGATCGGCGCCGACCTGCGGGCCGCCGACCTCACCGACGCGGACCTGACCGGCGCGATCTTCCTGACCCAGCCGCAGGTCGACGCGGCCCGGGGCAGTGCCGGCACCCGGCTGCCGGCGTCAGTCGCCCGTCCCGTGCACTGGACAGCCCCCGCCGCTCCCTGACGCGGGTGCCTCCGGCACGGTCACCGGCGCCGGGGCGGGGGTGCGGCGCTCCAGCCGCAGCCGCAGGCCGTCCGGCATCAGCGTGAGCCGCTCGGTCACCCGCAGCCGGTAGTCCGGGTCGGCCCCGAGGCCGTAGCGACGCAGCAGCAGGCCGAGGACCAGGGTGGCCTCGTGCAGCGCGAACTGGCGGCCGATGCAGGCGCGCGCTCCGGTGCCGAACGGCTTGAAGGTGTGCGGAGCCCGGCCGCGGGCCGCCTTCGCGTCGAACCGGTCCGGGTCGAAGCTCTCGGCGTCCGGGCCCCACACCTCGGGGTCCCGGTGCAGCATCGGGGTCAGGACCAGTGCCCAGGCGCCCCGGCGCATCGGGTACCGCCCGGCCAGCACGGTGTCCTCACGGGCCTCGCGGGCGAAGGCGGGCGCCGTCGGCCACAGCCGCAGCGACTCGTCCAGCACCCGCCGCACGTAACGGAGTTTGGCCACCTGGTCGTAGCCCGGCGCGGGTGTGTCGCCCCAGACGCGGTCCACCTCGGCGGCCGCCCGGGCGGCGATCTCCGGGTGCAGGGCAAGGTAGTGCAGGGCGAAGGAGAGCGCGCCCGAGGTGGTCTCGTGGCCGGCCACCAGGAAGGTGATCACCTGCCGCCGTACGTTCTCGGCGGACAGCCGTTCGCCGGTCTCCGGATGGGCCGTCTCCAGCATCCGGTCGAGCAGGTCGCCGTCCCCGCGGCCGGTCCGGCGCCGCTCGGCGACGAGGTCGTCGACCGTGCGGTTGAGGTGGTCGATGTCGGCCGCGTTGCGCCGGGAGGCCTGCCGCAGCATCAGCGGGGCCAGCGGCCCGGGCACGCTGTTCAGCCGCTGCGCATAGGTGAGCGTGCCGATCATCGAGGTCACGAAGGGATGCGGCCGGTCCCGCTCGAACGAGCCGAAGTCGTGCCCGAACCCGGTGCGGGCGATCGTCTCCAGGGTCAGCTTGGTCATGTCGCCGGGCACGTCCACCCAGCGGCCGGCCGTCAGCTCCCGGTCCCAGTGGTCGGTCAGCCGCCCGGCCACCGCCAGCATCATCGCGTGGTAGCCCTCCATGGCCTCCCGGCTGAAGCCCGGGGCCAGGACGTCGTGCGCCAGCTGCCAGTTCGGCTCGTGGTTGTACGCCGTGAACAGGCCGTCCCCGGCGACCGGGCGCAGATTGGCGACCCCGAGGCCCACATGCTTGGCGAACCGTGACTCGTCGGCCATGTCGGCGGCCAGTCCGGCACCCCACACGAACACGAACTCGTTGCCGAACGCCCTGCGCCGGAAGATCGGGCCCAACTGCCCGCCGATCCGCATCGAGTCCTGGAGCGGGGTGCGCCGGTCGACGCCCAGGACGTCGCCGAGGAGCGGCAGCCGGCGCGGCGGGTGCGGGATGCGGTGCAGCTCCGGCCAGCCCTGCTCGGCGCCCCGGAACCCCTTCGGCAGCGGGCCGCCCGGCCCCGTCCCCGGCTGCGTGACCGTCTCCGCCATGACGCGATCTCCCTCGATGCTGCGGCACGTCGATCTAGTTGTACGTGGGTTCAATAGGCCGGTTTCAGTCTCGTCCCGTTGTTGAACCCACGTCAAGTAAAGTGCGGACATGGTCCCGAACCAGGGTGAGCGCAGCCGCCGCAGGCTCAGCACCGCGGCCCGCCGTGAGCAGCTCCTCTCGGTCGGGGCCAGGCTCTTCTCCGAGAGCCCGTACGACGACGTGTGGATCGAGCAGGTCGCGGAGATCGCGGGTGTCTCCCGAGGTCTGCTGTACCACTATTTTCCGACGAAACGTGATTTCTTCGCAGCGGTCGTGGAGCGGGAGAGCGAGCGGATGCTGCGGATGACGGCGGCCGAGCCCGGGGTGCCCGCCCGTGAACAGCTCACCGCGGGCCTCGATATCTACCTCGACTACGTCCACACCCACGCGCACGGCTTCCGGGCCTTCCATCGTGCGGAGGCCTCCGGCGACCAGGCCGTGCGTCGCGTCTACCGGCAGGCCCAGGCCGCCCAGGAGCGCCAGATCCTCGCCACCCTCGCCGCCGACCCCGAGTTCGGCCCCGCCCTCGGGCAGCGCCCCGACACCAGGCTCGCGGTGCGCGGCTGGCTCGCCTTCACCACCCACGTCTGCCTGGAGTGGCTGCGCACCGAGGAACTGACGCGGGAACAGGTGCGGGACCTGTGCGCGCGGGCCCTGCTGGGCGTCATCTCCTGACCGCCCCGGCTCCCTTCCTCACCCTGTTCTTCACCTGTGTGACGCGCTCCGCGCTTGGCGTACTCCCCGATCTTCGATAAGTTAGGTGAGCCTTACCTAAGGAGGATGCGGGATGGGTGACGAACAGGCAGCCTGGGCGGCCGGACCCGGTGCGGCGGAGCAGGCCCGGTCCCTGCTGGCCGTCGCATGGTCGTGCATGGTGACCGCGGACGGCGGACGCGAGGAGTACGTCGGCGCGCACGCCGTCGCCGACGACGGCCGGGTGCTGCTGCACGTGCCCGAGGACAGCGCCCTGCTCACGGCCGCGATCTGCGCCCCGCGCGGTGAGCCGTCCGCGGTGCTGGAGTTCGCCGACGTGGCGCCCGTCCCGGTGCGGGGCCGGATCCGGGCCCGGCTCTGGATGGCCGGCTGGTTCGCCCCCGTCGACGAGCACCTCGTCTTCCACCCCACCCGAGTGGTGCTGCGCCGGCCCTCCGGCGCGGTGGTCGTCGACCTCGACGAGTTCGCCGCAGCGCAACCGGACCCGCTGGCCGGCGCCGAGGCCAAACTGCTGACCCACCTGGCCGACTCCCACCCGGACGCCGTCGAGCGGCTCACCCGGCTCGTCGAACCCGAGAGCCTGCACGCCGCGACCCGCGTCCAGCCCCTCGCCGTGGACCGGCACGGACTGACCCTGCGCATCGAACGCACCCGCGCCCACGGCGACGTACGGCTCGCCTTCCACGCGCCCGCCGACGACATCGCCCAGCTCACCGAGCGCATGCACGTGCTGCTGGCCCAGGCGAGCGCGGCCGCCTCCTGCCCGCGGACGCTACAGCGGCAGCGCGCAGACGGCGACCGGTGACGCGAACGGCTCGCCCGCGAGCCGGAGTTCACCACTGTCCGGGTCGACGGTGAAGACGCTCACGGTGCCGGACCGCTGGTTGGCCGCGAACAGCAGCCGGCCGTCGGGGGAGAAGGCGATCTGACGGGGGAAGTCCCCGTGCACCGGCACCGTGTCCAGCAGCCGCAGCCGGGCCCCGTCGGCCTCGACCGCGTACCGTGCGAGCGTGTTGTCGCCCCGGTTGGCCAGATAGGCGTAGGAGCCGTCCGCGGTGACCAGGAACTGGGCCGGGTAGTTGGTGGTGCCGGCCGTGCTGCCGGAGGACTGCGGCGCGCCGATCGTCAGCCGGCCGGTGGCCGGGTCGTAGGCGCAGACCGCGACCGTGTCGCCCACCTCGTCGGCCAGGTACGCGTGGCGTCCGCCGGGGTGGAAGGTCAGATGGCGGGGGCCCGCCCCCGGCTTCGTGTGCGCCTGGGCGACCTCGGTGAGCGTGCCCCGCGCGGGATCGAGGCGGTAGCTGTAGACCGTGTCGGTGCCCAGGTCCACGGCGAGGACATGGCCGCCGTCCGGGCTGGTGATGAACTGGTGGGCGTGCGGGCCCTGCTGGCCGGGCCCGGGCGCCGGACTGGAGTGCGTCACCAGGGCCGTGCGCTCGCCGAGGGCGCCGGTGGCGTCGATCGGGTGCACGGCCACACTGCCCGAGGTGTAGTCGGCGCTCAGCAGCCAGCGGCCGGTGGGATGGACCGAGAGGTGGCAGGGGCCCGCCCCGCCCGTGCTCCTGCTGCCCAGGATCCTGCGGTCCGCCAGGCGTACGGCGGTCACGCTCCCGTCCGCGCGCTCGTTCACCGCGTACAGCGTGCGGCCGTCCGGGTGGACGGCCAGGTACGACGGGTCGGCGACCCCCGTGATCGTGCCGGTGCCGGTGATCCGGCCGGTCGCCGGGTCGTAGGTGGCGAGGCCGATACCGGTGCCGCCGCCGTCCACGGAGGTGTACGTGCCGAGGTAGAGCGGGCGGAGAGCCGAGGGGGTCTTCGCCGGGGTGGTGGCAGCCGGGCGCGCCGCCGGGGCCGACCGCTCCGCGGGCGGTGCCGCCGAGGGCGGGGCTGCCGGGGCCGGGACCGCGACCACCGCGGCCGCGCCCGCCAGCGCACCGACGAACCGGCGCCTGCTCCAGCCGCCGCGCGTCCCTTCCGTACCACTGCCCATGCCACGCACCTCAGGTCGTGAATCACCCGGACCTGACACACCTTGACGTGAACCGAGGGGCCGACGCAAGAAAAGCAATGACCGTTGCAACCAGTGCAACGGATTGCTACCAGTCGCCGTCCTCCACCGGCTCGCCCGCCGCGTCCTTCAGGGGGACCACCTGCCCCGGGGACGGCTGCTGCCAGGGCTCCAGGTCGTCGCCGAGCCAGTCGCCGACCGGCTTGACCGACTCCAGGGCGTCCGTGGGAGCGAGATCCCGGGCGTCCTGGTCGTAGTAGTCGTACCAGGGCAGCCCCGCGCGG
This sequence comes from Streptomyces sp. NPDC058464, assembly GCF_042721035.1. Lineage (NCBI taxonomy): Bacteria > Bacillati > Actinomycetota > Actinomycetes > Kitasatosporales > Streptomycetaceae > Streptomyces > Streptomyces sp. NPDC058464. The sequence continues at coordinate 91,795 of NZ_JBHXMA010000020.1, forward strand.
GTGTACGCCGCCCGGTCCACCGGCGACGGCGGGGGCGCCTCGCCCGTGATGCGGTGCCACTGCGGGGGCGTGACCAGGTGCACGAAGACGCGCCCGGCCGGGGTCTCGGCCCAGTCCCGCAGCGGCCGGTCGTCCTCGTACACCTCCTGGCGCATCGAGCCGCCGACGCCGAGGCCCATCCCGGCCGACCTGGCGGCAGGGGCCGCGCCGGGAGCCGGGGCGGGGAGGGCGGACATCATCGGCAGGGCCGCGCCGAGGCCGCCGCCGGCCGGTCCGGACCCGCGGGTGCGCTCGCGTCGCAGCCGCTCCTGCCGCAGCCGCTCCTGGCGCCGCCACTCGGCGAGCGGGCCGTCCGCGAGCGTGAAGGCCTGGAGCTGCACCCCGCCCCACACCTCCTCGCCGGTGACCTGCCCCTCCACCGTCGCACCCAGCCCGAGCGGCACCGCCACGAACTGGCGGACCGTGCCCTTTCCGGAGTTGATGCCGTCCAGCCACGGTTGCCGGGGGAGGACCAGGTAGTTCTGCGGCTTCCGGGACAGCCGGTCGCGCCACGGCTCGCCGGACACCGCGCACACCTTGCCGACACCGACCTGGAGCGCGGCCGGCTCCGTCGTGCCCGCGAAGCTCAGCCACATCGCCTCGCGCAGGTACACCGGCAGCATCACCCCGCCCCGCGCCCGCCACTCGGCCGGAACCGTGTCCGGGTAGTCGCCCACCCGCCGGACCGGGAACTCGCCGAGCCCCGGCGGCAGCGGATGCGTGCCCGTCTCCGGCAGCCGCAGCGTGCGCACGAACCGCACCGCCACCCCGCCCGGCAGCCGCAGTGTGTTCCCGTCGATCCGTACCGCCGCGTCCGTCATCGGCGTTCCCCTTTCCCCGTCCCGGAGGGAGAACGCACCGCACCACCGGCCCGGTTCCGCCGCAGTCGCTCCGGTACGCCCACCCGCTCCCGCAGCCAGGTCAGCCGGGGCATCCTGGCGCGCTGCTCGCCGGACACCCGGTCCAGCTCCTCCAGCAGACGGCGCGTGCGGTGCTCGGTGTCCAGCTCGTCGAGGAGCCGGTTGACCTCGGTCAGGACGGCGCCGAGCAGCTGCCAGTTCCGGTCGTCGCGGCGGATCTCCTGCTGGAGCAGGTCGGCGAGCTTGTCGCGGGTGCCGCGAGCGGTGTGCAGCTCGGCGGCGAGCCGGGCCTCGGCCGACTCGGCGCTCTCGCTGATGCTGGTGGTCACCAGTACCGCGAAGCTGACCACGGCGTCGGCGATCTGGGACAGCAGCTGCTCGACGGCCACGCCCGCGTCCGGTGCGAACAGCGGTTCGGGTTCGCGGGCCTTGGCCAGGTCGGTGAAGGTCCGGGCCAGCACCCGCAGCACGACCGTGCAGATCTCCAGCGTGTCCAGGCCGGTGCGCAGCACCACCCGGTGCAGCAGGCCCTCCCTGACCCGCGGATTGAGCCGCAGGCTGTCCTCCGCCTGCCGCAGCGCCGCGTCCACCTCGACGATGGCGTGGTCCAGGCGGCGGGCCTCGTGCAGCCGGGCGGCGGCCTGCTGCCAGGGCATGATCTCCGCCGCCTCCTCGCCCATCCGCAGCATGAGCTGCCGCAGCCGGCGGGCCAGGCCCTCGATCGACTCGCCGGCCTCGTCCACCCACACCGGGGGCGGGAGCAGGAGGTTGCAGCCCATGCCGACGACCGCGCCGATCAGGGTCTCCACGATCCGCGCCCACGCGGTGCTGCTGATGGTGGTGACCCCGAGCACCAGCATGGCGCTGATCGCCACCTCGGGGATGTACTCGTCGACGCGGACCAGATGCCCCACCGCCAGTGAGGCCACGATCAGCAGGGCGAGACTCCACCAGGTCAGCCCCACCAACTGGCTGAAGGCGATGGCGACCAGCACACCGGCCACCACCGAGTTGACCCGGCGGAAGCCGTTGGTCAGGGTGGCGTACAGGGTCACCTGGACGACCAGCAGCGCGGTCAGCGGCGCGGTGAGCGGTGCCGGTTCCGGGCTCAGGTGGAGCGCGAGGACGTAGGCGATCGTGGCCGCGGTGGCCGACCGCAGCGTCTGGACGACCACCGGGTCCCGATGCCGTCGCAGCAGTCGCAGCAGCCCGTCGGCCCACTTCCGTACGTGTTGCATCCCTTGGCCTGTTCCCACTCGCGTGTCACGTCGAACGTATTGTCCACAGATCACTCGCGCGCGCTAGTGGCTGGTTGACCAGAGTTGATTACGGAGCGTCCGCCGAAGTGCCGGCGGAGTCGGGACGCGGCCCCGGAAACCGAACGCCGGGCCGACGCGTCTTCTGCACCCGAGGTGCCGAACGGTCGGGCAGGGCAGAAGGGTTGGGACATTGAACATCGGCGCGGTGCTGTGCACGGTGGCCGGCCTGGGGCTGTTCGTGGCCGCGGCGCACGAGGGCAGGGTGGTACACCGGCTGCGGCGGCACGGGGTGCAGACCTGGGGACTCGTCGTGGACAACGTGCGCACCACCGACAGCGACGGGCCGAAATGGGTCCCGGTCATCGCCTTCACGGACCGCCTGGGCTACCGGGTGGAGTTCTCGCCGCGGGTCCAGGGGTCCGGCATGGGGCTCGCGACGGGACGGCAGGTGGAGGTCGTCTACCTGGCCCAGAACCCGCAGGTCGCCCGGGTGCGCATGTGGCGGCACGTCGTGGGGCCGGTGGTGTTCCTGACTCTCGGCGCGCTGGTCTTCCTGGCGGTCGGAGTGCTCATCGCCGTCACGAGCTGACCCCGGGACGCGAAACGGCCGCGACCGGACCGACCGTGATCGGCTAGGGTCGGCCGGCACCGGACCGGCCACTGCCGGACGGGCCACAGGGGGGATCCGATGGACGTCACGGACGCCGGGGCGGCACGGAGCACGGCGGCGCTGCGCCACGTGGCCGCGCTGTCCTCGGGGCCGCCTCTCGACCCCGGCCTGCGCATCACTCTGAACTTCCACCCCGACCGGCTCTCGGCCGGTCTGCCGATCCTGGAGGCGCTCGCCCGGGACGGCGCCTACCACTCCCAGTTCGTCACCGGCACCGGCAACGGCGGGCTCACCGCCCACCCCGGCGGCGACCGGTGGCGCTGGGAGAGCCGGATCTTCGGCGGAGCCTACGACGACGCCGACCCGCCCGAGCGGCTGGTGTACGGAGCGCTGGACTTCCGCCGCCAAGTGGTCGAGTGGCACCCCGGTTACCGGCTCACCGTGCCCGAGCTGCGCCGGCACGCCGCCTACCGGGGCCCGGAGTACGCCGAACTCGGTGCCCTGATCGCCGAGAAGGGCGTCGTCGACCCCCGGATCATCGGCGCCGCGGCCCGCACCGGCCGGTACAGGATCCAGGACCTCAAGATGGTCTGGCACACCCTGGCCCGCTTCGGCGCCCCGGCGGGCGCGGGCACGGCCTACTCCGCGGGCACGGCGGGCTCCGCGGGCAGGGCCTGCTCCGCCGGGGCCGGCGGCCAGACGCCCGGCTCGAGCACGCCCAAGGCGTAGGCGCGGGCCACCAGTTCGGTGCGGTTGGCCGCGTCCCAGCGGGCCGACAGACGGCGCAGATGGTAGGTGACGCCGTCCCTGGTCAGCCCCAGGTCGCGGGCGGCCCGCGCGGTGGTGGCGCCCCCGGCCAGCAGTGCCAGCACCCGCCCCTCGACCGGGGTGACCTGCGCGGGCCGTGCCGGCGGTGCCTCGTGCTCGCCGTCCACCCGCAACATCACCAGCAGCGACGGCGTCTCGCCCACCGCCTCGCTCACCGGGTCCGCGGTCAGCTCCCCGTACCGCTCGGTCCCGTCGGGCGCCCGCCACCGCACCGACACCTGGTAGCGCGAGCGGTGCCGCAGCCGCAGCGCCTCGGCGATCCGCTCCACCTGGGCCTCCTCCTGCGGGCCGAACAGCTCCAGCACATCCCGGCCGCGCAGCCGGCCCGGTGTCGTACCGCACTCGGTGGCCATCGCCGGGTTGGCCAGCACCACCAGCCCGTACACGTCGCAGACCGCGACCGGCACCGCCACCCGGTCGAACAGCGTCAGGGCACGATTGCGCCACACCACGCCGTCGAGCCCGCCCGCCTCCATGCCCACCGCCGCTCCTCTTCGCTCTCCCTCATCCGACTCATCCAAGGCGACCGTCGAGGCCAGGGGCAACTCCACCGGCACCGCGCAAGAGCGGGCGGACACTTTCGACTGCACGATCGTGTAGTGCGGCGGTGCCGGTCCGCACCCCCGGAAGACCACGCTGGATCACAGGACTTCCGTACCGCGAAAGGCAGTTGTCGCGCCATGCCCCCCACCGCGCTGCACCCCGTCACCGCACCCACCCCGCACGGCGTCCCCGTCGCCGACATCACCGCCACCGGCCCCGGCCGCACCCCCATCCAGCAGGTCATGGACCTGATGCGGGAGCACGGGCCGGTCCTCGTACGACGGCTGCACGGGCGGGACACCCTGTTCGTCGCCGACGCCGACCTGGTCGCCGACCTCGCCGACGAGCAGCGGTTCGCCAAGCATGTGGGACCCGCCCTGGAGAACGTCCGCGCCTTCGCCGCCGACGGGCTGTTCACCGCGTACAACGACGAGCCCAACTGGGCCAAGGCGCACGACATCCTCATGCCCGCCTTCGCCCTCGGCTCGATGCGCACCTACCACCCGGTGATGGTCAAGGTCGCCCGCCGGCTCATCGACTCCTGGGACCGGGCCGCCCGCGACGGCCGTCCGGTCGACGTGCCGGACGACATGACCCGGATGACCCTCGACACCATCGGCCTGGCCGGCTTCGGCTACGACTTCGGCTCCTTCGAGCGCGCCGAACCCCACCCCTTCGTCGAGTCCATGGTCCGCTGCCTGGAGTGGAGCATGACCCGCCTGGCCCGCCGGCCCGGCACCGACCACTCGGCGGCGGACGCGGCCTTCCGTGACGACGCCGACTACCTCGCCCGGGTCGTCGACGACGTCATCGCCTCCCGGACCGGCACCGACCAGAGCGCGGCCGGGGACCTCCTCGGCCTGATGCTCTCCGCCCGGCACCCCGGCGACGGCACCACCCTGGACCGCGCCAACATCCGCAACCAGGTCATCACCTTCCTCATCGCGGGCCACGAGACCACCTCCGGCGCGATGTCCTTCGCCCTGTACTACCTCGCCAAGCACCCGACCGCGCTCCAGCTGGTGCAGCGCGAGGCCGACGCGCTGTGGGGCGACACGCCCGACCCGGAGCCGACGTACGACGAGGTCGGCCGCCTGGCCTACACCCGGCAGGTGCTCAACGAGGCCCTGCGGCTGTGGCCGACCGCCGCCGCGTTCGGCCGGCACGCCCTGGACGACACCCTGCTCGGCGGCCGGATCCCGCTGCAGGCCGGACAGGCCGTCACCGTGCTCGCCCCGATGCTGCACCGCCAGCCCGTCTGGGGCGACAACCCCGAGCTGTTCGACCCCTCCCGGTTCACCCCGGAGGCGGAGGCGGCCCGCCCGGTGCACGCCTTCAAGCCCTTCGGTACCGGTGAACGCGCCTGCATCGGGCGGCAGTTCGCCCTCCTCGAGGCGACCATGCTGCTGGCCATGCTGGTGCACCGCTACCGGCCGCACGACCACGCGGACTACGCGCTCACCGTCAAGGAGACCCTCACCCTCAAGCCCGAGGGCTTCACCCTGACCCTCACCCCGCGCACCCCCGCCGACCGCGTCCACCGGCCCCTGCCCGGGGCGCCGACGACGGTCGAGCACGACCCGCACCCGACGGCCGCGCTCCCGGCCCGGGTCCGCACCGGCACCGGCGCCCTCCTCCTGCACGGCAGCAACTACGGCACCTGCCGGGGCTTCGCCGCCCGGCTCGCCGACGAGGCCGGCGACATCGGCTGCGCCACCGAGGTGGCGGCCCTCGACGCCTACGCCGGCGGTCTCCCCACCGACCGGCCCGTCGTCATCACCGCCGCCTCCTACAACGGCCGCCCCACCGACGACGCCACCGCCTTCGCCGCCTGGCTCGACGGCGCCCCCGACCTCACCGGCGTGACCTACGCCGTCCTCGGCGTCGGCGACCGCAACTGGGCCGCCACCTACCAGCACTTCCCGACCCGCGTCGACGCCCGCCTCGCCGAACTCGGCGCCACCCGCCTCGTCGACCGGGCCGCGGCCGACGCCTCCGGCGACCTCACCGGCACGGTCCGCGAGTTCACCGCCCGGCTGCGCACCGCCCTCCTCGAACACCACGGCGACCCCGACGCCACCCCGGCCGGAGCCGAACCCACCGCCGCGTACGAGGTCCGCACCCTGACCGGCGGCCCCCTCGACGCCCTCGCCGAGCGCCACGGACTCGTCCCCATGACGGTCACCGAGGCGTACGACCTCACCGCTCCCGACCACCCCCGCACCAAGCGCTTCCTGCGCGTGGCCCTGCCGGACGGCGTCACCTACCGCACCGCCGACCACCTCGCGGTGCTCCCCGCCAACGACCCCGCCCTCGTCACCCGGGCGGTCGCCGCCCTCGGCATCGACCCCGACGCCGTCCTCGACATCCGGGCCACCCGCCCGCGCCGCGACGGCCTCGCCGTCGACCGCCCGCTGACGGCACGTCAGCTCCTCACCCACCACGTCGAGTTGCAGGAGCGACCGAGCACCGACCAGCTCTCCCTGCTCGCCGACGCCAACCCCTGCCCGCCCGAGAAGGCCGCCCTCGCCGCCCTGCGCGACGACCCCCGCACCCTCGTCGAGATCATCGAGGACCACCCCGCCCTGCGCGGCGCCCTCGACTGGCCGCACCTCCTGGACCTGCTCACCCCGCTGAAGCCCCGGCACTACTCGATCTCCTCGTCCCCGGCCACCGACCCCCGCCACGCCGACCTGATGATCTCCCTGCTGGAGGCCCCCGCCCGCTCCGGCAAGGGCACCTACCGGGGCACCGGCTCCGGCCACCTGACCGCCCTGCGTCCCGGCGACACGGTCCACGCCCGCGTCCAGCCCTGCCGGGAGGCCTTCCGCATCGACGGCACCGCACCGGTCGTCATGATCGCCGCCGGCACCGGCCTGGCCCCCTTCCGGGGCGCCGTCGCCGACCGCAGGGCAGCGCTCGCGGCAGGCACCGAACTCCCGCCCGCCCTCTGCTACTTCGGCTGCGACGCAGCCGACGCCGACTACCTGCACGCCGAGGAGCTGCGAGCCGCCGAGAAGGCCGGCGCGGTCTCCCTCCGCCCCGCCTTCAGCGCCGCGGGCACCTTCGTCCAGCACCGCATCGCGGCCGAGGCCGACGAGGTGTGGGAGCTGCTGACCGCGGGCGCCCGGGTGTACGTGTGCGGCGACGGCGCCCGCATGGCACCAGGCGTACGGGAGGCGTTCCGCACGATGTTCCGTGACCGCATGCCCGAGGGAAATCCCGACGAATGGCTGAACTCCCTGGTGGCGGACGGCCGTTTTGTGGAGGATGTATACGCGGCGTCCTGATCGACGCCCGCCCGGCGCGCCCCGTAAGGGGCGCGGGGAACTGCGCGAGCAACCACGACGAACCTTTCGCCCGCGTACGATCTCCCCCACCACGGTGCGACCCGGCATCAACCCCTCCTTAGCTCACAGCGTGAACTAAGGGTTGGGAAAATATCGCTTCCGGCCCCCCGAAGGAGTATGTTGCAGGTCGGGCAGGGTTCGTGAAGGGAGCGGAGCCACATGGCGGGGCGGAACGGGCGCACGGTACGCGACCTCAGGAGGGCCAACCGCACGGCCGTACTGCAGCGACTCTACTTCGACGGCCCCCTCAGCCGCTTCGAGCTGGGCCCGGCGACGGGCCTCAGCTCCGGATCGGTGAGCAACGTGGTCGCGGACCTGGTGGCCGACGGCCTGGTCGAGGAGGCCGGCAGCGTCGACTCCGACGGCGGCCGCCCGCGCACCCTGCTGCGTGTCGCCCCGCACAGCGGTCACATGATCGGCGTGGACGTCGGCGAGACCCGGGTCCGGGTCGAGCTGTTCGACCTCAACCTGACCGAACTGGCCCGCGTCGAGCGGCCGTTGGAGCAGCAGGGCTACGACGTCGAGGTGATCGTCGGCCACATCCGGGACGGTATCGACGAGGTCCTCGCCATCGACGGAGGTTCGCCCGAGCTGCTGCTCGGCGTCGGTGTCGGCGTTCCCGGCATCATCGAGCACACCGAGGACCGGGGTGCCGTCGTGCACGGCCAGACCATCGGCTGGGACGCCGTCCCCCTGGAGGAGCTCCTCCGCTCCGGCTGCCGGCTCCCGGACTCCGTGCGGTACTTCATCGACAACGGCGCCAAGACCCTCGGCCAGGCCGAGATGTGGTTCGGCGCCGGGCGCGGCGCGGACAACGCGGTCGTGGTGCTGTTCGGCTCCGGCGTCGGCGCCTGCCTGGTCTCCGCCGAGGTGGAGCACGGCCGGGCCGTCGAATGGGGACATCTCACCGTACGGGTACGCGGCCGCCGCTGTCGTTGCGGCGCGCTCGGCTGCCTGGAGGCGTACGCCGGTGCCGAGTCGCTGCTCGCCCGCTGGCGGGAGGAGGGCGGCCGTCCGGCCGAGGGCCTCGACGAGGAGACCGCGCTCACCGCGATGCTCGCCGCCGCCTACCCGCCCGAGGGCAGCGAGCCCGACCCGGTCGCGCTCGCCGTCCTGGAGGAGACCGCCGAGTACCTGGGCGCCGGCCTCTCCGACCTGATCAACCTCTTCCAGCCCGAGCGGATCCTGATCGGCGGCTGGGCCGGGCTCCAGCTCGGCGCCCGGTTCCTGCCCGCCGTACGCCGGTATGCGACCACATACGCGCTGCGCCACCCCGCCGAGCAGGTCACCATCGACCTCGGCCGGCTGGGCCCGGACGCGGTCACCGTCGGCGCCGCGATCCTGCCCCTCGCCGACTTCTTCAGCCGCGGCGGCCGCCGCGCGGAACCGGCGACCGAGGACCGGCTCCCCGCGTGGCGCACGGCCCTGGAGGAGCGCAGCCCGCGCTGACCCGCGTGTTTCGCCGCGTGCGGGCGAGGTACTCGCCTGACGCTCGGAACGACGCGAGGGGAGTGTGCCGTGGACGAGAAGCAGGGCGGCAAGCCGGTCCCCAGGGACCTGCCGGACCAGCAGGCCGGGTCCGGCCGGGACCCCTGGGAGGCGGCGGAGATCCGCCCGCCGCAGGACCGCGACGAGGACCTCCCCGACCCCGACGAGGCCGGCGCGGGCCCCCGGGGTGCACCGCGCTCGGGGGCGGTGCACCCCGAGGACCCGGTGCCCGACGAGCCGTCGGCCTGAGCACGGCTCAGGCGAACGCGTCGACGCCCGTCAGCTCCGCCGACAGGTCCCACAGCCGGGCGGCCTGCTCCGGGTCGACCGCCCAGGCCTTAACCCCGGTCGGCTCGCCCTCCGTGGCGGGCTCGGCGATGTCGCAGTCCTCCAGGTACACCCCGCCCATGCCGTCCAGCTGCGGGGAGGTGGCCGCCCAGGTCTGGGTGGCCGCACCCTGCTCCGGCGTCTTCAGGCCCGCGACCTCCAGCAGGTTCCCCTGCTCGTCCACCCAGCCGCGCTCGATCTTCTCCGCGAGGGGGATGTGCCGCTGCAGCGGGGTCATGATGCCGCCGGGGTGCAGTGCGAAGGCCCGCACGCCGGAGTCCCGGCCGAGCCGGTCGAGGTGCACGGCGAACAGCACGTTCGCCGTCTTGGCCTGGCCGTACGCCTCCCACTTGTCGTAGCCGTGCCGCCACTGGACGTCGTCCCAGCGCATCCCGGAGAAGTGGTGGGCACGCGAGGAGACCGACACGACCCGCGCGCCGCCGGGCTCGACGGCCGGCCAGAGCCGGTTGACCAGGGCGAAGTGCCCGAGGTGGTTGGTGGCGAACTGGGCCTCCCAGCCGGGCCCGACCCGGGTCTCCGGGCAGGCCATGATCCCCGCGCTGTCGATCATGAAGTCGACGGTCCGGCCGGAGGCCAGGAACCGCTCGGCGAAGCCGCGCACGCTCTCCAGGTCGCCGAGGTCCAGCTCGTCCACCTCGACCCCGTCGAGGCCTGCCAGCGCCTCGCGGGCGGCCTCGACGCGCCGTGCGGGGACGACGACGCGGGCGCCCGCCTCGGTGAGGGCCCTGGTGGTCTCCAGGCCCAGCCCGGAGTAGCCGCCGGTGACGATCGCGAGCCGGCCGCCGAGGTCGAGGCCCGCCAGGACCTCGTCGGCCGTGCTGCCCGCGCCGAAACCGGAACCGATCTTGTGCTGAGATGTCGTAGCGCTCATGACTCGAACGCTACGAATTGGAGTGCTCTCGAAGTCAAGCGGACCTCCGCGGCCGTCCCGAACGGTTGCGCACGGATGGTCGCGAACGGTCCCGGACAGCGGAAAGCCCCGGTCGCGACGGGGGATTCGCGGCCGGGGCGGCCAGGTGGTGGGCACGGATGGCGGTCGCCTCTCGGCGAAAGGCTCCACAGGGCTTCAGCCGAACGATCGTCCCTGTGGGCGAATGGTGAGGCCCGGGGACACTGTCCCATCCGCACCCACGGCTGGTTCAACGGACAACCACTCCGGGGTGTTCCGAGCCTGTGAGTGATGCGCGTCACCTCATCCCCAAGTGTATGCAAACGTCCGGGCAAATCCCCGGCCGACGGCCCCCGGATGGCCGGGCGGAGCGACTCAAACCGGTCACTTCCGCCCGGACGGATCTACCCTCGATTGCATGACCGAGATAGCGAGCCCGTTCATCTCCCAGCCACGGATCCTGGTGCTCGGGGTCATGCCCGGCAAGCCCGGCACCCCGCCCTTCCGCATCGTGGAGATCGACGGCGAGGTGGTCTGCCAGGCGCGCACCATCACGGATGTGCTGGAGGTCGCCGCGTCCTACGGCATCAAGGTCCACGACCTGGACGACCCGAACGTGGTCTGCTGGGTGGGCGGGGACAAGTTCACCTGGACGCCCCGCCCGGCGCGCCGCTAGCCCGCGGCACGCCCTGTCCTCAGCCGACCGTCCACTTCTGGTTGGCGCCGCCCGTGCAGGTCCAGATCTGCAGCCGGGTGCCGTTGGCCGAGTTGTTGCCCGTGACGTCCAGGCACTTGTTCGCCTGTGGGTTCACGATGTCGTTCGCCGTCGAGACGGCCCACTTCTGGGCGGCGGTGCCGTTGCAGTCGTAGAGCTGGACCGTCGTGCCGTCCGCCGTGCCGCCGCTGGTGACGTCCAGGCACTTGCCCAGGGCGCGGACGGTGCCGTCGCTGCCGACCGTCCACTGCTGCGCGGCGGTGCCGTTGCAGTCGTAGAGGTCGACGGGCGTGCCGTTGGCGGTGTTCGCCCCGGCCACGTCCACGCACTTGCCGGCCAGACCCTTGATCGCGACCCCGGTCGCGCTGTCACTGGTGGTCACCGACACCGAGTCCACGACCAGCTGCGCCGGGAAGGAGGTCGAGCTGTTCGGGTCGCCCGGCCAGTCGCCGCCCACGGCCAGGTTGAGGATCAGGAAGAACGGCTTGTTGAAGGCCCAGGTGTTGCTGCCCACGTCGGCGGGGGTGCGCGTCTGGTAGACCACGCCGTCGACCGACCACTTGATCGAGTTGGGCGCCCAGTCGACGGCGAACGTGTGGAAGGCGTCCGCGAAGGCCTGCCCGTTCGACAGCGAGTAGGCGGCGCCTATCCCGTTGGAGCCGGAGTAGCCGGGGCCGTGGATGGTGCCGTGGATGGTGGAGGGCTCGTAGCCGACGTTCTCCATGACGTCGATCTCACCGGAGTTCGGCCAGCCGACCGACCCGATGTCCGTGCCGAGCATCCAGAACGCCGGCCACATGCCCTGCCCGCGCGGGATCTTCATCCGGGCCTCGACGTGTCCGTACTGCGCGCTGAACTTCCCGGAGGTGTTCATCCGTGCCGAGGTGTACTGGCAGGTGCCGTACCAGCACTGGTAGTTGGCGGGGTTCTCCTTCTTGGCCGCGATGACCAGGTGACCCTGGCCGTCGAGGGCCGCGTTGTTGGTGCCGGAGGTGTAGTACTCCCGCTCGTGGTTGTTGACGTTGTCACCGGTCTCCAGCGTCCACTTCGAGGAGTTGACCGCCGAACCGGCGGCCCCGTCGAAGGTGTCGGAGAAGGTGACGGCGTCCGCGCTCGCGTCGGCGGCTGCGGCCCGGTGTGCGGGACCGACCGCGACGGACCCGACCAGCGCGGCGGACAGCGCGGCGAACAGGCATCTGCGGAGCAGTCGTGGCGAGGCCATGGCGCTCCCTTCCGTACGGCGGCCGGGCGCGAGGAGGCGTCCGGCCGGGGTGGGGGGTAAGGGTGATGCCTGTTGATTTAAGGAGTGAGATAAGTGGCCCGTCAATACTTTGGTACGGACCAGTACAGGACGATCTGATGGCTGGTTCCGGCCGACCGGCCCGCCGTCACGCCTTCCGCTTGCGGGCGTGCACCGCGCGGCCCAGCCGCCGGCCCAGCAGCAGCCAACCGACCAGCGCCCCCGTGGTGTTGAGGATGACGTCGTCCACGTCGAACGCCCGGCCGGTGACCAGCGCGCCCTGCGCCATCTCCACCAGCAGCATCACGATCGCGGTGAGCAGCAGCACCCGCAGGACGCCCCGGGCGCCGGGCGCGAGGACCGGCACGAGGATCCCGAAGGGGACGCCGAGCAGGACGTTCCCGCCGATCTGTTTCACGGCGTCACGGAACGCGGGCTGGTCCAGGTAGATCCTGAGGGTGGCGCCGGGGTGCAGATTGGTGTGGGCGATGGACACCGACGCGGGGGACGGGTCGAGCGTCAGCTGGGCCAGTACGACGGCGAACGCCACCATGGCGACGAAGGCGCACGTCATGGCCAGCAGCCGCAGCGGGAGAGGCAGCGGCCGGCGCTCGACACCGCCGGGCTTCGCGGTGGGCTTGGTGGAGGGCTTGGTGGAGGCTTTGGTCGCGGCCTTGCCGGGAGGCTTTCCGGGGCCGGGCGCCTTGCCGGTGGTGCCCTTCTTGGCAGCGCTCTTCCTGACGGCGCCCGCGGTCTTGCCGGTACCTGCGGTCTTGCCGGCGCCTCCGGGCTTTGTGGCGCCTGCGGGCTTTGTGGCGCCTGCGGGCTTTGTGGCGCCGCCCTTCTTCGCGGTGGCCCCGGGTGCGGTGGGGCGGGCCTTGATCAGTCGTGCGGCCTTGGTGAACAGCCCGGCGCCCCGGCCGGTGCCCTCGTCCTTCTTCGTCCCCTCGTTCGGGTCGCCCTTGGTGGTGCGCGGGCGCGAGGCGGCGCTGGCCATGAGGTCCTCCACTCGTCAATTCGGCGGCGTGGTAACGCTGTTACCCGCCGAGCGCCGGGAGATGCCGACCTCTTTGCCGACACCCGCGCCCGGCAGGTCGGGCGACGGGAAGGCAGCGGACCCCGGTCGCGCTCCGCCGGAGAGCGACCGGGGTCCTGCCGGGCTGTCACCCGGTGTCGATCAGACCGTCCCGTAGGACACGTGCACCTCCGTGAAGCCGAGGGAGTGCAGCAGGCCCTCCAGCATGTCGGTGGTGTTGGTCTCGGCGCGGGTGGTCAGCCCGCTGTCCTTGGCCGCGGCCGAGATGTGCTTCACCGCCAGCTTCTGCACCGCCTGCTCGCTGTTCGGGTTGTCCGAGAACAGGTCGCCGATCCGGTCGAGCAGACCGCGCTGCTTGGAGACGGCGTACGAGTGGTCGGCGTCGAGGGTGGCCTTGCCCAGCTGCGCGTGCGGCAGCCGGATGGTGGCCTCGGTCCGGTCGTCGTTGACCGTCACGTCCTTCTGGGCGATCTTGCCGAGGTCGACATAGGAGTCGACGGTGCCCGCGCCGACGTACAGGGTGCGGGTGCCGCGGATCGCGCTGGGCAGGTACTTGGCGTCCTTCTCCAGGTCCACGACGACCTGGAAGTTGCCGGAGGCCGCGTCGTAACGGCTCATGTCCTGGATGGACTTGAGCAGCGCCGGGCCGGTGTTGTCGCGGGTCTCCGTGCCGAACAGGTCCTTGATCCCCGGCAGCACCGCCAGTTTTATCCCGGCGAACAGCACCACGAGCACCAGCACCAACCCGGTGACCAGCTTCGCCCAGCCGGGCATGCGCCGGGGCCGGGCCGTGACGGGAGCCTCCTGTGTGGAGCTCGCCTTGCTCTCCTTGGTGGAACTCGCCATGTGACGGTCCTCCTTTCCAACGACACGAATGCCCGCCAAAAGCCTTGTCAGACCGTGTTGTCGGCGGATTGAGACAGCTGAGGCGGGACTGATACATGCGATGCCTCAGCGCGATCTTCGCGTCTTCTCCGTCCGGGGGAACGGTCAGGCCCGGGCGGCCAGTTCCGCGATCCGGCGCGCCGACACCGAACCCGGATCCGCGGTGACGAGGACGACCTCCTGGTCGTCCTCCGGCACCAGCAGGACGTCGCAGTTCAGCCGCAGGCGTCCCAGCTCCGGATGGTCGAGGACCTTGGTGCGATGTCCCGGGGCATGCACCGGATGGGTGGCCCAGACCTGCCGGAACTCCTCGCTCTCCGCGCGCAACTCGTCCAGCAGGGCGTTGAGTTGCGCGTCGTGCGGATAGCGCGTGATGGCCCGCCGGAGCCGGGCCGCCACGATGTGCGCGAACTCCTCGGCACTGGAGCTCTGGTGCATTCGTCCCCGGCCCAGGAAGCGCCGCCGTGCCAGGTTGGTCGTGCCGTGTCCCAGGTCGCCGCCGAACAGCAGCTGGGCGAGGGGGTTCCAGGCCACCACGCCATAGGCCGCGTCGGTGACGATCGCGGCGGTGCCGGGGAGCCGCTCCAGCATCCGGGCCACGTGCGGTCGCACCTGCCGTACCGCCGCGCCGCCGGGCGGTGGCGCGGCCGCCCCGGCCAGCCGGAAGAGGTGGCTGCGCTCGGCGGGGGCCAGACGCAGCGCCCCGGCCAGGGCGTCCAGGACGCGCGGGGAGGGGCGGGGGCCGCGGGCCTGCTCCAGGCGGACGTAGTAGTCGACGGACATGTGGGCCAGCTCGGCGACCTCCTCGCGGCGCAGCCCGGGCGTGCGGCGGTCGGTGCCGGGCGGCAGCCCCACCGTCTGCGGGCGCAGCCCCGCCCGGCGCTCACGCAGGAAGCGGGCCAGTTCCTGCCTCGCCATGCCGTCGTCGCCTCCTCGGTCCGCCTGGTACAGGTGGTCCCTGGCAGGGCGGACGCGGCCGGGGGACCGTGGCTGTCATGAACGATCGCACAGCACTCGTCACCGGTGCCGACAAGGGCATCGGCTTCCATGTCGCCAGGCTCCTCGCCGAGCAGGGTTTCCAGGTCCACGTCGGTTCCCGGGTGGCCGAGCGCGGCGAGCGGGCCGTGGCGGAGATCGGCGGGGGCGCGCGGCTCCTCGTACTGGACGTCACCGATCCCGGCGGCATCGAGCGGGCCGCCGCCTCCGTCGACCACCTCGACGTCCTGGTCAACAACGCGGGAGTCCAGCCGGTGACCGGCACCCCGTCCGAAACCGGCGTCGAGGGTCTCCGGCAGACCTACGAGACCAATGTCTTCGGCGTCGTCGCGGTCACCAACGCCTTCCTGCCGGCCCTGCGCCGCTCCGCCCACCCGCGCGTCGTGAACGTCTCCAGCGGCACCGCGTCCCTCACCTGGAGCACCGGACCGAATCCGCAGTTCACCGAGGGTGTCCCCAGGTCCGCCGCCTACCGCTCCGCCAAGGCCGCGCTGAACGCGCTGACCGTCCTGTACGCCCAGGAGCTGGCCGGGGACGGGATCAAGGTGAACGCCCTCGCCCCCGGGCGGCGCGCCACCGACCTGGTGCCCGGTGCCGCCGTCGGGGGCGGCGATCCGGCCGAGGGTGCGTGGGGTGCCGTACGGCTGGCGCTGCTGCCCGACGAGGGGCCCACCGGCGGGTTCTTCTCCTGGGACGGCACACCCGTGCCGTGGTGAGAGCCGCGTGGTCCGTAGCATGAGCCCGTAGCCCGTATTGATCATGCGAGGAGCGGATCGTGCGAGACATCGCCGTCTTCAGCGGCAGCGCCCACCCCCAGCTGTCCGAGGAGGTCTGCGCGCACCTCGGGGTGCCGCTCAGCCCGACCCGGGTCAGCCGGTTCGCCAACGACTGCCTGGAGGTTCAGCTCCAGGCCAACTGCCGGGAGCGGGACGTCTTCCTGATCCAGCCCCTGGTCCGGCCGGTGCAGGAGCACCTGGTGGAGCTGCTGCTGATGTGCGACGCGGCCCGTGGCGCCTCCGCCGGCCGGATCACCGTCGTCATGCCGCACTACTCCTACGCCCGCTCCGACAAGAAGGACGCCCCGCGCATCTCGCTCGGCGGCCGCCTCGTCGCCGACCTGCTGGTGGCCGCCGGCGCGAGCCGGGTCCTCGCCATGACCCTGCACGCCCCGCAGGTGCACGGCTTCTTCTCGGTGCCGGTCGACCATCTGCACGCGCTGCGCGAGCTGGCGGCGCACTTCCGGCGGTACGACCTGTCGCGCACCACCGTCGTCTCGCCCGACCTCGGCAACGCCAAGGAGGCCGCCGCCTTCGCCCGGCTGATCGGCGCCCAGGTGGCGGCCGGCGCCAAGCAGCGGTATCCGGACGACCGGGTCACCATCAGCTCGGTGATCGGCGATGTGGCCGACCGGGACGTCATCGTGCTCGACGACGAGATCGCCAAGGGCAGCACGGTCATCGAACTGCTGGAGCGGCTGAGGGAGTTGGGGCCGCGTTCGATCCGGATCGCCTGCACGCACGGGCTGTTCGCGGCCGGGGCGCTCAAGCGGCTGAGCTCGCAGCCCGACGTGCTGGAGATCGTCTGCACCAACACCGTGCCGGTGCCCGCCGAGGAGCACACCGACAAGCTGCGGATCCTGTCCATCGCCCCGGCACTGGCGGAGGCCGTACGCCGTATTCACAACGGTGAGTCCGTGAGCGCCCTGTTCGACGAGCCGCGCAACCTCTAGACAGGAAGGAGGAGTTGTAGCGCTGAACCGCGCTCGGTGGCACCGACGCGGACGGGAGGCCCCCAGTGGCGAAGGCCAGGTTCGAGCGGACGAAACCACATGTGAACATCGGCACCATCGGGCACATCGACCACGGCAAGACCACACTCACCGCGGCCATCACCAAGGTGCTGCACGACAAGTTCCCCCAGCTCAACCCCTTCACGCCGTTCGACCAGATCGACAAGGCGCCCGAGGAGCGGCAGCGCGGCATCACCATCTCCATCGCGCACGTCGAGTACCAGACCGAGCGCCGGCACTACGCGCACGTCGACTGTCCCGGCCACGCCGACTACATCAAGAACATGATCACCGGGGCCGCCCAGATGGACGGGGCGATCCTGGTGGTCGCCGCCACCGACGGGCCGATGCCGCAGACCAAGGAACACGTGCTGCTGGCCCGCCAGGTGGGCGTGCCGTACATCGTCGTCGCGCTCAACAAGACCGACATGGTCGACGACGAGGAGATCCTGGAACTGGTGGAGCTGGAGGTGCGCGAGCTGCTCACCGAGTACGAGTTCCCCGGCGACGACATCCCGGTGGTCAAGGTCTCCGCGCTCAGGGCCCTGGAGGGGGATCCCCGGTGGACCGCGGCCCTGCTCGAACTCCTCGACGCCGTCGACGAGTTCGTGCCCGAGCCGGTGCGGGACGTGGACCGGCCGTTCCTGATGCCGATCGAGGACGTCTTCACCATCACCGGCCGGGGGACCGTCGTCACCGGCCGGATCGAGCGCGGTGTGCTGCGGGTCAACAGCGAGGTCGAGATCATCGGCATCCACCCGCAGAAGACGCGGACCACGGTCACCGGCGTGGAGATGTTCCGCAAGCTGCTCGACGAGGGCCGGGCCGGGGAGAACGTCGGACTGCTGCTGCGCGGGGTGAAACGGGACGACGTCGAGCGCGGCCAGGTCGTCATCAAACCCGGAACGGTCACCCCGCACACGGAGTTCGAGGCCCGCGCCTACATCCTCTCCAAGGACGAGGGCGGCCGGCACACCCCGTTCTTCGAGAACTACCGCCCCCAGTTCTACTTCCGCACCACCGACGTGACCGGGGTGGTCACCCTGCCTCCGGGCTCCGAGATGGTGATGCCGGGCGACAACACCACGATGCACGTCCAGCTGATCCAGCCGATCGCGATGGAGGAGGGCCTGAAGTTCGCGATCCGCGAGGGCGGGCGGACCGTCGGCGCAGGTCAGGTGACGAGGATCATCACCTAGCCGATCCGGGAGCGATCAGGGTGGCAACGGTGTCATAAGGTGCCGGACGTGGCCTCGGGCTGGCCCAGGGCCGCGTCCAGCGTCGCCCTGGGCGGCAGCAGCCGCGACAGTCCGGTCACCTTCAGCACGCGCAGGGTCAGCGGGTGCGCGCAGACCAGCTGGAGCTGTCCGCCGCGCTCCAGCACCCTGCTGCGCGCGCGGTAGAGCAGCCGCAGCCCCGAGCAGTCGAAGAACTCGACGTGCAGCAGGTCGATCACCACCCGGGCGTTCTCCCGGGCGGTCACCCGGTCCAGGTAGGGCATGATCTCCGTCGCCGCCGCGATGTCGATCTCGCCCCGCAGCTCCAGCACCGTGTGGCCGCGATCCTGGTGGACGCGCAGGTGCCGGGAGAGCGGCGCGGGATCCTGCCGGGGGTCCTGGCGCACGGCGACATCACCTCCCACCCCTGCCGGTTCAATTCCGTTCCCCGCCTTGCAAGTTACCCTCGATGGAGGGAATTTGAGCATGTTCGATTGACATATGTCTGCTGCTTCGGCTCGCCATTTTCTGTGGCGTGCGCGACAGTCGGGGAACGGGCACGTGAGAGCCCTGACGCACGGCTAGGACAGCGCGTGCCACGCCTTGCTCAGCGCCTGCCGGAACTGCTCCTCCTGATGTGCGGTGAGCTCGCGGACCATCCGCTCCTCCAACTCCCGCACCGGCCCGGCGACCCCGGCGAGCAGCTCGCGCGCGGCGTCGGTCAGCAGGATCAGCAGCTCCCGCCGGTTGCGCGGATTGCGCTCCCGCCGGATGAGCCCGCGCGTCTCCAGGGACCGTACGAGGTCGGCCATCGACTGCGCGGTGACGAACGAGTCCCGGGCCAGCTGGGCCGCAGACAGGCCGTCGTGGCGCTCCAGGACGGTCAGGGCCGTGTACTGCAGCGCGGTGATCCCGGCGGGCTTCACCAGCTCGTCGAGATGGGAGCGCACCACCAGCTCCACCTGCTTGACCATGTACAGCAGCGAGGGGCCTGTCTTTGTACCGACCATGCGTTCACCCTAGCCCATTGACAGGAATCCTGTCTGTAATCAGACTGCGGACCAGATGCTCGACCAACAGGAATCCTGTTTGTTGAAAACTTGGCGGCCAAGGTGCTCCGCGCCGGCCGCGCCATCGACGCTGGGGAGTGGGCAATGACGACCACCTTCGAGAACGGACCGGGGCAGCTGTTCATCGGCGGCCACTGGCGGGAGGCCGCCGACGGGGCCCGGACGGAGGTGACCGACCCGGCCACCGGCCAGGTGATCACCACCGTCGCGGAGGCCGGGGCCGCCGACGTCGACGCCGCCGTACGCGCCGCCCGCGAGACCTTCGACGCGGGGGACTGGTCCGGACTCAGCGGCCGGGAGCGCGGCCGCGTGCTGCACCGCGTCGCCGAACTGATCCGGGAGAACGCCGAGGAGATAGCCGCCCTGGAGAGCCTGGACGTCGGCAAGCCCATCACGCTCGCCGGAGCCGTCGACGTCACCAACGCGGCCAACGACTACGAGCACTTTGCGGCCCTCGCCCACTCCCTGGACGGCGCCGTACGCGACATCCCGCTCAACGCCCTCGCCTACACCCGGCGCGAGCCGATCGGCGTGGTCGCCGCCATCACCCCGTTCAACTTCCCCCTCATCCTGGCCGGTTCGAAGATCGGCCCGGCCCTCGCCGCCGGCAACACGGTCGTCCACAAGCCCGCGGACGAGACCCCGCTCAGTGCTCTCTACATGGCGCGCCTGTTCCAGCAGGCGGGGGTTCCGGACGGTGTCGTGAACGTCGTCACCGGCGCCGGGCCGGTCGCGGGCGAGGCGCTGCTGCGCCACCCGGGCGTCGACAAGGTCGCCTTCACCGGCTCCACCGCCATCGGGCGGCACGTGGCGAGCACGGCCGGGGAGGCGCTCAAGCCGGTCACCATGGAACTCGGCGGCAACGCGGCCCACCTGGTCTTCGAGGACGCCGACCTGGAGAAGGCCGTCGGCGCGGTCATCAAGGCCTTCGTCTTCAACACCGGCCAGTTCTGCATGGGCGGCCCCCGGCTCCTGGTCGCCCGCCCCGTCTACGCCACCCTGCTCGGCATCCTCGCCGAGGCCGTACCCGGCGTCCCGGTCGGCGACCCGCGCGACCCGGCCACCGTGGTCGGCCCGATGGCGGGGGAGAAGCACCTGCGCAAGGTCGAGGAGTACGTCGAACTCGCCCGCAAGGAGGGCGCCCGCATCGTCTGTGGCGGCGAACGCCTCGACCTGAACGGCGGGTTCTACTACCGGCCGACCGTCGTCGCCGACCTGCCGAACGACTCCCGGGTGATCCAGGACGAGATCTTCGGACCGGTCCTCACCGTGCAGCCCTTCGACTCCGAGGACGAGGCCGTCGCCCTCGCCAACTCCACGCCGTACGGCCTGGCTTCGGGCATCCAGACCGGCAGCCTGGCCCGCGCGCACCGGGTCGCCGCCCGCCTGCAGGCCGGGATCGTCTGGGTCAACGACTGGGCGATGCTCGACCCCGCCGTCCCCTTCGGAGGCGTCAAGGCCTCCGGCTTCGGCCGTGAGTACGGCCCCGAGTCCCTCGCCGGCTACACCAAGGTCAAGTCCGTCGTCGTCTCGCTCGACTGAGCCCCGCAGACCAGGAGTTCCTACGATGTCCCTCACCACCCGAGCCGCCGTGGTCGAGTCCGGCGGCGCCTCCTTCACCCTCAGCGACGTCGAACTCGATGCGCCGGGGCCCTACGAGGTGCTCGTCCGCATGGTGGCCACCGGTCTGTGCCACACCGACCTCAGCGTGGCGAGCGGCGGACTTCCCTTCCCGCTGCCCGGAGTCCTGGGTCACGAGGGCGCCGGCGTCGTCGAGGCCGTCGGCTCCGCCGTCACCGGTGTGGCCTCCGGCGACCACGTCGTGCTGTCCTTCACCTCGTGCGGCACCTGCCGCAACTGCCACGGCGGCCACCCCGCCTACTGCACCACCTGGCTGCCGCTCAACCTGATCGGCGGCCGGCGCGCCGACGGCACGGCCACCGTCAGCCGCGGCGGCGAGCCGCTCGGCGGCCACTTCTTCGGCCAGTCCTCGTTCGCCGAGCGGGCGCTGGTGGACGAGCGCAGCCTGGTCAAGGTCGACCCGGACGTGCCGCTGGAGTCGATCGCCCCGCTCGGCTGCGGGGTGCAGACCGGCGTGGGCGCCGTGTGGAACGTCCTGGAGCCGACCACGGGCAGCACGATCGTCGTCCTCGGCGCGGGAGCGGTCGGCCTGTCGGCCGTGATGGCCGCCGCGCTCACCCCCGCCACCACGATCGTCGCCGTCGACCGGGTGGCCGAACGCCTCGAACTGGCGAGGGAGGTGGGCGCCACCCACACCGTCGACGCCACCCGGGAGGATGTCGGGGAAGCCCTTCGGCGCATCTCGGGCGGAGCTGGCGCCGACGGCATCGTGGAGACGACCGGCAGCGTCGCCGTCCTCCGCCAGGGCGTCGACGCGCTCGCCGCCCGCGGCACCCTGGTCGTGGTCGGCGCCCCGCCCTTCGGCACCGAGGTCCCGCTGGACGTCAACGGGTTGCTGGCCGGCAAGCGGATCGTCGGCCTGACCCTCGGCGACAGCGAGACCCAGGCCTTCATCCCGGCCCTGGTCCGGCTGGTCCGCGAGGGGCGGCTGCCGCTGCACCGGCTGATCAGCACCTACCCGTTCGCCGAGATCGACCGGGCCGTGCAGGACATGAGCACGGGCAAGGTGATCAAGCCCGTGCTCACCTTCTGACCGCGCAGGTCAGTCGACGACCAGGACCAGCTTCCCGGTGGTCCGGCCGGTGCCGCCCAGCTCGTGCGCCTTGGCGGCATCGGCCGGCGGGAAGGTCCCCGCGACGGTCGCCCGCAGCTTCCCCGACTCCACCAGCTCCGCGATCGCCCGCATCCCCGCCCGGTCGGCGTCCACCAGCATCCGCACCGCCCGCACGCCCAGCCGGTCGGCCTCCTCGTGGAACCGCGGGCCGCCCACGGGCAGGATCGACACCACGACCCCGCCCGGCCGCAGCACCCGCAGCGAGGCCACCGAGGTGTCGCCGCCGATCGTGTCCAGGACGACGTCGACGTCCCGTACCGTCTCCGTGACGTCCACGGACCGGTAGTCCACCGGCTCGTCCACGCCGATCTCCCGCAGGAAGTCGTGCTTGGCGGCGCTCGCCGTGCCGATCACGTACGCGCCGCGCGCCTTGGCGATCTGCACCGCCACATGCCCGACCCCGCCGGCCGCCGCGTGGATCAGCACCCGCTGCCCCGCCTGTACGTCGGCGTTCTCCACCAGCGCCTGCCAGGCCGTCAGCGACACCAGCGGCAGCGCGGCCGCCTGGACGTGGTCGATCCCGGCCGGCTTCGGCACCAGGGCGCGGGCGGGGAGGGTCACGTACTCGGCGTGCGTGCCGTGCCCGTACGGGTAGGAGGCCATGCCGAAGACCTCGTCGCCGGGCCGGAAGGCGGCGACCCCGATCCCGGTCTCCTCGACGGTGCCGGAGACGTCCCAGCCCAGGACGAAGGGCGGCTTGCCCAGGAAGCCGCCGGTCTCCCGGTGCTTCCAGTCGGTCGGGTTGAGGCCGGCCGCCCGCACCCGGACCAGCACCTCGTTGGGGCGCGGCTTCGGCCGCTCCACCTCGATCACCTTCAGCACCTCGGGGCCGCCGAGGACGTCCTGGCTGATCGCATGCATCGTGTTCACGTCGTTCATGGTCACCCAGCCTGCCGGGACACGCCCGGCGGGAAAATGGCACGATGGCCAACCTTCGATGGAATCGTGCCAGCCCCCTCCTCCTGGCGGGCGTGAACGTTCCGGCCCGCTCCGCCGTCCAAGGACGGCAACGGTGACGAGGGGCGGGGGCGGGCATGCGCAGAGGGCTGGCGGCGGGGACGGTGCTGGTGGCGGCCGTGGCGGTGGGGTGCGACGGCGCGGGCGGGCCGGACCTCGTGGTCGAGGGGACGCCGCCGGCGACGCCGTACCGCGGGTCGCTGGACATCCCCACGAAGGAGGTCGACGAGAGCACCCCGCAGGCCATGCGCACCGCCTCCGGCGCGGCCGGCCGCGCGCTGGAGTGCGACGGGGCGATCTACTGGGGCACCGGGCCCGACGGCTGGAGCGAGAGCGACGGCGGCGACTCGCCCGAGGCGGGCCTGCGGCTCTTCTTCGACATGTTCGATCCGGAGGTACCGCGCAGCGGCTACCGCGTGGAGCGCAGGCAGGCGGACCGGGTGCTCTACTCCTACGACGTCGGCGGGCGTACGAAAGTGGCCGTCGTGGTCGCCAGGGACCAGAAGGGCAGGCCCGGCTGGGGGCCGGAGACCAACGCCTCCTGCGATCCGTCCGAGCTGCCGGCGAGCGTGACGACGGGAGCGGGATGGCCCGAGATCTGGACCGACTCCGGCGGCCGCCGGGCACCGGTCTCGAAGATCACCAGCTCCACCGGCCCCGAGCACTGCGGTTGGCAGTCGGCACACTTCCTGACGTTCGGCGGCACGACCTACGTCCGCGATCCGCACGGCGTGTTCGCCGAGGGCTCCGAACTCGCCGGACGCTACGACGGGGACACCACCATGCCCGCCGGCGCGCACGACACCGGCTACCGCTTCCGCGACTGGCGCCTGTGGCTGACGGACGACGGCGACACGGCGTACGTCCGCACCTCGCACGGCGTGGAAGCCTGGCCCAAGGAGCGGCGCGGCTTCGCCTGTGCCTGACCGGTCAGCGGCTCATGTGCAGGGCGACCAGCAACTGCCAGACCTGGTCCGCCACTTCGTCCGGACCGGCGTCGAGCAGGCCGTGCAGCCAGTCGGCCAGCACCCCGGCGAAGGTGGCGGCCACCGCCGAGGCCACCAATGGGGCGTCCGCCGCGCCCACCAGCTCCCGCTCGGCCAGGCTGCGCGCCCGCAGGTCCCGGTGCAGCACCCGGCCCAGCGGACCCCCGCCGCCGGGTGCGAGCAACTCCCGGTACAGGGCCGCGTGCGGGACCAGCCCGGCGAAGAACTCCGGCAGCGCCGGCGGTGCGTGCACCGGATCCGGCCGGCCGCGCCAGGCGTGCAGCGCGTCCACGGCCTCCCGGACGACGTCCGCGCAGGCGTCGACCGCCAGCGCCTCCAGGCCGTCGTAGTGGACGTAGAAGGTGGCCCGGCCCACCCCGGCCCGGCGCGCCACCGCGGCCACCCCGGCCTCGGCGAGCGGTCGTTCGGCGCACTCGTCGAGCAGGGCCTGCCGCAGCCGCGCCCGGGTGCGGGCGGCCCGGGGGTCCTCGGCGGCCGGGCGGCCGGTCACCGGGCGGCGAGGACGGCGGCCAGCGCGAGCGCGCCGGGCAGCGCCTGAGCGAACAGGATCCGCCGGTTGGCCGTGACCGCGCCGTACACCCCCGCCACCACCACGCACGACAGGAAGAACACCTGGGCCCGGAAACCCGTCGGGTCGGCCGCGACCAGCCCCCACACCAGGCCCGCCGCCAGGAAGCCGTTGTAGAGACCCTGGTTGGCGGCGAGCGGCGCGGTCCGGCGGGCCAGTTCCGCGTCGAAGCCGTGGAAGCGCATCCCCGGGCCCTTCTGCCACAGGAACATCTCCATCACCAGGATGTACGCGTGCAGCGCAGCCACCAGCCCGACCAGCACGTTCGCCAGAATTTCCATGATCGGTGGACCCTCCCCATCTCTTGAACAGGTGTCCACTATAGCTGGACAGGTGTCCATGAGATCTCGGGCCGGTGCGGGATCCGGTCGTGGGGTACATGTCGGGAAGTCGCAGCCAGCAATGGGTATTTGTTGATTTGCCGCCAACTGGCGGAGCGTGACGGAACCCTCACTTCCTCTGCTTGCCGAGGTTGATCCTTTCGGGTTCAAACCCGATAAGCTCCCTTCCGTCACAGCGAGTTGACGCACCCCACGCTGGGTCCGTCCCGTCGTGTGCACTCACGAGTGCGGCCCTCGCACACTGCCCCTGTTCGTTGCTGTTCGATTGTGTTGCTTCTAAGGATGCAGATGGAACTCGCCACTCCGCCGCCGGCGGCGCGGGCCCCTGTCGCCTGGTACAGCTGGTGGCTGATGCCGCTGGCCTTAGGGGGAGGGACGGTCGCCGCCACGTTCATGAGCTCCGAGCGAATAACCGCTGCCGTCGCCGGCGCCGCGGCCACCGTCGCGAGCTCCGTGTGCGTGCGGCTTCTGATTCGCTCGCAGCGTCAACTGCGCAGCGCCGAAGGGTCGTTCCGCAGCTCGCAGGCCGAGCACTCCCAGCAGTGGCAGCAGCATGTCTCGGGCCTGGAGCGTAAGTTCTCCGCCGAGCGCGCCACGCTGGAGGCCCAGCTCAACGAGCAGTCGGCCACGTTCGACGCCCAGCTCGGTGAGCAGACGTCCGCCTTCGAGGCCCGGCTCACCGACCGGACCGCCCACTACGACGCCCAACTGGCCGAGCAGGCGCGGGCGTACGAGGAGCGGCTCGGCGACCAGCTGAAGTCCTCCGAGGCGCAGCTCGCCGACCAGGCCGAGGTCTGGCAGGAGCAGCTCACGCACCAGCGGGCCGCGATCTCCCGGCTCGCCGACGAGCAGCTGCCCGACGGACTGAAGCGGCTGCGCGACGGCGACGCCATCGACGACCTGCTGCCCGTCACCGACCAGTGCGCCAAGGTCGACAAGGACGTCCAGGCCGACCTGCGCCGGATCCTGCGCACCGCGCTGATCGGTGTGGAGGAGGAGTTCAACCGCTCCACCTCCGCCGAACAGGCCGTGATCAGCGTCGGCAACCGGATCCACGTCCTGACCAGCAAGCTGCGCGGCCGCCTGCACGAGATGCAGGGCGAGCACGGCCGGCTGCCCGCCGTGGCCCGCGGTCTGATGGAGCTCGACCAGGAACTCGGCCCCGCCGACTCGCTCGCCGGCAGCATCGGCGTGCTCGGCGGCTCGGACCGCCCCGGCCGCCAGTGGCAGGAGCCCCAGCGCCTGCTCAGCGTGGTGCGCGGCGGCATCGGCCGGATCAAGGACTTCCACCGCGTCGAGGTCCGGCACCTGCCCGAACTCGGCGTCGACGGCGGTCTGGTGGACCATCTCACGCTGATCTTCGCCCACCTGCTGGACAACGCGGCCCGCTACTCGCCGCCCACCGAGCCGGTCGTCGTCTCCGGCAAGGAGGTGCCCAACGGCGTCGGCATCGAGATCCAGGACTCCGGCAAGGGCCTGAGCGAGGAGAAGAAGCGCGAGGCCGAGCACTCCCTGGCGGGCACCGACGCCGGACCCGGTATCGGGGGCATCTCCGAGGACGCCAACATCGGCCTGCGGGTCGTCGG
The DNA here is from genome assembly GCF_042721035.1 of Streptomyces sp. NPDC058464. Classification (NCBI taxonomy): domain Bacteria; kingdom Bacillati; phylum Actinomycetota; class Actinomycetes; order Kitasatosporales; family Streptomycetaceae; genus Streptomyces; species Streptomyces sp. NPDC058464. The sequence goes on from NZ_JBHXMA010000020.1 coordinate 118,171, forward strand.
CATCCTCGCCCGCCGCTACGGCATCCGGGTCACCTTCGCGGACTCGCCCTGGCTCGGTACCTCGGTGGTGGTCGTGGTCCCGCACAAGTTCTTCAGCCCGCTGCCCGCGGCCCCCGCCGCTCCGGCCCCCGTGACGGCCTCCCCCGCCGCCGCGTCCCCGGTGCAGGCGCACGGCCCGGTCGCCGTCGAAACCGTCACTCAGCCGGAGTCCGGCGAGGCCCTGGACACCACCCCGGGCGGACTGCCCCGGCGGCGCAGCCGGCGCCGCGAGGAGGAGCAGCCCGAGGAGCGCACCGCGCGCACGGAGGGCGCCGCGTTCCCCGCGGTCCCGCCCGAGGAGTCCTTCGCCGGCCTGGCCGCCTTCGCCACCGCGGGCCGCGCGCCCGTCGCGGACGAAGCGGCGGACAGCGAGGCCGAGTTGACCGGAGACGAAGACGACGCGGCACCCGCGACCCCGGCCGGCGCCGATGACGCCGCCGCCGGACGCGAGTCCGCCGAGCACCGCACTGAAGAGAGCGACTAGTCCACATGACGCAACAGGGAACCGACGTGAGCTGGGCGCTCCGTGATCTGGTGGAGAGTATCCCGGAGATCCGTTTCGCCCTCGTGGCCTCCAGCGACGGCAAGGCCATCACCTCCTTTGGTGCCGAGGACCCCGACGACGTGGACCGCTTCGCGGCCGTGGTTGCGGGGCTGCAGGCCCTGGCCCAGCCGGTCGCCGAGCAGTTCCCCAAGTACGCGGGGCAGCTGCGGCTGGCGATGATCGAGGTCGACGGCGGTCATCTCTTCGTCGTACGGGCCGGTGTGGAGACGTATCTCGGGGTCCTGGCCCGCGAGGGGCTCGACCAGGGGCTGCTCGGTCACCAGATGAGGGACCTGTCACGGCGGATGGGCGAGCTGCTCGGCACCTCTCCGCGCCTGGAGGAGCACTCTGGATGAGTGCTCCCCGCCGGCCCACGGATCCGTCCGGTCTCGAGCGCTATTACGTCCTCACCGGGGGACGCAGCGGACCGGGCGGGTCGGCGTCGAGCCTCGACGTGGCCACCCTCGTCGTCTCCCGCACCGCCCCGGTCCCGGGGATGCAGCACGAGTACGAGGAGATAGTCCGGCGCTGCCGTGATCCGCTGTCGGTGGCCGAACTCACCGCCCATCTCGGATTGCCCTTCAACATTCTCGCGGTGCTGTTGGCGGATCTGCTGGACGCAGGCCGTATTGAAGCCCGTGATCCCATTCCGGCGCACCACGCCGGACGCGGGCCTGACCTCGCGCTCCTCCAGGAGGTACTCAGTGGACTTGAAAGGCTTTGACCATCCCGGCGACCCCGGTGCCGGGGGGACCCGCTCGGTCAAGGTGATGATCGCCGGGGGGTTCGGCACCGGGAAGACCACCATGGTCCGCTCCGTCAGCGACATCAAGCCGCTCACCACCGAGGAGACCCTCACCCAGGCGACCGTCGGCGTCGACAACCTCATCGGCGTCGCGGACAAGACCGAGACGACGGTCAGCCTCGACTTCGGCAAGATCAGCCTCAACGAGAACCTGATGCTGTACCTGTTCGGCACCCCCGGACAGGAACGGTTCTGGTTCCTGTGGAACGGCCTGTTCAAGGGCGCGCTCGGCGCGATCGTCCTGGTGGACACCCGAAGACTGGCCTCCAGCTTCCGGGCGATCGAGGAGATGGAGCGGCAGAACGTGCCCTTCGTCATCGCCCTGAACGTCTTCCCCGACTGCCAGGAACACCCCGTCGAGGAGATCCGGGACGCCCTCGACATCTCCCCGCACACCCCGATCGTGGCCTGTGACGCCCGGGACCGGGCCTCCAGCCGCGATGTACTGATCGCCCTGATACGTCATTTGAAGGAACGCTCCGCCGTCGCACTGGAGCCCCGATGAACGACCAGAGCCTCGACAGCCCCGACGCCCCCCGCGGCTGCCCGGTCGCGCATGGTTCGCCCGAACTGGCCCGGCTGTACGGGCCGGAGGCGGCGACCGACCCGCACGACATCTACGAGCGGCTGCGCAAGGAGCACGGCTCCGTCGCGCCGGTGCTGCTGGAGGGCGACATCAACGCCTGGCTGGTGCTGGGCTACCGGGACAGCCGGCGGGTGCTCGACAACCCCAGCCAGTTCCCACGGGATGCGCGGACCTGGCGGGACTACCGGGAGGGGCGGATCGAGGAGACCTCTGCCCTGATCCCGATGCTCGCCTGGCGTCCCGACTGCGTGTCCCAGGACGGTGAGCCGCACCGCAGGCTGCGCGGCGCCGTCAACGACGTGCTGCAGGCCGCCGTCAGCCGTGGTACCCGGCGCCACGCCACGCACTTCGCCAACAAGCAGATCGACCGGTTCGCGGCCGTCGGCCGCGCCGATCTGGTGGCGGACTACGCCGACTTCGTGCCGATGCTCGTGATGAGCCGCGTTCTCGGACTCGCCGAGGTGGAGGGGCGCCGGCTGGTCGAGTCCTGCGCCGAGCTGCTCAAGGGCGGCGAGGACGCCGTGATGCACGACGGCAGGATCAGGGAGATCTTCGGCGAACTCGTCGAGCGCAGGCGGACCGAACCCGGCTCCGACCTCGCCACCGACCTTCTGGACCATCACGCGGCTCTCGACCACGACGAGGTCGTCGATCACCTGCGCATGGTGATGATCGCCGCGGCTGTCACGACCAACCTGCTGGCCCGGGTGCTGCGGCTGGTCCTGACCGACGCCTCCCGGCTCTCCGGGCTGACCAGCGGGCAGCTGAACATCTCGGCGGTGATGGAGGAGGCCATGTGGAACTCCCCGCCGCTGACCGTCCTGCCGGGGCGCTTCGCCGCCAGCGACGTCGAACTGGGCGGGCATCTCATCGGGGCGGGCGACCTGCTCGTGCTCGGTCTCGCCCCGGGAAACCTCGACCCCGAGGTCCGGCCCGACCCGGGTGTCTCGGTGGAGGGCAACCAGGCGCACCTGGCGTTCGGCGCGGGCCCTCACGAGTGCCCCGGGCAGAGTATGGGTCAGTCCATGATCGAGATCGCGGTGGACGTCCTCCTGCACCGGCTGCCGGGTCTGCGGCTGGCCGTGCCGGCGGACGAGCTCACCTCGACGGCCTCCACCTGGGAGTCCCGGCTGGACGGACTGCCGGTCGAGTTCCCGGTCTGAGCACGCTGCTGCCCGGCCGGAGGACCGGCCGGGCAGCAGTGTCGTCGGTGGTTCCGGAACAGGATCGAGGCGTCAGCCGTCGAGCCAGTCGCCGGTGACGGTCGTGGGCTGGTGTCCCGTGGCGTTCCAGATGAAATGCGGGTGGGCGCAGCCGAACATGTAGGAGAGCAGTGCGGTGTCCTCCCTCCCGGTCTGAGGGTCGTACAGGGTGTAGAACTTTTCGGATCCGACTGCGCCGGCGTCCTGTTGGATCTGCCGAGCGCGGTCCGGGGACGGTGCATCCATGGATGCCTCCACGGCGGCGACGTAGGTGCGGCGCAGGATCTCCCAGGTGCTGTCGGTATTGCCCTGCCAGGGGCCGTGCAGTGCTTCGAAGGCATGGAGCTCGGCGTCGAAGAGGGCCCATGTCCGGGGGAACTGGGCTCGGCAGAGCGCGGACAGCTCGGCGGTCCGGGAGCTCAGTGCCGGTGCGCTGGGGCGCGGGCCGATGGTGAGGGTGGTGCCGTGGGTGAGGATGCCGGTGCACGGGTTGGGCTGCAGGTCGCACAGCGGGCAGTCCTCGGCCGGGGGGAGGCCCTCGGTGATGCCGTCGAACCACAGGGCGTGGCGGCCCGTGAGTCCCATCCAGACGATGGTGCTGCTCATCAACCAGGTGTTCCACATCGGTTCATGCGCCTCGGGCATGCAGCCGTACTTGATGAGGGCGATCGTGCAGGCGGCGTAGAGGGCCTTGGTGTGGGTGGGTAGGTCGGCGAGCCAGAAGTTGCTGATCTCGCCGGTGAGGGAGTCGACCCGTACGTCGCCCATGTCGTCGATGACGCGGCACAGCAGCAGGGAGGCGAGGTGTTCCTCCTGCCAGAGTTCGGTGTCGGGTGAGACGTGCCAGAACAGGCAGTCCAGCATCTGCAGGGCCGAGTAGGTGCTGTGGTCGAGCGGGTTGGTCTGGGGAAGCGTGACGCCGCCCGCGTGGTGCTGCTGGAGCCAGTACTCGTCGGCGGATCGCTTGTGGGCCGCGTAGAGTCCGCAGACCAGGGCGCGGGCGCTGTTGATGCTGAAGCTCTCGGCCAGGCGGCCTTCGACGAGTTGGGTGACGTGCGTGGTGTCGATGGTGTCGATCACGCGCTTGTACTCGTGGAAGACGAGGATGTCGTCCTCGAAGCGGTGGCGGAGGCCAAGGTCTCGTTCAAGGTCGTTCAACTGCCGGACCCAGATCCATCCAGCGGTCAGGACGCTGTCGAGTTCCGGGCGGTAGGGCCAGGCCTTGACGGTGAGGGGACGACCGGCGCTCTGCCGCCAGCTGTAGTCGGCCAGCGTGCGTGCGGGGGGTGTGGGCAGCCGCCGGCACAGCGGGCAGGCGCAGGCGGTCGCCGGCTCCTCCTCGCGCGGCGGGGCGAGTGCCCGGCTCCGCCAGGCCCCCTCCAGCATCGCGCAGGTCAGCCGGCAGAGCTCGACATCGGTGCTGACCTGGGGGAAGGCAGCCTCGATCAGGCGCAGGCCGGTGTCGAGTCGTTTCAGCCGGGCGTAGCCCTCCTCGTCGGGAGGGAGGAACGCGCGCGGCACCAGTTGGAGGGCTCCCTCCACATGCAGCGTGGTGCCGGCGTGGGGGGAGCCGAGTGCGTCCAGTCGCTCCTGGGCGGCGTCCTGGTGCCGGCGGTGCTCCTCCGTGCGCCCGTCGATGCGTTCCAGCAGGAGGCGGGCCAGGGCGTTCGCCGCCTCCGCGGGCTGGAGCTGGGCGCTTGGCCGCGCCGGCAGCAGGCTGTCGGCGGACTCCTTCGGAACAGCGCCTATGACTCGAGAATTCACACCGGTCTCCTTCGAACTGTGGTCCTGGCAACCGGAATTGACCGGCCATGGTCGTCGGCCGGTGGTGTCCGGGAATCTGCTGTCCCTGCCGCGACGGCCTCGCCGGACAGCCGGACTCACGCGACCGGATCCGGCTCCTGCCGCGAACGACCGCGAGGGGCACGACTGCTGTGTTGACGGCGGAGGAAGCGGCGCGGGTAGCCGACCAGCCCTACGAGGACCGGCCCTACGAGGTCCGGCCTGACAAGGTCCGGCCTGACGAGGACCAGCTCGACGAGGTCCGGCTCTACGAGGGCGCGCTGCCTCGTGTCCGCTTGGTTCTCGAACGCGGCGAGCCGCTCGCCCACGGCGGATTCATCCTCGACGCCGCCGGCCTTCCATGAACGGGGCCCGCCCTTGCCGAAGCGCCCTTGCTACAGGACGAGCACCTGTGTCGCCGCCTCGGCTGTGCCCATCAGAAAGCACGCGCGGCCCGTCGGGCGCGGCGCGACCACCGGATCCGGGGTGCGCGGCCAGGCCCGGGCCGCGGCCTGCGACAGGTCCCGCGACGTGTGCTCCGGATGCTCGACGACGGGGGTCTCGAAGGGCAGGTCGAACGTGACGTCCTGAGGCATGTGTTTCCTTTCGGGCGACAGTGCGCAGAGCCCCCCGTCTCTGCGAACGGGTGGCCTGTCGGCCACCCGTGCACTCGAACTGGCCTTCGTGGCTCGAAAGTTGAGCCGTGAGGCGCTACGAGGCTGCCCAGAGCGTAAATGATCTACGCGTGACCTGACCGTGACGTGTGTTACTGCTCAGGCCTCCTGAGCTGAGTACACTCGCGCGCCCCCCACGTAGGTGTGCGCGACGCGTGTGTCCGCGATGCGCTCGGGGGGCCCGGCGAACGGATCCCCGTCCAGGACCACCAGATCCGCGAGCGCCCCGACCGCCACCCGCCCGGTGTCGTCGAGGTGGTTCACGTAGGCCGAACCGGCCGTGTACGCCGTGACCGCCGCCGCCAGGCTCAACCGCTCCTCGGGCAGGAACACCGGCGCGTCGCCGCCCGGTTCGACCCGGTTCACGGCGACATGGATGCCCTGGAGCGGGTCGGGGCTGCTCACCGGCCAGTCGCTGCCGGCCGCGAGCCGCGCCCCGGCCCGCAGCAGCGCCCCGAACGGGTACTGCCACCCGGCCCGTTCGGACCCCAGGAAGGGGATCGTCAGCTCGTCCATCTGCGGCTCGTGCGCGGCCCACAGCGCCTGGATGTTGGCGGTGGCGCCCAGTTGGGCGAAGCGCGGTACGTCGGCGGGGTGCACGACCTGGAGATGCGCCAGGTGGGGCCGCGTGTCGCTCATCCCGTTGGCCGCCCGCGCCGCCTCGACCGCGTCCAGTGCGTCCCGTACGGCCCGGTCCCCGAGCGCGTGGAAATGGCACTGGAAGCCGAGCGAGTCCAACTCGGTGACATACGACGGGAGTTGCTTCGGATCGATGAAGCTCTTGCCCCGATTGCGCGTCGCGCAGCCGCACTTGTCCAGGTAGGGATCGAGCAGCGCGGCCGTGCCGTTCTCGGCCACCCCGTCCAGCATCAGCTTCACCGTGCCCGCCCGGAACCGCCCATGGCTCAACGCGGCCCGCTTCTCGACGAGTTCGGGAACCTGCTCGGCGCCACGCTCCCGGTCCCACCACAGGGCCCCGACCACCCGTGCGGTCAGTGATCCGTCCCGGGCCGCCGTCAGATACGCCTGCGACGGGTCGTCCATGCCGAGGAACTCCCCGACCAGCGCGTCCTGCCAGGCCGTGATGCCGAGCGCGTGCAGATGCCGCTGGGCGTGCAGCAGCGCCGCCAGCCGGTCCGCCGGGCCGGCCGGCGGCGTGAGCCGGCCGACCAGCTGCATCGCCCCCTCCTGGAGCGTGCCGCTCGGCGCGCCGGAGGCGTCCCGCTCGATCCGCCCGTCGGCCGGGTCGGGCGTGTCGCGGCCGATCCCGGCCAGCTCCAGCGCCCGGCTGTTGACCCACGCCCCGTGATGGTCCCGGTTGGGCAGGTACACCGGCCGGTCCGGTACCACTGCGTCCAGCAGCTCCTTCGTCGGCGTGCCGCCCGCGAACGCCTCCATGGACCAGCCGCCGCCCAGGATCCACGGCCGTTCCGGATGCGCCTGTGCGTAGGCGCGCACGGCGGCCACCGTCTCCTCGGCGGTCCGCAGCCCGGTCAGATCGCACTGGGTCAGTTCGAGGCCGGCCGGCACCGGATGGATGTGCGCGTCCTGGAACCCGGGCAGCAGCAGCCGCCCGGCCAGGTCGACCACCTCCGTGCGCGGCCCGGCGAGCTCCCGCACCTCCTCGGCGGGGCCGACGGCGGTGATGCGCTCGCCGGTGACGGCGACGGCGCCGTCGGCAGGGCCCCCGGGGGTGAGGACGGGGCCGCCGGTGAAGAGCAGATCTGCGTGCATGTTTCCTGTTCCTAGTTGGGGGTCGTGAGCAGCTGGGGCGCGTCCGCGTCCGTACCCTCGCCGGTGCGGAAGTACGGCGAGCGGCGCACGTACTTCGCCCACCCGGCCGCGACGAACCCGGACGCGATCATCACCAGCGGGGTGGTCAGCAGGAACCAGCCGTTGTCCGCGCTGACCTCGAAGTGGTCGGTGGAGGTGTAGAAGGACCAGCCGAGATAGCCGCCGAGGCCCAGCAGGGCGAGGGCGCTGAGCCCCGGGAGCACCACGGCCCGGACGCCCTGCCGCCAGTCCTCCCGGAGCAGGGCGCGGAAGCGTGCGGCGGCGGCGAGCGCGGTGAGCGCGTAGGACAGGGCGACGACGATGCCGACGGCGTTCACCGTCGCCATGATCATGTCGGCGAGCCGCGGGATCACCAGGGCGAGCGCGGCGACCGCCGTGGCCAGTGCGCCGATCAGCAGCGTGCCGGCCGCCGGGGTCCCGTACCGGGCACTGACCCTGGACCACACCGGCCCGAGGGTACGGTCCCGGCTCATCGCGAACATCCCCCGGGCCGTCGGGATCACCCCGGCCTGGAGCGAGGCCACCGCCGAGAACATCAGCGCCACCAGCGGCAGCGCGGCCCACGGCTGCGCGGCCAGCCGGTCGCCGAAGAACGCCAGTCCCTCGGCCCCGTGCCCGGCCAGCTCCTTCTCCGACAGCACCCGCTGGAAGGCCACCGAGCCGAGCAGGAACAGTCCCAGCATGGTCACCAGGGTGATCAGCCCGGCCCGGGAGGCGTCCCGGGGGTCGCGGACCTCCTCGTTGACGCTGAACGCGGCCTCGAAACCCCAGTAGCAGAACACCGAAAGGAGCAGGCCCTGGGCGAGCGCGGTCGCCGACGGGATCGCGAACGGGTCGAACCAGCTCAGGCTGAAGGGGTGCGGTCCGCTGACGATGCCGTAGCCGCAGAAACCGAGCAGCACGACGTACTCGAAGACCAGCAGCCCGGTCTGGAGGCGGGCGGCGGTGCGGATGCCGGTCACGGCGGTCAGGGTGACGGCGACCAGGACGACGATGCCGACGGCCGTGGTCTGCGCCGTGGAGCCGGGGTCGAGGGCGAGCGAGCCGATCCGGTGCACTCCGGCCTCGCCCGCCAGCTGCAGGATCGCGGAGCCCGTGACCGCCGTGGTGTACGCGAGGAACGCCACCGTCGCCACGATGTTCACCCAGCCGACCATGAAACCGAGCCACGGATTGAGTGAACGGCCCACCCACACATAGCCGTTGCCCGCGTTCGGCTCCACCCGGTTCAGCCGGGAGTAGGCGCCCGCGATGCCGAGGACCGGCAGGAACGCCAGCAGCATGACGGCCGGCAGATGCAGCCCGACCACCCCGGCCGTCACCCCCAGACCGATGCCGATGCTGGTCGTGGCGGCCGTACTCGACGCGGCGACCGCGATGCCGTCGAGGACGCCGAGGGATCTGCGCAACTCAGGGGGGTCTGCTGTGTAGGGCTGGTCGGTCATGGCCGGCACACTCCGCTCGCACCTGGGGGCCGGACTGGTCGGCCCCGGTGACGGGACATGAAACTGCCGGTGCCCTTCACAGGTCAACGGTGTTGTCATAAGGTGCCCGGCACAGCCCGGCACACCGTGAGGGAGGTTCCGTGAGCGAACGCGTCGTACCGGCCGCCGCCCGGCAGCGCCGGCGACCCACCAGACAGGGCGTGGTCCTCTCCGAGGAGCTGATCGTCGGGACCGCGATGCGGCTGATCGAGGAGCACGGCGCAGACGCCCTGTCCGTGCGCCGCCTCGGCCGTGCGCTGGGCGCCGACCCCAGCTCCCTGTACCGCTACTTCCGGCACACCGACGACCTGATGCTCGCCATCGCCGACGAGCTGATCGGCCGTACCCTGCGGATCTGGCGGCCCACCGGCGACTGGCGCGCCGACCTGCGCGACCTCGGCCTGCGCATGCACGCCGGCGCCCTCGCCCACCCCCGGGCGGCGGTGCTCAGCGCGCACCGGGTGACCGGGCGGACGTACGAGATCCAGGCCGTCGAGACCATCCTCGGGGTGCTGCGGAACGCCGGTTTCCCGGATCCCGAGGCGGTCCGCGTCTACCACGCCTTCGTCGACCAGGCCCTGGCGTACGGCGCCCTCGACTCCGCCAACACCGCCCTGCCCAAGGCCGCCCGGGACGCGGAGGCGGACGTGTGGCGGGCCACCTACGCGCGGCTGCCCGCCACCAGCCACCCGAACATCGCGGCCACCGCCCGCCATCTCGTGGCCTCGATGCGGGACAGCTCCTACCCCGCCGCGCTCGACCTGCTGCTGACAGCGGCCGAGGCCCGGCTCGCGCAGCTGCGCGCCGGGAAGCGCCCGGCGGGCGGCTGAATCCGCCGACCGGAGAGAGGCGCCCGGCCGGGCCGTACGAGGAGCGCGGTCACACCGGCCCGGCCGGGCGCTCCGTCACGCCGCGTCGGGCCCCGCCCCCGTTGGGCCCACCTGGTCCCGGCCGCCCTTGCCGGCCGTCGGCCACACCCCGGTGGAGCGCTCTATGGCCGTCGCGCCGGTGCGGTCCACGGCGCTGCGCACCACCGCGAAGACCGCGCCCTGGACCGCCGCGGCCAGCAGCACCTCGCCCCAGCCGCGGTCCCGGTCCAGGGCGTCCGGAGCGTCCTCCTCACCGCGCAGCGCCAGCCAGGTCCGGCGGAAGGCCAGTGCGCCCAGCGCCCCGCCGGCCCAGCTCAGCACCAGGCCGACGGGTGCGTAGACGAGCGGGAGTTTCAGCTTCTTCCTGCGCTTGGCCATGCCTGCCTCCGCGTTCTCAGGGCCGCCCCGCGACCGCGACCTCCTCGTCCGCCGGCACCGGGCCGGGCGGCGTCCCGTCCCCGAAGGGCCGGCCACCGAGCTCCTCCCGGTGATGGGGCGTCAGCCACCCGGCGAGATCCGGGCCGAGGGGCACGATACGGGTCGGGTTGATCCCGGTGTGGACCTGGTAGTAGTGCCGCTTGATGTGGTCGAAGTCGACGGTGTCACCGAATCCCGGCGTCTGGTAGAGGTCCCTCGCGTAGGCCCACAGCACCGGGTTCTCGGTGAGCTTGAAGCGGTTGCACTTGAAGTGGCCGTGGTAGACGGCGTCGAACCGCACCAGCGTGGTGAACAGCCGGATGTCGGCCTCCGTGAGGGTGTCCCCGACCAGGTAGCGCTGCCCGGCCAGCCGCCCGGCGAGCAGCTCCAGCCGCCGGAACACCCCCGCGCACGCCTCCTCGTACTTCTCCTGCCCGTGGGCGAACCCGGCCCGGTACACCCCGTTGTTGACGTCCTCGTACACCTGCGCCATGACCGTGTCGATCTCGTCCCGGTGCCGCGCCGGGTAGAGCTCCGGCGCGCCGTCCCGGTGCAGTGCCGTCCACTCGGTGGCCAGGTCCAGGGTCAGCCGCTGGTAGTCGTTGGTGACCAGCCGCCCGCTCGGCACGTCCACGACGGCGGGCACGCTCACCCCGCCCGGGTAGTAGGTCTCCCGGCGGTCGTAGGCCTCGCTCAGGTACCGGATGCCGAGTACCGGGTCACGGCCGTCGGGGTCGAGGGTGAAGCGCCAGCTGCGGTCGTCCTGGATCGGGTCGGTGACGGCGAGCGACAGGGCGTCCTCCAGGCCGAGCAGCCGCCGGGAGATCACCGCCCGGCTCGCCCACGGGCAGGCGCGGCTGACCACCAGCCGGTAGCGTCCGGCCGCCACCGGCCAGCCGTCCCGCCCGTCCGCGGTGATCCGGTCCGTGAAGTGGCTGGGGGACCGGCTGAACGCCTTGTGTCCCAGCTCGCTGTTGCCGTCGCCGCCGCTCATGCGTCCTCCTTGCTCGGGAGCCGCCCGCGGTCGACCGGGGGCTCTGCGGAATGCGTTCCCGCATTTCCGCTTCTCGCACGGAGTGATCGGCCCCTGTCGGCGCGAACGGGGGGTTCGTGGCGCTCGGGCGGCAGGAGGCAGGCGAAGGCACATGAAAGCCCCGCCGCGACGGGGGAACGCGGCGGGGCCTGTTATCCGGCTGCCCGGCCCGAAGCCGGTTCATGCCCTCCGGAAACAGATTTTTCTAAATTCCGACGGTCCCCGGCCGGAATGGATTCCCGGAATCGTCAGTTCCCCGTTACTGCGCCTCCAGTACGAACACCGGGATCTCCCGGCTGGTCTTCTTCTGGTAGTCGGCGTACGGCGGGTACGCCGCGACGGCCCGCTCCCACCACTCGGCCTTCTCCGCACCGGTGACCTCGCGGGCGGCCATGTCCTGCTTGACCGGCCCGTCCTGGAGCTCGACGAGCGGGTGCGACTTGACGTTGAAATACCAGACCGGATGCTTGGGCGCACCGCCCTGGGAGGCGACCAAGGCGTACTTCCCGTCGTGCTCCACCCGCATCAGCGGAGTCTTGCGGATCTTCCCGCTCTTCACCCCCAGGGTGGTGAGCAGGATGACGGGCAGCCCGGTGTCCATCAGGGTGGTGCCCTCCTTCCCGCCCGAGCTCTCGTACAGCTCGACCTGCTCGCGCACCCATGCGGCCGGGCTGGGCTCGTACTCGCCCTCAAGAGGCATGAGGTCCGTCCCCTCTTCGCTTCCATGACTGACGGCATGATTCAACACCGGGAGTGCCCCGGATCATCCATACGACACCGCCCCCGTGACGCGATCACGCCCGTGTCCCGAGCCCCGGGCGCACGGGCGGTCAGCCCGGTGACAGCGCCATCCGGGCCGCCAGCCCCAGCATCACGCAGCTCGACAGCAGCGCCGTGACCAGGCGGCCCCGGTGGCCGGTCAGGCCCCGGCCGAGGAGCGCGCCGCCGCCCGCCAGCAGCAGCTGCCAGCTCGCCGAGGCGGCGAAGGCCGCGAGGACGAAGACGCCCTGCTCCAGCGGCCGTACCGGATCGGCGGACCGCGTGCCGACCACCAGGGCCGCGAAGTAGATCACCGTCGTCGGGTTGAGCAGCGTGATCCCGAGGAGGCCGAGATACGCCCGCCCGGGGCCGGGTACCGGCCGCTCCTCCCTGGTCGTGAGCCGCCGCTCCCGGAACTGGCGCAGCGCGACCGTCGCACCGCGCACGGCGAGCCCCACCAGCACCAGCGCCGACACCAGCCGCAGCGGCCCGAGCACCGGCAGCAGCGCCGCCGCCAGCGCGGCCCCGCCGACCGCGGCGAGCAGGGCGTACAGGCCGTCGGCGCTCGCGACGCCGAGCGCGGCGCAGGCGCCGGTCCGCAGTGACGTGCGAGCCGTGAGGGACACTAGATATGTGCCGACCGCACCGACCGGGACGGCGATCCCGTACCCGGCAAGCAGGCCGGCGACGAGCGCGGCCGTCACGCGCGTGCGGGCTCGGGCCTCCAGGGACGCCCGGGCTGCTGCTGGACCCGCACCCGACGGACGGTCGCGGTGGTCAGCGGCACAACGGCGTCAGGAGTGTTCATGCGCAGATCCTGGGGCCCGCGTCGCCGCACCGGCAAGCGAATTTCGGCGCGGAACCGTCCCCCGACCGCGTGCGGTTCGGCCAGATCACCCGATTCACCGATCTGGCTGAACTTGCGGTCGTCCCATGGGTGCCCCGGGCATCTAATGAAGATCGGCACGACGTACGACATTCGTCTGCGAGGTCTTCCATGAACGAACTGACGGGCGTGACGGAACCCATCGATCCTGCCCACCCGGCCGAACCTGTGGCCTGGCCGCAGGACCGCACGTGCCCCTACCACCCACCCACCGGCTACGACCCGCTGCGGGACGGAAACCCGCTGGCCCGCATCCGTCTCTACGACGGCCGCACCGCCTGGGCGGTGACCGGCCACGGCGCGGCCCGCGCGCTGCTCTCCGACCCCCGGCTCTCCAGCGACCGCCGGCGGGAGGACTTCCCGATGCCGAACGCCCGGTTCGCGGTGGCCCGGGAGCGCCGCCAGGTCGCCCTGCTCGGCCTCGACGATCCCGAGCACCAGACCCAGCGCCGCATGCTGATCCCGGACTTCACCCTCAAACGGGCGACCGGGATGCGGCCCGCCATCCAGCGCATCGTCGACGAGCTGCTGGACAAGATGATCGCCGAGGGACCGCCCGCCGACCTGGTGAGCTCCTTCGCCCTGCCCGTGCCGTCCATGGTCATCTGTGACCTGCTGGGCGTGCCCTACGCGGACCACGAGTTCTTCGAGGCGCAGTCCCGGCGGCTGCTGCGCGGTCCGGAGCCCGCCGACTCCCTGGACGCGCGGGAGAAGCTGGAGGCCTACCTGGGCGACCTGGCCGACCTGAAGAGCCGGGACGCGGCCCCCGGCGACGGCGTCCTCGACGACCTCGTCCACCAACGACTGCGCGACGGCGCCCTCGACCGTGCCGAGGTCGTCTCGCTCGCCCTCATCCTGCTGGTCGCCGGGCACGAGACCACCGCCAACATGATCTCGCTCGGCACCTTCACCCTGCTCCAGCAGCCCGAGCGGCTCGCCGAACTGCGCGCCGACCCCGCGCTGGTGCCCGCCGCCGTCGAGGAACTCATGCGGATGCTGTCCATCGCCGACGGGCTGCTGCGCGTCGCCCTGGAGGACATCGAGGTGGACGGCACCACCATCCGCAAGGGCGACGGCGTGCTCTTCGCGACCTCCGTCATCAACCGCGACGAGTCCGTGTACGACGACCCCGACACCCTCGACTGGAACCGCCCGGCCCGCCACCACGTGGCCTTCGGTTTCGGCATCCACCAGTGCCTGGGCCAGAACCTGGCCCGCACCGAGCTGGAGATCGCCCTGCGCACCCTGTGGGAGCGGCTCCCGGACCTGCGGCTCGCCGCACCGCCGGAGGAGATCCCCTTCAAACCCGGCGACACGATCCAGGGGATGCTGGAACTCCCCGTGACCTGGTAAGAGGCTCCTGCCATGCACATCGAGATCGACCAGGACGTCTGCATCGGCGCCGGCCAGTGCGCCCTGACCGCCCCGAACGTCTTCACCCAGGACGACGACGGCTTCAGCACCCTGCTCCCCGGCATGGAAGACGGCGGCGGCGACCCGCTGGTCAAGGAGGCGGCCCGGGCCTGCCCGGTGCACGCCATCACGGTGAAGGAACCGACGGGCTAGCGGCCACCGGCACGTCGAGCACCGCCAGTTCCAGCCCGCGCAGTCGTGCCGGGTCGGCGACCACCTCGTAGGCCGCCACCCGGTCGCCGCCGAGCTGACCCGCGTCGACGTGCTGCCCTTCCTGGCCGGGCGGGAGGAGGAGGCCGCGGCCGCCCTCGCCGAGGCCCGCGAAAGGCTCGCGCGGCTCGCCGCCGTCGGCTGACCTCACCCGGCGCGCAACAGCACCCGGGCCGCCGCGCGGGCCTCCGCCGCGGCCTCCGTGCTCCCGGTGATGCCCGCGGTGACCATCGCCCCCTCGGCGAGCAGGAAGAGCGGCCCGGTGAGCGCGGCGTCCAGGCCGGCGTCGGCCACCAGCTCGGCGAGGTAGTCCCGGAAGGCCTGCTTGTGACCCCGTACCCGGTCCACCACCCGCGGGGAGGTGGCACCGAGCTCGCCGTACGCGTTGATCCAGGCGCACCCCCGGAAGTCCGCCTCCCCGAACCACCCCTCCAGCCAGTCGAAGACCGCGAGCAGCCGTTCCCGCGGGTCCTCGTGCCGCCGGACGTGCTCGGCGAGCCGCTGCCGCCAGCGCACGTCCCGCCGCTCCAGATAGGCCGCGACGAGCTCCTCCTTCGCGGGGAAGAGTTGGTAGAGCCGCTTGAGGGAGACGCCGGAGGCGCCGCGTATGTCGTCCATGCCGACGGACTGCACCCCGCGCCCGTAGAACAGCCGCTCGGCGGCGTCCAGAGCCTGTTCACGCGCGACCGCGCTGTCCATGGGCCACTCCTTGACGAGAGAACGTGCGTTCTCCTACGGTAGCAGCGACCGGGAGAACGCGCGTTCTCCCTGAATCGAGGAGGAGACCATGGCCGACCGTCCGCCCCTGCCCCCCTTCACCCGGGAGACCGCCGTCCAGAAGGTCCAGGCCGCCGAGGACGCCTGGAACACCCGCGATCCCGAACGGGTGGCGCTCGCCTACTCCGAGGACTCGGTCTGGCGCAACCGCGACACCTTCGTCACCGGCCGCGCCGCCATCGTCGAGCTCCTCGCCGCCAAGTGGGCCCGGGAACTCGACTACGCGCTCCGCAAGGACCTGTGGGCCTTCGACGGCAACCGGATCGCCGTCCGCTTCCAGTACGAGTGCCACGACGCGGACGGCCGGTGGTGGCGGTCGTACGGCAACGAGCTGTGGGAGTTCGACGGGCACGGACTCATGACCCGGCGCGAGGCCAGCATCAACGACGTGCCGATCGAGGAGCACGAGCGCCGCATCCACGGTCCGCGCCCGGAGTCCGAGCGAGGCCTGTCCTTCCCGCTCCGGTAGCGCCCGCATAGGGTTCCCGGATGACCGATGAGCCCCGCAAGCCCTTCCTCTACCTGGTCGTCTGTGCCGCAGGCATCGCCGCGGACGTCGGCAGGCTCATCACCGCGGCCCAGGAGCGCGGCTGGGAGGTCGGGGTCATCGCCACGCCCGTCGCCATGAACGGCTTCTTCGACACGGCCGACGCCGAGGCGCGCACCGGACGCCCGATCCGGTCGGCCTGGCGCCGGCCCTCCGACCCGCGCCCCTTCCCCGCGCCGGACGCCGTCGTGGTCGCCCCCGCCACCTTCAACACCGTCAACAAGTGGGCCGCCGGGCTCGCCGACACCCTGGCCGTCGGCACCCTCTGCGAGGCCCTGGGGCTCGGCGTCCCGATCGCCGTCCTGCCCTGCGTCGCCGGCGCGCTGGCCGCCCACCCCGCCTACCAGGAGAGCCTGACCCGGCTGCGCGCGCTCGGCGTCCGCTTCGGCGACCCCTACGCCGGTGCGGCCGAAGCGGACGGCCCCCGCCCCGAGTTCGCCTGGGAACGCGCGCTGGACCTGCTGGAGCGGCCCTGACGGCGTCCGATAACCACCGCCACGACAGGAGGCCGGGCGGACGCCCGACGTACGCTCGCCTCTGTACGACGTGATCTCGACGGTGGGAGACAACGATGGAGTACGTGAAGCTCGGCCGCACCGGTCTGGACGTGTCCAGGATCTGCCTGGGCTGCATGACCTACGGCCTGCCCGACCGCGGCACCCACGAGTGGACCCTCGACGAGGAGGCGTCCCGCCCGCTGATCCGGCAGGCGCTCGAGGCCGGCATCAACTTCTTCGACACCGCCAACGTCTACTCGGACGGCACCAGCGAGGAGATCGTCGGCAAGGCGCTGCGCGACTTCGCCCGGCGCGACGAGATCGTCCTCGCCACCAAGGTGCACGGCCGGATGCGCCCCGGCCCCAACGGCGGCGGTCTGTCCCGCAAGGCGATCCTCTCCGAGATCGACCACAGCCTCGGCCGACTCGGCACCGACCACGTCGACCTCTACCAGATCCACCGCTACGATCACGCCACTCCGATCGAGGAGACGATGGAGGCGCTGCACGACGTCGTCAAGGCGGGCAAGGCCCGCTACATCGGGGCGAGTTCGATGTACGCCTGGGAGTTCTCCAAGGCTCAGTACACGGCCGAGCGGAACGGCTGGACGAAGTTCGTTTCCATGCAGAACCACTACAACCTCCTCTACCGCGAGGAGGAGCGCGAGATGCTGCCGCTCTGCGCCGACCAGGGCGTGGGCGTGCTGCCGTGGAGCCCGCTGGCCCGGGGCCGTCTCACCCGCGACTGGGGCACGGTCACCGAGCGCAGCGCCAACGACAACTTCGGCAACCGCCTCTACCAGGAGGGCGACCGCGCGATCGTCGAGGCGGTCACCCGCATCGCCGACGACCGTGGCGTCCCGCGCGCCCAGGTGGCCCTGTCCTGGCTCCTCCACCAGAACGCGGTGACGGCCCCGATCATCGGAGCGTCGAAGCCCAACCACATCGAAGATGCGGTGGCGGCCGTCGAACTGGAGCTCAGCGACAAGGAGTTGGAAGAGCTACAGCAGCCCTACGGCCCCCATCCGATCTCCGGCCACTGAGGCGCGCGTCAGCCTCTGGCTTTTAGGGGCGCGGGGAACTGCGCGACAAGCCCCCACGCACCCGCAGTCGAATCACGGCCGCTCCGTACCGCACGGACCACCCCCTTCGCTCTTCAGCAAGGGAGCAGGTTCCCCACCCATGGACAACGTCCGGTAATACGCACCGATCCGCTCCGCCGACCGCCCCACGTAGTGGCCGATGAACGATCGCCGGAACCGCCCGCCGGAGCGGTTCGGACGGGACCCGTGCACCAGGCTCCCGTTGAAGAACAGCACGTCCCCCGGCCCCATATCGACCGGCACCGCCGCGAGCCCCTCCGGCGGTGCCACGTACTCCCGCGCGAACGACAGCTCCGCATCCGACTCCTCCGGGCAGAACAGATCCATCCGATGCGTCCCGGGCACCACCTCCAGGCCGCCGTTCTCCCGGTCGATCGCCTCACAGGCCACCCACGCCGCGACGCAGGTCCCCGGCTCGACCCGCAGATAGAAGTTGTCCTGATGCAGCGCCTGCCCCCGGGCCCCCGGCGGCTTGAAGTAGAACATGCTCTGCGCGGCCAGCACCTCCTCCCCGAACAGCGCCTCCAGGATCACCCGAAGCCGCGGGTCCAGCAGGAACCGCAGCGCGAGCGCGCTGATCTCGTGGGGCTGCATTACCCGGGGATACCGGTGCAGCGGATCCGCCGTCGGCTTCGGCTCGAAGTGCCCCGGCACCACCCGCCCCGCCGCGTGCAGCGCCGCGAACTCCGCGCACAGCCCGTCGATCTCGTCGTGCCCGAACAGGCCCCGTACGACGGTGAAGCCGTCCTCCTCGAACTGCCGCAGGTTGGTGCTGTCGATGCCCGTGGCCGTCATGCCCGCCCTCCTCGGTCCGGTGTCCTGGACCTGGCACGCTCACCCGGTCCGCGCGTTCGCCGTCGCGTCCGGAATTCCCTGCCCGTTCCACTTCAACCGGGTTCTCCGAGAAAAGCACGGTGTCCCGCCCGCCGGCCACCGCTCCGGTGGGCGTCTCTAATGTCTGCGGCTATTGGTTTCACGGGAGCCGGCGGCCGGGCCGCCTGTGCAGGTCGGGCCGTGGTTCAATGGTTTCTGTCGATACCGGGGCGGTCGGCCCCGAATCCCCGCGCCAATTGCGATGTCGATACAGCGACATCGCGCGGACTCCCTCATTGACGTTTCGTCAAATTACCGCAACCTCCGGGCAATGCGCAAAACCCCGAGATCCCTTGTTCTGCCCTGCTGGCCTGTGCAAAGGTGTGCCGTGTCGGCATGCGGACAATTATTTTCACCACCGCATGCGCGAGGCCGCTCCCGTACGCCCCCCACGCTTCAAAAGAGCTGCCGACGGCGGACGTTCGCGTGCCGAACCCCCCAACAAGCCCATCCGGCCTCGGTGTCGGCCGGGTCGCATACCGGTCGCATACCAGTCGGTATGGGCCGATTCCCGCGTTGCGTCTGGAAGGAAATGCCGCCGTGAATGACGCAGGCCTGGGGAATTCCCCTACCCCCGCCCGGCCGTTCGACGTCACCGACGAGCAGCTCAGCGCCGAGCTCAAGCAGTGGACCGGCACCGCCCCCGCCCTGCACCCCGTCGGAGAACTTCTCGACCGGCACTGGGAAGCGGCCTTCGCCTACGCCCGTCTGTGCACCGACGGGACGCGCGGCGCGGGAATGCTCACCACCGCCGCATTCACCAGACTCTTCGGTGAATCCCTCCGCCAGGCCGGTCCCACCGCCGCCTGGCGCCCCCAGCTCCTTGTCACCGTCCGCCGTATCGCCGCGGAATGGGACAACGACGGCCGCGGCGAACTGCTCCACCCCCAGCTGCGCGTCGGCAAGGGCGAGCGGGCCGCCTCCCGGCTGCTCCCGCCCGCGAACCGGCGGCTGCTCTCCCGCGCCTTCCAGCGGCTGACCCCGTCCTCGCGGACCGCCCTGTGGCACACCGAGGTCGAGTCGGAGCCCCTGGCGGCCCCCGCCGCACTGCTGGGCCTGGACGAGCAGGACGCGCGTGTCGAACTGCGCCGGGCCCGTGAGCGGATGCGCGAGGAGTGCCTCCAGGTGCACCGCGAACTCGCCCACGAGGACGAGTGCCAGCGCTACGTCCGGATGATCGACGTGACCTTCCGGCGCGGCGGGGTCGACATCGACCGGGACCTCCAGCAGCACCTGAACGGCTGCAAGCACTGCCGGTACACCGCCGACCAGCTCCAGCAGTTCAACGGCGGACTCGGCATCGCCCTCGCCGAGGCCGTGCTCGGCTGGGGCGCCCGCGCCTACATGGAGTCCCGTGCCGCCGGCCCGGCCGAGCAGCTGGCCGAGCCCGCGGCCGCGCCCATCGCGGGTTTCACGGGCGGCGAGGCGTTCGTGCCGCCGGCCGCCCCGGGCAAGGACGTGGTCGTGCACCCCGTCGCCTCCCGCCGCGCCCAGCAGCGGGCCGCCCGCCGGGTACGGCGCCGCAACCTCACCGTGGCCGTGGCCACCGTGAGCGGTCTGGTCGTGATACCGCTGGTGCTTTGGTCGGTGCTCGGCTCCGGCGACGGCGGCACCTCGGCCGGCGCCAAGCCGTCCGCCACGACGGCCGGCAAAGCCACCTCGGGCCCGTCCTGGATCGGCACCAGCCGGACCACGCAGGGCACCCTGCGCGGCCGGCTGCACAACATCGCCTCCGGCCTCTGTATCGGCGTGGTCGGCAAGAAGGCCGTCAAGGGCGCCGAGACCGAGCTCGCCGAGTGCTCCTCGGTCGCCAGCCAGCAGTGGACGTACGAGGGCGACGGACTGCTGCGCAACGCCGCCGCACCCGACCTGTGCCTCGACTCGCACCTGGGCTACTCCGTGCAGCTCGCCCCGTGCACGGCCACGACGGGGTCCAAGGCCGGCAAGAGCGTCCACTACGACTTCACCCTCCAGGGCGCGCTGGTGCCCCGTTGGGACCAGGACCTGGCGCTCGCACCCGCCGCCACCGACGGCGGCGGTGCCCTCGTGGTCAAGACCCGGGCGAACGTCAGCTCGCAGCGCTGGGTGATGGACACCTCCCAGCCCGACCTGCAGATGCAGATCGTCAACTGGGACGCCGACACCACCCCGACGCCGACCGCGGCCGCCACCCCGACCACCAAGTCCGCGAAGCCCACGCCGACGCCCACCCCGTCGGCGTCGAAGACGACCGCGCAGCCGACGCCGTCGAGCGCCCCCAGCTACGACCCGTGCGTCGAGTACCCGGGCTACTGCTACGGCCCGGGGGACGGCCAGTACGGCGGCGGTGGCTACGGCGGCGGTTACGACGGCGGCTACGGCGGCGGGGGCCACCACGGGCACTGAGCCCGCGCGGGCTCAGGGGTGCGGCGGCGCAGGCGGCATCGTCGTCAGGTCCGGCGCACCCTCCGGCCACACCAGCAGCACCGGGCAGGGCGCGTGGTCGACGACGAACCGCGCGGCCTTGCCCAGGCTGTGCGGCCCGAGCCGGGACCGGTCGCCGTCCCGGGCCAGGACCAGCAGGCCGGCGTCGCCGGCGGCGGCCACCACCTCCCGTTCGACCCGGCCGACCCGCTCCAGCCGGGTGCACGGCCGCCCCAGCCGGGCCTCGGCCGCCGCCAGCAACTCCGCCCCCGACGCCCCGCCGAGCTCCACCAGCCGCCGCTCCGGGTCCGGTTCCGACCCGGCCCGGCCCAGCAGCCCCGAGAAGGCGCCGTGCGCGAGCCCGGCCACCCCCGGCTCGGCCACGTGCAGCAGCACCACCTCGGACGCGTCCCGCGCGTAGTGGCGCGCCGCGTCCACACAGGCGGGCCAGGTCCCCTCGACCAGCCAGACGATCACCCGCATGTCCATGGCCTCCCGTCCAGATCGCCACCGCATTCCGACTAGGTCCCGACCACCTGGAGCGCCCCCCACAGTGCCACCACCGCACCGCACAGCGCGGCCGGCACCGCGAGCAGCCCCAGCCGGGTGAACTCCCCGAGGTCCACCCCGTGGTCGTGCTGGTGCACGATCCTGCGCCACAGCAGCGTCGCGAGCGACCCGGCGTAGGTGAGGTTCGGTCCGATGTTCACCCCGAGCAGCACCGCCAGCACCGCGCCCGGCCCGGCCGGCGCGGCCAGCGGCAGCAGCACCAGCACCGCCGGCAGGTTGTTCACGACGTTCGCCAGGACGGCGGCCAGTGCGGCGATGCCGAGCAGTGCCGGGAGACCGGTCCCGTCCGGCAGCACATGGCCGAGGGCGTCCGCGAGGCCGTTGTCGACGACCGCCCGCACCACGATCCCGAGCGCCAGCACGAACGCCAGGAACGCGGGCGCGGTCGCCTTCACCACAGCGAGCGGGGTCGCCTGCCGCCGTAGCAGCGCCCGCCCGGCCAGGACCAGGGCGCCCGCGCACGCCGCCCACGCCGGGTCGATGCCGACCGCCGAGGTGAGCACGAACCCGGCAAGGGTGCAGGCCACCGTCACCAGCGCGAACACCGGCAGCCGGGGCGGCTCGCCGGGATCCGCGGAGCCCGGGGCCGCCGAGGACAGGTCACGGGCGAAGAACCGGCGGAACACCAGGTACTCGGCGCCGATCGCCACCAGCCAGGGCAGCACCATCAGCGCCGCGAACCGGGTGAAGCTCAGCCCGCTCGCCGCGAACGCGAGCAGGTTCGTCAGATTGGACACCGGCAGCAGCAGCGAGGCCGTGTTGGACAGGTGCGTACAGGCGTAGACGTGCGGTTTGGCCCGCACCCCGGACCGGGCCGCCGTCGCGAACACCACCGGCGTCAGCAGCACCACCGTCGCGTCCAGGCTGAGTACGGCCGTGATCACCGACGCCAGCGCGAACACCGCGGTCAGCAGGCGCACCGGCCGCCCGCCCGACCACCGGGCCATCCACGCCCCGCAGGCCTGGAACAGGCCCTCCACGTCGCAGAAGTGGGCCAGCACCAGGACGGCGGCGAGGAAACCGACGACCGGGCCCAGCTGCTCGGCCTCCGCCCGCGCGTGGTCGAGGGAGATCGCGCCGGTGGCGACGACGATCCCCGCCGCCGGTACGGCCAGCACCGCCTCCGGCCAGCCGCGCGGCCGGATCACGGCCCAGGCGAGAACGGCGGCGAGCAGGAGGACGGACAGGGTCTCGGCGAGCGGGGTGTTCAGGGCGCGTTCCTCGGAGGTGTGATCAAGTACGGCCCGCCCATGAAAGCAGATGACGGCAGACGGACCCGGTTACGAGGTCCGGGTACCCGCCGCGCCCAGGAACTCTCCCCAGCCGCCCACCGGCTCCTGCCCCGGGTTCAGGGTGCGCAGCTTCCGGATCACCGCCGGGTCCTGCGCCTCCAGCCACGACACCAGCTGCTTGAAGGAGACGAAGCGCACGTCGTCGTACTCGGCCATCTTGCCGATCGCCTCCTCGACGGCGTCCATGTAGATGCCGCCGTTCCAGCGCTCGAAGTGGTTGCCGATGAAGAACGGCGCCCGGTTGGTGGAGTACGCCCGCTCGAAGCCGGCCACGTAGGTGTCGCGGGCCTGGGTGCGCCAGGCGTCGTACTGGGTCTTGTCGCCCAGCGGGTTACCGGCGGACTGGTTGTACATCATGTTGTAGTCCATCGACAGGACCTGGAAGGAGTGCCCGGAGAACGGTATGGACTGCAGCGGGAAGTCCCAGATGCGGTTGCCCTGCACCTTGGTCGGCCAGATCTGCAGGCCGCCGGGGGAGCTGGCGTCGTACTTCCAGCCGAGCGCGGCGGCCGTGGGCAGCAGGTTGGCCTGGCCCTCCAGGCACGGGGTGCGGCCGCCGATCAGCTCCTTGCGGTAGTCGAAGGGCAGCGGCTCCAGGTCGGTGAAGCCGGTGTTCGTCTTCCACTTGGTGACGAAGTCCATGGCCTGGTCGATCTCGCTGCGCCACTCGGCGGGGGACCAGTTGCGCACGCCGTCGGAGCCGCAGAAGTGCCCGTTGAAGTGGGTGCCGATCTCGTGGCCCTCCAGCCAGGCGGCGCGCACCTGCTGGAGCGTGTTGTGGATGTGCCGGTCGGAGAGGTAGCCGATCGCGGAGGCGCCGACCTGGTGCTGCGGGGGACGGTAGAGGTCCTTCTTGGACTCGGGCAGGGTGTAGATGCCGGAGAGGAAGAACGTCATCTTCGCGCCGTGGTCCGCGGCCACCTTGCGGAAGCGGGAGAACAGCTTGTTGCTGAGCTCGCCCGCGCCGTCCCAGGAGAACACCACGAACTGCGGGGGCTTGCTGCCGGTCGCCATCCGGGTCGGCTTCGGCTGGTGCGGCTGTGCGCCGGTGTCGGCGGTGGAGCCGTCGCCGATGAGCTTCAGCGGCTTGGCCGGCGCGCCGCCGTTGGTGCCGCCGTCCTTGACGCCGTCGCCCGAACTGCTGCCGCCCAGCGTCCAGTTGCCGTTCGAGCAGGCGGAGAGCGCGCCCAGGGCCCCCGCCGTCGCGCCCGCCGTCAGCACCCGCCTGCGAGAGATGCCGCTCATGTCCGTCCCCGATTCCGTCGTCCCGGCCCCTCGTGGAGCCCAGTTGCTGTGTGGTCGACGGGTTCGATGGGCGGTCCGGCGAAAAAGATCGGAGCCGGCCGTGCGTGTTGCACGCCTGTGACAGTCGTGGCCCGGACATGACGAACCCCGCTGCCCGGGGGAGTGGGCAGCGGGGTCCGGTCAGGGGGTGGTCAGACGCCGGTACCGGCGCTGAACACGTTCAGGCGCACCGAGGAGGCGTTCCCGGACACCGGGACCGCGCCGTTGTTCCAGGTGACCTTCAACGAGTCCTTCTCGTCCGGCGGGGTGACCAGCAGGGCGGCCGGCGTCGCGGTCTTGGCGCCGCTGATCTCCGGGTTGGAGAAGGTCAGCCCCGCCCAGGCGCTCTGGCCCGGCTTGAGGGTGACCGTGGTGGCCGTGGTGCCCGACTCGCGCTGCGGGTCGGGGCCGAGCTGGGTGCCGGAGGCGTTCACGAAGGCTGCTCCCGGGTAGCCGCGCACGGTGCAGGTGCGGCCCGACTTGTTGGTGAGCACGATCGGGAAGTTCTCCTGACCGGCCCCCGGATTGTCGGTGCCCACCGAGGCGGTCAGCTCCGAGGTGTGGCAGCGGGTGCCGGCCGCGGCGGCGGTGCCGGTCGTGGTGCCCCCGGTCGACGAACCGCCGCCCGTGGCCGAGGCACCCGTCTGCGACGCCGGCGAGGACCCGTCGGCGGACGGGACGGCGGAGGTGCCCGAGCTGTCCGCACTCGACGCGTTACCGGTCGCGGGCGCGGCCGTGCCCGACACCGACTCCGGGGACTTGCCCTGACCGCCGTTGCCGCAGGCGGTCAGGAGGCCCAGAGCGGCGACCGTGCTCGCGAGCAGGGCCGCCCCGCGCCGCAAGGACTGGGACGTGTGCGCCATGTGGATCAACACTCCTGGATGTCGTGGCACGCGTGCCGGGTGTGCCCGAGGCGCTCCGTGCGCCGTCACTCCCATCCGATGCGAGAAACGGCGGAAAAGTTCGGGGGCACGCCGAAACTCACCGGGTCAGGTGACCCGAAGGGAGCGGAGGATGCCGTCCGTGGCGGTCTTGTCGCCGGCGCCCTTCTGCCGCACCTGCACGTACACCTGCGGCTGGCTGTCCCCGCCGGCCGGGGCGAGGGCCGCCTCCTGGATCGAGCCGCCCGCTCCGGAGCAGTCGCTCCAGCTGCGGACCCGGCCCTTCCACTCGGTGCCGGTGAAGGCGCGGCTGCCGTCGTAGTGGCAGCCGGTGTGGGACAGGGCGTTCACCTTGGCGGCGACGTCCCCGTGCTCGCTCACCCCGATGAACACGCCGTTCACCGCGGCCGTCAGGTCCTGCCACTCCGACACGTCGTCGGCGACCTCCAGACCCGGCTCGTGCCCGGCGGCCAGCCCCAGGGCCTGCGGGTTCCAGCCGGAGTCGCGCAGCTCGCCCGCCCATCCGGACGGCACCTCGGCCACCACCCGGCCGGTGGAGTCGGAGACCTTCGTCTCCGCGCTCGTCGTCCCGTCCCGCTGCGCCAGCGTGACCGCGAGGGCCGTGCCGCCGGCCGCCAGGACCGCGGCCAGGGTGAGCGTGACCACGTTGAGCCGCCGGCGGACGCCGTCGAGCCGCCGCGGCCGGCGGGCCGCCGCGGCCGCCGCCAGCCGGTCCAGCTCGTCCGCGAAGGCCTGCGCCGTCGGCCAGCGCCGCTGCCGGTCCGGCTCCAGGGCCCGCATCAGCGCCCGCTGCACGTCGTCCCCGAGGTCCGGCCGCAGCCGCTCCGGCCGGACGACCTGCCCGGGCGCCGCCGGCACCGTGCCGGTGACCAGTTCGTAGCCCACCGCGCCCAGCGCGTAGACGTCGGCGCGGGCGTCGATGCCCTCGCCGGGCTGGGCCTGCTCCGGCGGCTGGTATCCCGCGGAACCGGCGGCCAGGGTCAGCCCCGAGGCCTGCGCCAGGCTCTTGGCCAGTCCCAGGTCGGCCAGCAGCACCCGCCGGGTGCCGTCCGGCGCGGTGCGCAGCAGCACGTTGGTCGGCTTGATGTCCCGGTGCACGATCCCCGCCCCGTGCAGGTCCGCCGCGCCGCGCGCCGCCAGCGCGGTCAGCCGCAGCGCGTCGGGGACCGGGAGCGGGCCGCCGCCGAGCAGGTCGGCGAGGGTGCCCGCGTCGGCGTACTCCATCACGAAGTACGGCCGCCCGTCCGGGAGTTCGCCGATGTCGTAGACCTGCACCACCCGCTTCGAGTCGGCCCGCCGCAGCAGCCGTGCCTCGGACAGGAAGCGGTCGTGGATGTCGAGCCGGTGGGACCAGTTGTCGGCGAGCACCTTCACCGCCACCGGGGCGTCCAGCTGGTCGTCGTAAGCGAGCCAGACCGTCCCGAAGGCACCGGTGCCCAGGCGCCGTTCGAGGCGATAGCGGCCGATCCGCTCCAGGGGTTGCATACGACTATCATGCCTGTCCTGAGATCGACTTCGAGGGGGACCTCCCGTGCCGGACGCCGCGCTGACCGAAGACCTCGCCAGGCGGGCCGCCGTCGGCGACCAGGTGGCCCTGAACCAGCTGCTGTCCGCGGTCTGGCCCGACGTCGTACGACGCTGCGGGCGGTTCCTGCCGTGCCGGGAGGACGCCGAGGAGGCGGCCCAGGACGTACTGCTCCAGATCTCCCGGAAGATCTCCACGTTCGAGGGCCGCAGCCGCTTCAGCACCTGGCTGTACACGGTCGTCGCCAACTGCTCCCGGCAGAAGTACCGGGACCTGAAGCGGCGGGCGGCGGAGCAGCCGGCGACCATCGAACCGACCGAGCACGTCGACCCGCGCACGACGAGTGTGATCGCCGGGTCCAGGATCGATCTGCTCGAGGCGCTGGACCGGCTGGAGCGGGAGCACCCGCAGCTGGTCGCGCCGCTCGTCTACCGGGACATCTGCCAGCTTGACTACGCCGAGGTCGCCGAGCGGGTGGGCATCCCGCTGGGCACGCTCAAGTCCCGGCTGCACGAGGCACGCAAGCAGGTCCGCCCCTGGCTGAGCGCGCCGTAGGGGGAAGGGACGCCGGGCATTCCCGCCCGGCAAAAAAATAGGGCGAGGAGTTCACCCACTCCTTGCCACTCTCAACTTATAGCGCACTGGGGGGCTTGCGGCAAGGCCCCCCTCGTCCCGCAGAATCGCAGGCCGAAGCCAGGAACCGCGGTATTTGGGGGATCTGCTACATGCGTGTGCTTTTGATGGGATACGGGTCGCGCGGGGACGTCGAGCCGCTCGCGGGACTCGGGGCGGCGCTGCGCTCGCTCGGGGCCGAGGTGCGGGTGTGCGCACCGCCGGACGTGGAGTTCACGGAGCTGCTGGCCCGCGCGGGACTCCCGCATGTGCCGTTCGGACCGTCCGTACGCGCTCTGGTGACCAGGCCGAACCCGTCGCCCGAGGACGCCTTCAGGCTCGCGCCCGAGCTGGTCGCCGCGCACTTCGACACGGTCGGCCCGGCGGCCGAGGGGTGCGACGCGCTGGTGGCGAGCGGCCTGATGCCGGCCGGCGCCCGGTCGGTGACGGAGCAGCTCGGCATCCGCTACGTGTTCGCCTGCCCGCATCCGTTCGGCATGCCGTCCCCGTACTTCCCGCCGGCGGGGCGCCCGGGCCGTCCGGCCCCACCGGACGCCGACCTGCGGACGCTGTGGAAGGTGGACGGCGAGCGGGTGAACGCGCTGTACGGCGAGGCCCTCAACAGCCGCCGGGCGGCGCTCGGCCTGCCGCCCGTCGACAACGTCCGCGACCATGTCCTCACCGGCCGGGCATGGCTGGCGGCCGACCCGGTCCTGGGCCCGTGGCAGGACCTCACGGACCTCGACCTCGTACAGACCGGGGCGTGGATCCTGCCGGACGAACGGCCGCTGCCCGACGACCTGTCCGCGTTCCTGGCCGCCGGTGAGCCGCCGGTGTACGTCGGTTTCGGCAGCATGGCGCTGCGCGGCGCGCCGGACGCCGCCCGGACGGCCGTCGAGGCGGTGCGCGCCCAGGGGCGTCGGGTACTCGTCGGGCACGGCTGGGCGGAACTGGCACCGTCCGACGACAAGGACGACTGCTTCACGACCGGCGAGGTCAACCACCAGGCGCTGTTCCGCCGGGTGGCGGCCGTCGTGCACCACGGCGGGGCGGGCACCACGACGACCGCCGCCCTGGCCGGCGCGCCTCAGGTGATCGTCCCCCAGATCGTCGACCAGCCGCACTGGGCCGCCCGGGTGGCCGAACTGGGCATCGGCGCGGCCCACGACGGCCCGGTGCCGTCCGTCGACTCCCTGTCGGCCGCGCTCGCGGCCGCCCTCACCCCCGGGACCCGCATCCGTGCGGCCGCCGTGGCCGGCGCGATGCGCACCGACGGAGCGACGACCGCGGCCAGGCTGCTCCTGGACGAGGCCTGAGCATGGCGTGACGTACCGCCTGACGGCCACCGTGGCGCCCCTCAGGGGCGCTGGGGGTACCCCCGGCCGAAGGCTGGGGGAGGACCGCGCGACCAGCCACGACGGCCCGGCAGTCTCCCACGCACCGCGACCTGCCATGAGCTCCGGACGACGGTCGCCGTCCCAGCCCCCCGGTCCTACCCTCTTCTGGGATCACGGTCGCCGGCCCCGCCCCCGCCCTTCATATCCGTCCCCCCTCTTCCGGCCCTTCCGGACACCCTGCCCTACGCGCCCCCGGCCGCCCGGCCTCCCCACGGAGCTGATGCCTTGAACCCCCTGACCACCCGCGCCTTCGACCTGCCCGAACGGCTCGCCGCCAAGGCCGACCCCGCCCTGATCGCCGACGACGAGCGGCACCTCGCCGCCGTGGCCGAATGCCTCGCACAGTCGATCGCCGAGCTGTCCGACCGCCTCGACGCCGAGCTCAGGGCACCGGGCGGCACCGGCCGGGCCGCGATGGACCGGGACAACGAGGTCCACCGGCTGACCGGACGGCTGCGCACCCTGCGCCGCTTCGGCCTGGACCTCTGCCTGGGACGCATGGTCGGTACCGACGACCCCGAGCCCGTGTACATCGGCAGGCTCGGCCTCACCGACAGCACGGGCCGCAGGCTGCTGATCGACTGGCGGTCACCCGCGGCCGAACCGTTCTTCGCGGCGACCCACGCCGACCCCATGGGGCTGCGCAGCCGCCGCCGGTACCGCTGGACGGACGGCCGGATCGGCGACTACTGGGACGAGGTGTTCACCGCCGACGGCCTCGACGGGCACGCCGCGCTGGACGACCAGTCCGCGTTCATCGCCAGCCTGGGCGCCGACCGGTCGGAGCGGATGCGCGACGTGCTCGCCACCATCCAGGCCGACCAGGACGCCATCATCCGCGCGGGCTCCCGCGGCGCCCTCGTCGTCGACGGCGGCCCGGGCACCGGCAAGACGGTCGTCGCCCTGCACCGCACGGCCCACCTCCTCTACTCCGACCCGCGACTCGGCCACCGCCGGGGCGGGGTGCTGTTCGTCGGCCCGCACCGGCCCTACCTGAACTACGTCTCCGACGTCCTCCCGAGCCTCGGCGAGGAGGGCGTGCAGACCTGCGTCCTGCGGGACCTCGTCGAGGAGGGCGCCGCCGCGACGGCCGAGGCCGACCCGGAGGCGGCCCGTCTCAAGTCGTCCGCGGACATGGTCCGGGCGATCGAGACGGCCGTCCGCTTCTACGAGGAGCCGCCCGCCGCGGGGATGACGGTCACGACCGACTGGGCCGACCTCCGGCTGACCGCCGACGACTGGGCCGACGCGTTCCGGGCCCCGGCTCCCGGCACCCCGCACAACGAGGCACGCGACCAGATCTGGGCGGAACTGGCCGCCATCCTCCTGGACAAGTACGCCGGCGACGACGTCACGCCCGAGGAGTTCGGCAGGTCGCTGCGGCGGGACCGGGACCTGGTCGACGGTCTCGACCGCGCCTGGCCGCTGCTGGAGGCGACCGACCTGGTCGGGGACCTCTGGACGGTCCCCGCCTACCTGCGGCTGTGCGCCCCCTGGCTCGGCCGCGACGACGTGCGCAGGCTCCAGCGCGCCGACGCCCAGGCCTGGACGGTGTCCGACCTGCCGCTCCTGGACGCGGCCCGGCAGCGGCTCGGCGACCCGGAGGCGGACCGGCGCATGCGGCGGCAGGAGGCCGTCCTCGCGGCCCAGCGCGAGCGCATGGCGCAGGTCGTCGACAACCTGATCGGGGCCGCCGCCGACTCCGGCGCCGACGGTGACGACGGCGAGGGCCTGGTGATCATGCTCCGCGGCGAGGACGCCAAGGTCAGCCTGGTCGACGAGTCCGAACTGCCCACCCCCGTCCCGGATCTGCTGGCCGGCCCGTTCGCGCACATCGTCGTCGACGAGGCCCAGGAACTCACCGACGCCGAATGGCAGATGCTGCTGCTGCGCTGCCCGTCCCGGAGTTTCACCATCGTCGGGGACCGCGCCCAGGCCCGGCACGGGTTCCCGGAGACCTGGCGGGAACGCCTGGTACGGGTCGGCTTCGACCGCATCGACCTGGCCTCGCTCGGCATCAACTACCGCACCCCGGAAGAGATCATGACGGAGGCCGAACCGGTCATCCGGGCCGTGCTTCCGGACGCCAACGTGCCGACCTCGATCCGGAGCAGCGGCCTGCCCGTGGTCCACGGGTCCGTGGCGGAGCTGGACGAGATCCTCGGCACCTGGCTCGCCGCCCACGCCGAGGGCGTCGCCTGCGTCATCGGCGACCCCCGCTTCGCACCGTCCTCCCGGGTCGCCTCGCTCGCCCCCGAGCTGGCGAAGGGCCTTGAGTTCGACCTGGTCGTCCTCGTCGCCCCGGAGGACTTCGGCACCGGCGTCGAGGGCGGCGTGGACCGCTATGTCGCGATGACCCGCGCGACCCGTCAGCTGGTGGTTCTGACGGGCTGACCGGCTGACCGGCTGACGGGCTGGCCGGCGGCGGCCGGGGCCGGGACCGGGACAGGACAGGCCCTAGGCGTGCCCTAGGCGATGTCGTCCTCGAGGAGGGACAGCTCGGCCCAGATCGTCTTGCCCTCCGCGGTGTGTCGGGTGCCCCAGCGCTGGGTCAGCTGGGCCACCAGCAGCAGGCCGCGGCCGCCCTCGTCCCAGGTCTTGGCCCGGCGCAGGTGCGGGGCCGTGTGGCTGGAGTCGGAGACCTCGCAGATCAGGGTCGTCGTGTCGTGGATCAGGCGGAGCCGGATGGGGTGGGCGCCGTAGCGGATGGCGTTGGTGACCAGCTCGCTGACCACCAGCTCCGCCGTGAAGGCGGCCATGCTCAGGTTCCACACGTCGAGCTGTTCCACGGCCTGCTTGCGGATCGGCGCGACCAGGGCGGGGTCGGCGGGGACGTCCCAGGACGCCACCCGGGACGGCGGCAGGCCCTGGGTGCGGGCCAGCAGCAGGGCCACGTCGTCGGCCGCGCCGCCCGGCGGCAGCAGGGCGTGCAGGATCCGGTCGCAGATCTCGTCCAGGGAGTCGCTGTACGCCGCCAGCGCCTGGTGCAGGAGCCGGCGGCCGGTGTCCGGGTCCCGGTGCCGGGAGGTGATCAGCCCGTCCGTGAACATCGCGAGGACCGTGCCCTCGTCCAGCGTCACCTCGGCCGACTCGAACGGCAGCCCGCCAAGCCCCAGCGGGGGACCGGCGGGCAGGTCGAGGCGGTGGGGGCGGTGGCCGGGGCGCAGCAGGACGGGCTGCGGATGCCCGGCGCGGGCCAGCGTGCAGCGCCGGGACACCGGGTCGTAGACGGCGTACAGGCAGGTCGCGCCGACCTCGCCGGGGCTGCCCTCGCCGCCCTGCTCCGCCGAGAGCCGGAGCACCAGGTCGTCGAGATGGGTGAGCAGCTCGTCGGGGGCCAGGTCGATGTCGGCCAGGGTGCGCACGGCGGTCCGCAGCCGGCCCATGGTCGCCGAGGCCTGCACACCGTGGCCGACCACGTCCCCGACGACCATGGCGACCCGCAGCCCGGACAGCGGGATCACGTCGAACCAGTCGCCGCCCACCCCCGCCCGCGCCGCCGGCAGATAGCGGGAGGCGGCCTGCAGGGCGGCGGTGCGGGGCAGCGTCCGGGGCAGCAGGCTGCGCTGCAGGGCCAGGGCGGTCTCGCGCTCGCGCGAGTACCGGCGGGCGTTGTCGATGCAGACGGCGGCCCGGGCCGTGATCTCCTCGGCGAGCAGCACGTCGTCCGGGCCGAACGGGTCGAGCCGCCGGTGCCGCCTGAACACCGCGACCCCCAGGGTGGTGCCACGGGCCTGGATGGGCACCGACATCGACGAGTGCACGCCGAACTCGCGCACCCGCTCTCCGCGGGCCTTGTTCCAGGACAGCCACTGGTCCAGCGCGCCGGACGCCACCGAGACCACGATCGTGTGCCCGGCGGTCAGCGAGTCGGCCTGCGGCGAGGAGGCCGGGTAGACCTCGGTCTGCCCGGGTTTGAGGACCGCCTCGGGGATGCCGGGCAGCACGGACTGGTGCGCGGTGCGGCGCAGGGTGACCGGCGCGGCCAGCCGCGCCGGGAGGTCGCCGCCGTGCTCCGGCGGGTCCAGCAGGTCGACGGTGACCAGGTCCGCGAGCGCGGGGACGCAGACGTCCGCCAGCTCCTGAGCCGTACGGACGACGTCGAGCGTGCTGCCGATGCGCACGCTCGCCGCGTTGACCAGCTGGAGCCGCTCGCGGGCGAGGTAGTTCTCGGTGAAGTCGTGGGCGGCCAGGCTCACGCCCCGGACGCGTCCGCCGGCGTCGGTGATCGGTGCCATCCGGGCCAGCCAGGCGTGCGCCCGGTCCTCGCCGCCGGTGCGCATGTACGTCTGCACGTCCAGCGGGCGGCCCGAGGCCAGCACCCGGAGCATGTTCCGTTCCAGGTCCGTGCTCTCCGGCTTGCCGCCGATCTCGGTGACCCTGAGCCCCTGGATCCGCTCCTCGGGCAGCCCGATGACCTCGGCCATCGCGTCGTTCACCCGGCGCAGCCTGAGCTGGTCGTCGTAGACCGCGATGGCACACGGCGACTGCGTCAGCGCGGCCGTCGCCAGCGGGTCGTCCGGGGTGCGCGGCCCGCCGCCGTCCAGCGGGCAGACCACCAGCCAGTGGCCGGGCTGTTCGTCCCGCGCCGTGCTGTGGTGCGCGAGCAGCCAGACCGGGACCGTACGGCCGTCCCGGTGGCGGAGTTCGATGGTGCCGTCCCAACGGGTGCCGACGGGCGCGCGCGGTGCGACGTCCCCGGCGAGCAGCAGCGCCGCGGACCGGCCCACGACCTCCTCCGCCGGGTGGCCGAGGAGCCGTTGCGCGCCCTCGTTCCACTCGGTCAGTGTGCCGTCCTCGCCGATGACAGCCCGGGCCGTCGCCGCATCGTCGAACGGATAGACCCGGCTCATCTCGCCACTCCCAAGCGCACACTCACAGTCAACAGGTGCACCACTCGTGTTAAGCGTAGTGCTTCGGACTCTCCCGTGACCGGCAAGTGACGACGGTCGGCCGGTCGGGACCGAGGCCTGTCCGGGGTGTCGAACACGGACCGGCCGACGGGACGAAAGGGGCGGGCGGTGGCCTCCGGACCCTTGACGGACACAAGTGTCACCCCGTCAGAATCTGTTTGTTCACGATCAGTTGTGAGTAGTTCTGGGCCCTGATGAGGGAGAGCCGCACCATGACGGTCACTCGCAGATCGGTTCTGGCAGCCGCCACGGCGGCCCCGACGGCCGGCGCCCTGCTGGGCGCCCCGGGCGCCTGGGCGGCCCCGGAGGCAGGTACGTCCCCGCGGGTCACCGGCCGCCGCACGGTCGCCCTGCGGGACGGCTGGCGGTTCGCGCTGGTCAACCCGGGCGGGATCACCGACCCGACCGGCGCCTACGCGGCCGCCGCCGACCCCGGGTACGACGACTCGGCCTGGCGGCAGGTCGCCGTACCGCACGACTGGAGCATCGAACAGACCCCCACCACCGAGAACGGCACCACCAGCGGCACCGGCTTCTTCCCGGGCGGTCTCGGCTGGTACCGGCTCGCCTTCACCCTGCCGCCCGGCTGCGCCGGCCAGCGGATCTCGGTGGAGTTCGACGGCGTCTACATGGACTCGTACGTCTACTGCAACGGCACCGAGGTCGGCCGCCATCCCTACGGCTACACCGGCTTCGCCTTCGACCTCACCGACCTGCTGCACACCGACGGCGCCACCGCGAACGTCCTCGCGGTCAAGGTGCAGAACCGGCTGCCCAGCAGCCGCTGGTACTCGGGCAGCGGCGTCTACCGCGAGGCCCGGCTGGTGGTGACCGACCCCGTGCACGTGGCGCGTTGGGGGACGTACGTCACCACGCCGGACGTCACCGAGGAACGGGCCGTGGTCCGGGTGCGCACGGCCGTCGTCGACGAGTCCGGCGCGGGCGCGGACGTGACGGTCCTGTCCCGCATCGCCGACCCCGACGGCCGCACGGTCGCCCGTACCTCCTCCACGGTCACCGTCACCGGCTCCGCCGGGACCACCGCGACCCAGGAACTGACCGTCGGGAAGCCGAGGTTGTGGGACACGGACGCTCCGCACCGCTACACCCTGCACACCGAACTCAGGGTCGGCGGCACCACCACCGACACCCTCCGCACGGTCTTCGGCATCCGCACCTACCGCTTCGACCCCGACGAGGGCTTCTCCCTCAACGGCGTGCCCACCAAGATCAGGGGCGTCGACCTCCACCACGACCAGGGCGCCCTCGGCGCGGCGATCAGCGCCGACGCGGTGCGCAGACAGATGACCCTCATGAAGTCGATGGGCGTCAACGCCTTCCGCACCTCGCACAACCCGCCCTCACCGCAGATGATCGAGGTCTGCGAGGAACTCGGCATCGTGATGATGGTGGAGGCCTTCGACTGCTGGAAGACCGGCAAGACCAGGTACGACTACGGCCGCTTCTTCGACGAGTGGTGCGAGAGCGACGCCACCGAGATGGTCCTCGCCGCCCGCAACTCGCCCGCCGTCGTCCTGTGGTCGATCGGCAACGAGATCCCCGACTCCACCTCCACGGCCGGCCTCGCCATGGCCGACCGGATCATCGCCGCCATCAGGGCCGCCGACGACACCCGCCCCCTGGTCATCGGCTCCGACAAGTACCGCAGCGTGCCGAAGGCGGGCTCCGCCGCCGACCTGATGCTCGCCAAGCTCGACGGACTCGGCCTCAACTACAACACCGCCAGGTCCGTGGACGCGCTGCACGCGGCCTACCCGCACCTGTTCCTCTTCGAGTCCGAGTCCTCCTCGGAGACCTCGACCCGCGGCACCTACCAGGAGCCGGAGCACCTCAACACCGGGGAGAACCACACCCCCGGCCGCCGGGCCACCTCGTCCTACGACAACAACCTGTCCTCCTGGACGATGAGCGGCGAGTACGGCCACAAGAAGGACCGGGACCGGAAGTGGTTCGCGGGCCAGTTCCTGTGGTCGGGCATCGACTACATCGGCGAGCCGACGCCGTACGACGTGTTCCCGGTGAAGGCGTCCTTCTTCGGCGCGGTCGACACGGCCGGGTTCCCGAAGGACATGTACCACCTCTTCCGCAGCCAGTGGGTGAGCGAGCCGATGGTGCACCTGCTGCCGATGAGCTGGAACCACGAGGAGGGCCAGACGGTCGAGGTGTGGGCGTACGCCAACGTGCCCGCGGTCGAGCTGTTCCTGAACGGAGAGTCCCTGGGGGTGCGGGAGTTCGACACCAAGACCACGACCGACGGCCGCACCTACCTGGAGACCACCGAGGCCACCGGCGACGACAAGACCTTCACCTCCGGCCCCTACCCCGGCAGTTACACCAGCCCCAACGGCAGCGCGGGCAAACTGCATCTGACCTGGAAAGTGCCCTACCGGGCGGGTGAGTTGAAGGCGGTGGCCCGGCGCGCGGGCCGGGTGGTCGCGACCGACGTCCTGCGCACCGCCGCCGCCCCGCACGCCGTACGCCTCACCGCCGACCGCAAGTTCCTCGCCGCGGACGGGCGTTCACTGGTCTTCGTCACCGCGGAGATCGTCGACGCGCACGGCGTGGTGGTGCCCGACGCCGAGCACCTGATCTCCTTCGCCGTGGCCGGCGGCTCGCTCGCCGGGCTCGACAACGGCCGTGAGGAGAGCGCGGAGCGCTACCAGGCGAGCACCCGGACCGCCTTTCACGGCAAGGCACTCGCCATCGTCCGCTCCGGTACGGAGCCGGGCGCCCTCACGGTGAGCGCCCGGGTGGACGGGCTGCGCGAGGCCACCGTCACCGTGCACACCACCCCCGCCCGCTCGGCGGCGAGCACCCCCGCCCCCGACTTCGGCCCGGACCACCCCTCCCCGCCGGACTACCCGCACGCGGACGCCGGTTACTCCGGCCGCCCGGACACCCTCCCGGCCGCCATGCTCGACGGAGACCCGGCCACCGGCTGGTCCAACGCCTTCGCCAAGTCGGCCACCGCCCTGCTGCCCGCGTTCGCCGGCGCCCGGACCGCGGACTGGGTGTCGGTCGACCACGGGCGCGCCCGCACCTTCGACCGGGTGGAGGTCTCCTTCACCGTGGACGCGACCCACGCCCTCCCCACGTCGGTCGACGTGGCCGTCTGGGACGGCACGGCGTACCGGGCGGTGCGGGACACGGTGGTCGACTGGGCCACCGCCTCGGACACGCCGACCGTCATCACCTTCACCCCGGCCCGCGGCTCCCGGATCCGGCTGACCCTGACCGGCGCCCACCCGGGGGAGACCACGGGCGCGGTACGGATCAGCCGCCTCGACACGTGAGGCTCGGGCGAAGCCTCGGTCCGTCCCTGTCGGGTACCTGGGCAAGATGGTCTTGACCTGCGGGTATTTACGGTGGAGTACCCGCGCGGTACGGTGAAGGGCATGCCAGCTCTCAACGTGGAGTTCAGCGACCGCGAACTTGAGGACCTGAGGCAGATAGCCAAGGAACGCGGTACGTCCATGAAGGCCCTCGTCCGTGACGCGGCGGCCGCCGACATCGCGCGGCACCGGGCCCTGCAGGAAGGGGCGGAGGAATTCCGCCGTTTCTTCGCGGCCCATGCCGCCGAGTTCGCCGCCGCGTTCCCCGACGACGAGCCGCCCGCGAAGGGCGAGGCCGCCTGAGCCATGCCGCCGGTCATCCATATCGACGTGCCCTGGCTGCTCCAGCGCCATGAGGAAGTCCTGCCGGAGCAGCCCACCATCAACGACTTCTCCGCGCTGGTCGCCGCGGTCGCCCGACACCGGGTCGATCCGCCCCGGCTCGGCGTGGACTCCGACCCGGCCTGGCGGGCCGCCGCCCTGCTGCACACCCTCGCCCTGCTCAAGCCGC
The DNA here is from genome assembly GCF_042721035.1 of Streptomyces sp. NPDC058464. Classification (NCBI taxonomy): domain Bacteria; kingdom Bacillati; phylum Actinomycetota; class Actinomycetes; order Kitasatosporales; family Streptomycetaceae; genus Streptomyces; species Streptomyces sp. NPDC058464. The sequence goes on from NZ_JBHXMA010000020.1 coordinate 155,227, forward strand.
TGCCCTCGGCCAACGCCCGGTTCGCCTGCGCGACCGCCGTGTCCTACATGTACGTCAGCGGCGTCGGCATGGACCCGCCCTACGGCGCCCTCGTCGACCTCGCCCGCGACCTGATGAGCGGCAAGGCCGACGTCTACGCCGCGGCGGACCGGCTCCGTTCCTGGCAGCTCTGACACCTGCCCGGACGTGCAGGTGAGAGGGCTGCCCCGGCTCCTCGGGGCCGCCGGCCGAGGGCGGGAGGAACGGGGCCGGCGGCCTGTTTCGCGTGGAAGAGCCGCCGTTCCGCGCGGGGCCTCTTGAGGAGGGCCGGTCATCAGTGGACCACCCGTGCGGACGGGCCGGGACCGTGCGCGCGGGGCCGCCGCGTGCGCACGGTTCACACGGGGCGCGTGGAAAGGTGAATGGGGCCATGCAGGGGCAATAGCCACCAGCGCCTTTCTGACTTTCTGTCAATGCTGTCGATGTTGTACGGGTGCCTTGTTGCTTGTGTGAGACTTGTGCGAGGGTGAATGCCCGCGCGGGGGGAATGGCCGGGTCCAATTCGACAGTTGAGGAACGCGACCGTCACCGCGTCGGCGAATTCCCGCTCCCGCAGGCGCACCGAAGAGGTACGCACCACCGCACCAAAGGAATCCGCTCCGTGCCGACCCCCCACCCGCCTCGCCCTCCGTTTCCGCCTCCGGGCGGTGGTGCCGGGGAGTCCGACGAGTCCCTCGCCGCCCCGCTGCGAGCCGGATCCGACATCGAGGCCTCACGCTCCGCCGCGCTGCTCATGGCCCGGCACTGGCGGCCCGTTCAGGAATACGCGGTCATCTGCCTGGCCGCCTCCGGGCCGGTCGCGCACATGGTCGCGGCCGCCGCCTTCCACCAGGTCCTCGACCGGGTGGCCCTCGGCGAGACGGCCGACGCGATCCGGCCGCGCCTGCTGGTCTCCGTCCGCGACACGGTCGCCAACTGGTCCGCGGAGGACCGAATAGCGGAGGTTCTCCCCGACCTCGGGAAACCGGCCGGCGGCCGCGGTATGCGCGCCACGAAGTCCCTGACACCGGAAAACCGCACCCTCGCGGAGCGTTCATTCCTGGGCCTTCCGGCGCTCGCCCAGAGCCTGCTCTGGCATGCCGAGGTGGAGGCGGAACCGATAACCGTACCGGCCGGTCTGTTGGGCATGGACACGGCAACTGCATCGGCGGCTCTCGAGGACGCCCGGGAGAAATTCCGCGAGGGCTGTGTCCGCGCGCACCGGGATCTCGCGCCGTCCCAGGAGTGCCGCTACTACAACCGGCTGCTCGACGTGCCGATCCGCCGCGGCGGCGCCCTGCTGCCGGACGTCCAGGAGCACCTGGCGGAGTGCCCGTACTGCCGGGCCGCCGCCGAACAACTCGGCCATGTCGAGGGCGGACTGGGGGTGCTGCTGGTCGAGGCGGTGCTCGGCTGGGGAGCCCGGCGCTACCTCGACACGCGCCCGGGGCGCAAGGGCACCGTGGAGGTCCCCCTCACCCGCGCCGCCGCCCGGCGCGCCGGAGGAGGCGGGCGCCGGCGCGCGGCCGCCCGGACCCGGATCCTCGCCCGCATCCCCGTGCCGGTGCGCCGCCCGCCCGGCTCCTGGTCGTCGAAGACGCTGCTCACCAGCGTCGGCGTGGCCGGTGCGGGACTGCTCGCCTCCGTCCTCGCCGTCAGCACGCTGTCCGGCGGCGGTGACGGCAGCGACGCCGTCGCCACCGCGGGCCTGGTCCCCGGCGACACCGAGCCCGACGCGACGCCCACCTCCGGCACGCCCACCTCCGGCACCGCCAAGCTGCCGGCCGCCGACCACACGACCCGGCTGCGCAACGCCGCCGCGCAGCTCTGCCTGGACATCAACGGCGAGCCCAAGGCCGGGGCGACCGTCGTGCTCGCGGCGTGCTCCTCGGCCTCGACCCAGCAGTGGACGTACGAGAGCGACGGCGAGTTGCGCAGCGCGGCCGGCACGGATCTGTGCCTGGACTCGCACGCGGACGCCGGTGTGGTCATCGTCGGCATCTGCGCCGACGAAGGCGCCGAGCGCGGCGAGGACGTGCGCTACGACCTCACCGTCCAGGGCGAGCTGCTGCCCCGCTGGGACGAGACCCTCGCGCTCGCCACGGGGGGTGTCGACCCCGGCTCCGACATCGTGGTCAAGGTCCGCGACCACACCAGCGGCCAGCACTGGCTGACCGACAACCCGACGCCGTCCCAGAGCCGTGGCTCGCTCTCCATCGCCGGGACCGGGGGGCCGTCGGCGCAGCCGGCGGAACTGGCCGGCAACTAGGCGCTCCGCTGGGAGAGCCGAATCGGGTCGTCTGGCGTCCGTCGTCTGCGGCGCCGTCGTGGCTGGTCGCGCAGTTCCCCGCGCCCCTGACGGGCCGCTGCCGTACGGGGCGCCTGCTTACGAGGCGCTGTCGTCTGCGTCCGGGCCCTGGGCCCGGACTCGTTCCACGTGTTCCAGGGAGTCGCGGAGTTCGGTCAGCCAGTCGTCGGTGTGCCGCTGGACCAGCCGCACGCACCAGGCCAGCGCCTCGCTGCGGCTGCGCGCCACCCCGCCGGCGATCAGCGTGTCCAGTACCTGGCGCTCGGGCTGGCGCAGCCGGGTCATCACCGGCGCGGCCACATGCGTGAACAGCGCCCGCTGCCCTGCGCACTCCACGCCCCAGGAGACCTTGTGCCGGAACCGGTGCTCGGCCTCGCGGGCCACCGCCATCCGGGTCTCCCGGGTGCGCTCCCGGAACTCCTGGATCCGGCCCTGCACGGCCGCCTCCCGCTCGGCGTCCGACGCGTCGTCCGCCAGCTTGGGTCCGGGGATGCGCCCGATGACGGTGACCTCCTCGCGGTCCGCCGTCACCTCGACCAGTTCCTCGAAGAGATCGTCGGGCAGGCGGCCGGCGAACCAGCCGCGGAGCTTGTCTCGTTGCTCTTGCGTAATCATGTAATGACGATTACTCCGTTGCAGCGCGAAGGCAAGGGCTTGCGGGGAAGTCCGCCGACAGCGGAAGCGGAATGTTTCAGGACGATTAACGAGGCGGTGAGATCCGGCCATCCGGCCGCTTCGGACGATCAAGAACCGCCCCGTTGAGCGGTCGACGCGTTCGAACTCCGTGACTTCACGCCACTGATTCAATACGCAAGGTTACTGAAACCTGTGGGTTCGATGTGTGTTTCGGCGCCGGACTCGGCAGAGTGGCGCCCGCCGCCCCGGCACCCACCGGGCCGAGGGCGGCACCCGTCGAATCGAGCGGAAGGATGCACACAATGCGAACCACCGCGCGCTGGGCAGCGACCCTCGGCCTTACGGCCGCCGCCGTCTGCGGACCCCTGACGGGGGCCGCCGTCGCCGCCCCGAGCTCGCTCTACGCCCCCTCGGCCCTGGTGCTCACCACCGGCCACGGCACGGCGGCGGCCACCGCCACACCCGAGCGCGCCGTCACCCTGAACTGCGCCCCGAGCGCCTCCGGCACCCACCCGGCCGCCGCCGAGGCCTGCGCCGAACTGCGCGGCGCCGGCGGCGACTTCGACGCCCTCGCGCCCAGAAGCGACGTGTGGTGTACCAAGCTCTACGATCCCGTCGTGGTCACGGTCGAGGGCGTCTGGCAGGGCAAGCGCGTCTCCTATGAGCACACCTTCGGCAACCAGTGCATGAGGGACGCCTACGGGACGAGCGTCTTCGCCTTCTGAGCCCGGGATCGCACGGTCCTCGTGACTGCCGGACAGGTCCGCAACTGGGGAGTGCGGCCCCTGGAACGGGGAACCTGCGATCTCGCACCGGGGGTCGGACGGGTGGTGTGGGGCTGCCCGTCCGACCCCCGGCATCACCGCCGCTCTCCGGCATTCCCGTCCCGGGGAAGGCCGGGGAGCGGCGGAAAACGCCCCATCAGCCCCGAGGCCCGTAACAGCCGCGGAATCCGGGGCCCCTCGCACACCAGCCGCAGTCGACCGCCCCGCTCCCTGGCGCGCGCCTCGGCCCGGCACAGCACCCGCAGCCCCGAACAGTCGAGAAAGTCCAGCCGCCGCAGATCGACGAGCACATCGGGCTCGGCTCCGGCGGTCACCGCCAGCAGATGCTCGGCGAACAGCTCCTCGGTGGCGATGTCGACCTCGCCGAAGACCTCGACGACGAGGTACGTCCCGCTGCGGCGGGTGCGCGCACAGGAGTTGGCGGCGGGCAGCCCGGGGTCCACGGCTTCCGACGTCATCTCAGCGCTCCACCTCGCCGGGGCGGATAGGGGCCCGGTTGTTACCCGCTGGGAGCGCGCGCCATCCCTGATACGGCCGGCGCAAGATCAGGTCCACTCAACCGGGTGAACTTCTCTGGAATGGCTTGACTTGGCGCGCCCCGATAGGGGCGCTGGGGGTACCCCCGGCCGAAGGCTGGGGGAGGAACTGCGCGACCAGCCACAGGGCACCCGCAGACGACAATGGCGAGGGGCCACCGTCTCCCTGCTGACGGCGACCCCTCGGTCCCTGCGGCTCGGCTCTGCGGCAGTTACATGTGAACGACCGGCGCCGCGTTCGCGTCCTGCTGCGGCACCCCCTTGCGGAACAGCAGGAAGGCGATGACCGCGCCGGCCGCGAACATCCCGGCCGACCACCAGAACGCGGTCGTGTAGCTCTCGATCGTCGCCTGCGCCTGCACCAGCTTGCTGGTCGCGTCCTTCCCGGCCAGGTAGTCCGTCGCCGCGCTCGCCGCGAGCGTGTTGAGCAGCGCCGTACCGATCGAACCGCCCACCTGCTGCATGGCGTTGACCGTCGCCGACGCGACACCGGCCTCGTCGGCCGTCACCCCGCCCGTGCCCAGCTGCATGGCGGCCGGCATGACCAGGCCGAGGCCGAGGCCGGTGATGATCAGCTGCGGCAGCACCGCGCTGAGGTAGCTGGAGCCGACGCCGATATCGGTCAGCCAGGCCATGCCGGCCGCGGAGACCGCGAAGCCCAGCGGGATGACCACCTTCGGTCCGAGCCGTGGCACCAGGACCTGGGTACCGATCTGTGCCGTCACCATCAGCCCGCCGATCATCGGCAGGAACGCCACACCGGTCTTCGTCGGGCTGAAGCCGAGGTTCAGCTGCAGGTAGTAGGTGAGGAAGAGGAACACGCCGAACATGCCGCCGGCGGAGATCAGTACGGCGAGGAACGAGGCCGCGCGGTTGCGGTCCATCAGGATGCCCAGCGGCAGCAGCGGGTACTTGGCCTTGGTCTGCCACCAGGCGAAGGCCGCCAGGAGTGCGACGCCGGCGATCAGGAAGCCCCAGGTCAGCGGCGAACCCCAGTCGTGCGTCTCGGCGTTGGAGAAGCCGTAGACCAGCGAGAAGAGACCGGCGGCGACCAGGACCGTGCCCGGCACGTCCAGCTTGGCGTTCCCGGCGTCGCGGTGGTTGTGCAGCAGCGCCATACCGCCCGCGAAGGCGACGACGGCGATCGCGACGTTCACGTACAGGGTCGAGCGCCAGTCGAACGTGTCGGTGAGAACACCGCCGAGCAGCAGGCCCACCGCACCGCCGGCACCGGCGATGGCGCCGTAGACACTGAACGCCCGGGCCCGCTCACGGGCGTCGGTGAACGTGGTGTTGAGCAGTGAGAGCGCGGTCGGGGCGAGCAGCGCACCGAAGGCACCCTGCAGGGCGCGCGCCGTGACCAGCATCCCGAAGCCGTTCGCGGCACCGCCCAGCGCCGACACGGCGGCGAAGCCGACGACTCCTATGAGGAAGGCCGTCTTACGGCCGAACAGGTCGGCGATCCGCCCGCCGAGCAGCAGCAAGGACGCGAAGCTGAGGGCGTACGCGGTGACGATCCACTGCCGGTTGCCGTCGGAGAACCCGAGGTCGGCCTGGGCGGACGGGAGGGCGATGTTCACGATGGTGGCGTCGAGCACCACCATCAGCTGGGCGACGGCGATGACCGCGAGGATCCACCACCGCTTCGAGGAGGCGGCGGCCGGAGGTGCCTCCGCGGCACCGACGCGGGCGTCGTCGGTCAGAGTCTTCTCAGACATGGGGGAACCACTCCAGGGAAGTCGTTCGGGATTTGCGGAGCCGCGAACGAAACGGTTTCGTACACATCGAGACTAGAGCACTTTCAGCGAAACGGCAACGTTTCGCTGGGGACGGAGACCGATCATGACCGACCGCATGCTCGCGGTGACCGGCGCGGACCTCCACTACGAGGTGCGGGGTGCCGGTCCGGCCCTCCTGATGATCAGCGGCGCGGGCGGCGACGCGGGCTACTACTCGGCGGTCGCCGAGGACCTCGCGGACGCCTTCACCGTGATCACCTACGACCGGCGCGGCAACTCGCGCAGTACGGGCCGGAACGGTACCCCGACGACCCTCGACGAACAGGCGGCGGACGCCCGCGCGGTCGTCGAGGGCCTTGCGGGCGGCCGGGCGCTGGTGTTCGGCAGCAGTGCGGGCGCGATCATCGGCCTCACCCTGGCCGCCCGGCATCCGGAGGTGGTGTCGGGGCTCATCGCCCATGAACCCCCGGCCGTGAACGTCCTGCCCGAGGGCGACCGGGCTCGCGACTTCTTCCCGGAGCTGGCCGCGGCCTACGCCGAAGGCGGCGCACCGGCGGCCGGCCGCCGCTTCGCCGAGGGGGGCGCGGGGCTGTGTGGATATGCGGCTCCGCCGCGTGGGCGCGACCGGCCCCCGGTGGCCTCAGGTGTTCGTGGCGGCCGTCGGCCCCTCATCTATTCCTTGACTGGAATATAACCGCGCAGGCATATTATTCTTATGCCCGCCGACACCCTCTGGGCCGCCCTCGCCGACCCCCACCGCCGCGCCATAGTCGGCCTCCTCCTCACCCGCCCCCGGCCCGTCGGCGAGATCGTGGACGCCTGCGGCCTCAGCCAGCCGAGCACCTCCAAACACCTCAAGGTTCTGCGCGAGGCGGGCCTGGTCCGGGTACGGCAGGACGCGCAGCGCCGCGTCTACGCCCTCGACCCGGCCCCCATCGCCGAGCTGGACGCCTGGCTGGCCCCCTACCGCCGGCTGTGGACCAGCAGCCTGGACGCGCTCGGACGCCGCCTCGACGAGACGGCGGACGACCCGGAAGAAACCTCCCCGAAGGCGAAGGACTGATCCCCATGTCCGCCGAACTCACCGGCACCTACGTCACCCTCGACGACGGCCGCCCCGCCGTCCGCTTCAGCCGCGTCTACGGCCATCCGATCGACCGGGTCTGGCACTTCGTCACCGACCCCGACGAACTCGCCGAGTGGTTCCCCTCCCGCGCCGAGATCGACCTGCGCCCCGGCGGCGGCATCATGTTCACCGGCGACCCGAACATGCCCGAGTCGACCGGCACGGTCCTGGCCGTCGATCCGCCCCGGCACCTGTCCTTCGACTGGGGCGGCGACGAACTCCGCTTCGACCTCGCACCGGAGGGCGAAGAGCACACCCGCTTCACCCTCACCCACGTCCTGGGCGAGGAGAACACCGCCGCCCGCAACAGCGCCGGCTGGGAGGTCTGCCTCTCCGCCCTCGACGCCAAGGCCCGCGGCGAGCGTCTCCAGGGCCCGCATGCCGGCGTCACCGCGCCCTGGAAGGAGTACTACCAGGGCTACCTGGACGCCGGCCTGCCTTCCGGCGCCCCGATTCCCGGCGCCTGACCCGTCACGCCAGCTGGCGTCGCACCAGCTCGTGCAGCCGCCCGCCGGTGTCGGCGAGCAGCTGGGCCGGCGGGCCCTGCTGGGCGACCTTGCCGTCCTCCATCACGATCACCCGGTCGGCGTCCATGACCGTCGACAGCCGGTGGGCGATCACGATCCGGGTGGCGTTCAGCTTGCGCGTGCTCTCGATGACCGTGCGCTGGGTGTCGTTGTCCAGGGCGCTCGTCGCTTCGTCGAAGAAGAGGATGCGGGGGCGCCGGATCAGCGCCTGGGCGATCATCAGCCGCTGCCGCTGGCCGCCCGAGATCGCGCCGCTCCCGGCGACGATCGTGTGCAGTCCCATCGGCATCCGCTTGATGTCCTCGGCCAGGCCCGCCATCTCGGCGGCCGCCATCGCCTCCTCCGGCGTGTACGGCTCGGTGCCGCAGATGACGTCCAGGATGGAGCCGGTGAACGGCTGGGCGTGCTGGAGCACCACCCCGCACTGGCGGCGGACCGCCGACTGGTCGAGGGCGCCCAGGTCCTGGCCGTCGTAGAGCACGCTTCCCGAGACCGGCCTGTCGAAGCCGATCAGCAGGCGCAGCAGCGTCGACTTGCCGCAGCCGCTGGGGCCGACGACCGCCACGAACTCGCCGGGGCGGATGTCGAAGGAGACGTCGTCCAGGACCAGGGGACCGTCGTCCGTGTACCGGAAGGAGAGGCGCCGGGCCTCGACGGCGCCGGACAGCGGGCCGGGGCGGGTGCTGGCGGTGCGGACCTCGGGGGCGGCCTCCAGGACCGGCTTGATCTCCTCGAACAGGGGGAGCGCCGCCACCGCCGACACGAAGGATCCGGTCAGCTGGGTGACCGAGGTGAGCAGCATCGTCACCGACGTGTTGAAGGTGAGGAAGGCCGCCGCGTCCATGGCGCCCCGCGCCGGGCCGGCGAGGAGCATGAACATCAGGAGAGTGCAGACCGGGAGGTAGACCGAACCCAGCACGCTGGTGAGGTTCTTGATCCGGCCCACCTTCTGTTGGAGCTCCCGGCTGCGCGCGAACTCGCCCGCCCAGGCCGCGTACGCGTAGTTCTCGGCCGCCGCCACCCGCAGCTTGGGCAGGCCCCGCAGGGTCTGGAAGGCCTGGTTGTTCAGCTTGTTGCCGAGCACCACGAGCTTGCGCTGCCAGCGCACCTGCCACAGCCCGAGCCCCAGGAACAGGGCGGCGATGACGACCAGCATGCCCAGGGCCGCGAGCGCCATCGGCACGCTGTACCAGAACAGCAGGCCCAGGTTCATCGCCCCGACGGTCACCGACTGGGCGACCACCGGGCCGACCCCCGCCAGCAGCCGGCGGATCGCGCTGACGCCCATCGCCGCGCTGGCCAGCTCTCCGGTCGAGCGCTGGGTGAAGAACTTCGTCGGCAGCCTCAGCAGCCGGTCCCAGACGGCCGGTTGCAGGGTCGCCTCGATCCGGCCCTCCAGGCGGAGGATCGTGAGGTTCTCCAGGAGGGTGAACGCGGCCGACACCACCGCGCTGATCATCACCGCCAGGCAGACCTGCACGATCAGGTCCGTCTGGGCCTTCGGCACGTAGTCGCCCAGCACCTTGCCGGTCGCGATCGGCACCAGCGAGCCGATCGCCACGGTCACCAGCCCGGCCAGCAGCAGACCGCCGAGGTCGCCGCGGGTGCCGCGCATGCTGAACCGGAGCAGGCCGAGCGGGCTGAGCGCCTTGTCGGGCAGTGGCCGGTAGAACATCACCGCGCGCGGCTCGAACTCCGCCGCGTTCGCCTTCTCGATCGGTGTCTCCCGGCCGGTCGCCGGGTGGACGGCCACATAGCCGCCGCGCCGCCACAGCAGCGCGACGGGAGCGCCGGACAGGGCGCGGTGCCCGACCAGCGGGCCGACGTCGTCGTGCCACCAGCGGCCGTCGAGGCGTACCGCCCGGGTCCGCACCCGGGAGGCGAGGGCCACCCGTTCGACCGGGTCGATGCGGTCGCTCTCGGTGCCGCTCTGCGCGGGCTCCGCGAGGGTGATGCCCGCGGCCTCGGCGACCAGTCTGCAGGCCGCGTAGGAGGCGTCGGCGTCGGCGGCCGTGGTGCGTTTGGCCCCCTTGCCGATCGAGGCGAGGAGGGTCCGGTCGGCCTGCGCGCGGACCGCCTCACCGGCCTTGATACCGGCCGCCGTACGGGACTCGTGGGTGCGCTCCAGCTGCTCGATCCACCGGTCCAGGGTGGTCAGCAGCCGGTACTGCTGGTCGACCATGCTCTGCCACAGCGCCGGGTCCATCAGCAGGTCGGCGGCGGCCTCCGCGCCGTACAGCGAGCCGTACTGCACACTGCCCGGCGGCACCTGCATCCAGAAGACGTCGTCGTCGGTCGGGGCCGCGGCCCGCTCACTGGCGGTCATCGGGGCCTGGAAGAGGATGGACAGGCCGCGGCCGACGCCGAGGGCGAGGGCGTACTCCAGGGGGCTGGTGGCCGGCGGGACGTACTGGGGGTTGCCGTACGCGTCGTAGGACCAGGTCTGGGTGGGGGAGGGCTGGTGGAGCTCGCGCAGGCCGATGCGGTGCACCACGCAGTCCCGCAACGGGCGTGCCACCAGGGTGTGCTGGGGCCCCGCGACCGGGCCGAGCAGGAGCGAGCCCGCCTCCAGACGGCCCAGGTGGTGCCAGTGGCCCTGCTGCTCGGCGTCCACCGCGAACAGGTCCAGGGCGCCGGACGCCACCAGCCACAGCGTCTGCGGGCCTTCGAGGTCGAGGCGGTTGAAGCCGGCGCAGTCGATCCGGGCGCCCAGCGAGCCGAACGCGCCGAGTACGAGGTCGCCTTGGTCCACGGTCGTCATCTCATCGCTCCCTGACCAGCGCGGCGTACGCCCCGCCGTGTGCCACCAGCTCGTCGTGCCGCCCGCGCTCCACGATCGTGCCGTGCTGGAGCACCACGATCTCGTCGCTGTCGCGCACCGTGCTCAGCCGGTGCGCGATGACCACACAGGCGCAGCCGCGGCGGCGCAGGTTGTCCATGACGGTCAGCTCGGTCTCGGCGTCGAGGGCGCTGGTCACCTCGTCGAGGACCAGGATGCTGGGTCGGCGCACCAACGCCCGGGCGATCTCCAGGCGTTGGCGCTGGCCGCCGGAGAAGTTGCGGCCGTCCTGCTCGACCCTGCTGTGGATGCCGCCGGGCCGGCGCGCCACCACGTCGTAGAGGGCCGCGTCCCGCAGCGCCTCCGCCACGGCCTCGTCCGGGATCGACGGATCCCACAGCGCCACGTTGTCCCGCACCGAGCCCTCGAAGAGGAAGACGTCCTGGTCGACGAAGGAGACGGAGGCGGCGAGGGCACCGCGCGGGATGTCCTCAAGCCGCTGTCCGTCGATGCGGATCACGCCCTCCCAGGGGGAGTACAGGCCCGAGATCAGCCGGGAGACCGTGGACTTGCCGCTGCCCGAGCCGCCCACCAGGGCGACCTGGCGGCCGGGGCCGACGGTCAGGTCGAAGCCGGTGAGCAGCGGCTTGTCGAGGGGGCTGTAGCCGAAGGTGATGTTCTCCAGCTCGACATGGCCCTGCAGCCGCCGCGTGGAGTCGCCGGCGCCGGGGCGGGCGTAGACCGGGTCCGCCTGGAAGTTCTCCACGTCCTTGAGGCGGGCCACGTCGGCCGCGAAGTCCTGGATACGGCCCGCGACGCCGTTGAGCCGGGTCAGCGGGGCGGTGAAGCGGGTGACCAGGGACTGGAAGGCGACCAGGAGACCGACCGAGATCCCGCCCTCGACCGCCCGCATACCGCCGATCCACAGGATCAGCGCGCTGTTGAGGGTCGCGAGCGTCGGGGCCACCACGCCCAGCCAGGCGCTCGGCACGCCGAGCCGCTGCTGCTCCTCCAGCGTGCTCGCGTGCTGTCCGGCCCACCTGCGGAAGTAGCCGTCCTCGCCGCCGGTGGCCTTCATCGTCTCGATCAACTGCAGGCCGGTGTAGGAGGTGTTGGTGAGCCGGGCGGTGTCCGCGCGCAGCTTGGCGGTCCGGGTCGCGCGCAGCCGTACGACGAGCCGCATCGCCACGATGTTCAGCAGGGCCACGCCGATGCCGAGGAAGGTGAGCTGTGCGTCGTAGGTGTAGAGGAGCACCGCGTAGAGGACGACGACCACCGCGTCCACGCCGGCCGCGGCGAGGTCGCGGGCCAGGGTCTCGGCGACCTGGTCGTTGGACTGCAGGCGCTGCACCAGGTCGGCGGGGCTGCGCTGGGCGAAGAAGGTCACCGGCAGGCGCAGCAGGTGGCGCAGGAAGCGGGCGCTGGAGAGCGTGGAGGAGACGATGCGGCCGTGCAGCAGGTTCGCCTGCTGCAACCAGGTCAGCACCAGGGTGAGCAGGACGCAGGTGCCCATCGCGGCGAACAGCACGGTGAGCAGCGAGGTCTGGCCGCCGATGAGGAACAGGTCGATGTACTGGCGGCTGAGCGCGGGCACCGCCGCGCCCACCAGCACCAGGAGGAGGCTGGCCAGGACGGCGGCGGGCATGGTGCCGGCGGTGCCGCGCAGCCGGGCCGGCATCGCGCCAAGGACGCCGGGCCGTCGGCCCCCCTTCTCGAAGCCGTCGCCCGGCTCAAGGGTCAGCACGACACCGGTGAAGCTGCCGTCGAACTCCTCCATGGGCACGAACCGGCGGCCCTTGGCGGGGTCGTTGATGTAGACGCCCCGGCGGCCGAACCGGCGGCCCATGCCGTCGTAGACGACGTAGTGGTTGAACTCCCAGAACAGGATCGCCGGCCCCTGCACGTCGGCGAGGGCGGCCAGGTCCATCTGCATGCCCTTGGCGGTGAGGCCGTAACTGCGGGCCGCCTTCAGCAGGTTGCTGGCGCGCGAGCCGTCGCGCGAGACACCGCAGGCGATGCGCAGCTCCTCCAGCGGGACATGCCGGCCGTAGTGGCCGAGGACCATGGAGAGGGAGGCGGCGCCGCACTCGACGGCCTCCATCTGGAGCACGGTGGGCGTACGGACCGTCCGGCCGCGGCCCTTGGGGACCGGTCGCTTGGGCGGGGCGGCGCGCCGGCGGCCGCGGGTCTCCTGGGCGGTGGTCACGGGAGCAGCCAATCGACGGGACGCTGGTCGGCCAGCCGGATCGAACCCGAGGCCAGGGTCATGGAGTCGAGCCGGAACGGCGGCCCGTCCGCCGAGGACCACTTGTAGCCGCTCTTCGTCCTCCCCGACGTGTCCAGCCGGACCAGGACGGCCACCGGGCGGCCCTTCTTGGTGAACTGCTCGCCCAGCTGGCTGTCCCCGAGGAACGCGGCGATCGACTGGGCCGACTGGGCGGAGCGGTCCACCGACTTCACATGGCCGCGCAGCACGCCGTACTCCTGCGTCGAGACCGACGACACGGTCAGGTCGACCCGGGCGTCGGCCGGTATGGAGGAGGCGTTCTCGGCGGGGACGTAGACCGTCGCGTACAGGGGGTCCGAGGCGTGGGCGATCTTCTCCACGGCGGCGACGTTCGCGCCGGTCTGGATGATCTGCCCGATGGTCGCGGCGAGCGCGCTGATCCGGCCCGCGGCGACCGTGCGCACGACCGAGTCGCCCTCGCTGGTGCGCACCTTCAGGACGGGGGAGTTCGCCGGCAGCCGTTCGCCCTGCTCGGCGAGGACCGCCGTGACCTGCCCGGCGACCGGGCTCTGCAGGATGTAACTGCCCTGCCCGTGGGTGAGGATGGCCTGCGCGCTCACCGTGGAGGCGACCGAGCCGGTCACCGCCCACACCGAGGCCGCCGCCATCACGACGACCGAGACGGACAGCGCGAGCCAGCCCTGCGGACGGGCGAAACGTACGGGGAGATCGAGCTCCTCCGGTGACTGGAGCTTGGCGAGGGCCTGTTGGCGGAACTGCACGGAACTTCCCTCACCTAGGGGAGAGACGCTGGAGTTTCAGGGGATGCCCCAGGGCATCCGAGAGTCCCGGAGCAGCCGGGTTGCGGCTCCGGGACTCAACGGCAACGAGGTGCGATCAGAGACCGGCGACCAGGTTGGTGACCGGCTGGGTGTTCAGGCCGGTGACACCCTCGACGGTGCCGACGACCGTGTTGACCAGGCCGGAAACCGGGGCGACGCCGTCCACCAGGCCGGTGACGGTGCCGAGGGCGTTGAGGGACAGGCCGCCGGAGACGTTGTCGAGCTCGGCGTCGGAGATCTCGACGGTCTCAACCTGGGGGGTGGAGTTCATGATGGAACTTCCCTTCATATGGATATTCACAAGGGGGAGAGCGGCCCCCCGACGCCCTTCAGGGACGAACAACGGCCCTTGGGGGACGAGCGGACGGCCGTGACCGCGGGCGCCGGACGCCCGTTTCCGGGAGCCTCGGCGGCCCCTGCGGTGCGATGGATCAAAGCACGCCCACGGTCCGCGCTTCCAATCAACCAGGCGCCTCACCTGGGAACTTGGGCCGCCGAAGGGCTCATCCGTGCAGGCGCGCGCACCGCTTGTCGGCGACTCCTTCACAAGCCGCACGACTTCGCCCCCGTCGCACGGCTTGCCTGCCCCGCGGCGAATCCGGCACTCCGGGCCAAGGGCACGGCAGGGGGCGCGCGGTTGTGCAGATCCGCCACTCCCCGTGCCTTGCTTGGGTATGGGATGTGCAGATTCCCTGAAGCAAGGATTCCGGTCCGTGATCGCAACGGACCGTCATTGACCGGTTGCTGAACGTGTCGGTTCGGTCAGCCCAGGAGTGCGTAGACCGTGCTCGCCCGGGCCGCGAGCGCGCCCGACCTCTGATCGCTCATCGTGATGTCGGCGAACGCCATCCGGCGGCCCAGTTTCGTCAGCACCGCTTCGATCAGGACATCCGAACCGGTCACCGCACGCTGGAACGAGGTCGACTGCTGCACCGTCGTCATGGGGACGAAGCCGCCCCGGGCCGCCGAGACCGCGATCACCGTCGCCGTGTCGGCCGCCGCCATCAACGCCTGCCCCGACAGCCCGCCGCCCTCCCTGGACAGCCGCTCCGACCAGGGCAGACGCAGAGTCGCCCGGTCCTCGCCCAGCGCCTCGACGGCCAGTTGGAGGTCGAGCACCCAGGGGGCGAAGTTGGCGGAGAGGATCTTGTCGGCTTCGGCGGTGGTCATCGTCATATGGGGGATTGTTCCCGCGCCGGCGCCCCGGCACGCGGACCTGGTCCGCCACGGGCGCGCCATGGCCGATTCATCACCGGGTCAAGGAAGTTGGCAAACGGAATTGAACGCACCACGTGACCCGCCCGTACCTATGGCCATCCAGGCGCCGCTCACGAACGACTGCCCCGCAACGGCAGACACTCCGTCCCTTGGAGGTCGAGAAGTTTGAGTCACAAGCGAATTCCGAAGCGCAAGGCCGCTATCGCGGTGGGCGGTGTCGCGGCGCTCGGCGCTGCGGCGTTCCTGCTGCCGATGGCCAACGCGTCTCAGGACAACGCCTCCGGCGCCACCACCGCTGCCCCCAAGACCCTGAAGGCGACCGACGCCTCGGACCTTGCCTCGCAGCTGCAGGACCTGCTGGGCCAGGCCTTCGCCGGGTCCTACTACGACAGCGGCAAGCAGCAGCTCGTCGTCAACGTCATCAGCGGCGACAACAACATCGTCGTCCAGGCCGAGAAGGCAGGCGCGGTGGTGCGCCAGGTGCAGAACAGCACCTCCGAACTGGCGGCCGTCGCCCAGACCCTGAAGACCAAGGCGACCATCCCGGGCACCGCCTGGGCCGTCGACCCGAAGACCAACAAGGTCGTGGTCACCGCCGACTCCACCGTCACCGGCTCCAACTGGGACACGCTGGAGTCGACGGTCCAGAGCCTCGGCTCGAACATGGCGACCCTCAAGAAGTCGTCGGGCACCTTCAAGACCCTCGTCTCCGGCGGCGACGCGATCTTCTCCCAGGTGCAGGACGGCACCGTCCGCTGCTCCCTCGGCTTCAACGTCACCGCCTCGGACGGCACCCCCGCCTTCCTGACGGCCGGTCACTGCGGGGTCGCGGCCAAGGACTGGTCCGACTCCGAGACCGGCCAGCCGATCGCCACCGTGGACCAGGCCCAGTTCCCGGGCGCCGGTGACTTCTCGCTCGTCAAGTACAACGACCCCGCCACCCAGACGACGAGTGACGTCAACATAGGCAACGGCCAGACCGTCGCCATCAACCAGGCCGTCGACGCCACCGTCGGCGAGACCGTGTTCCGGATGGGCTCCACCACCGGGCTGCACGACGGCCAGGTCACCGGCCTCGACGCCACCGTCAACTTCCAGAGCGAGACCGACCCCAACGGTGTCGACACCGTCACCGGTCTCATCCAGACCAACGTCTGCGCCGAGGCCGGCGACAGCGGCGGCTCGCTGTTCACCCAGGACGGCGGCGCGGTCGGCATGACCTCCGGCGGCAGCGGCGACTGCACCTCCGGCGGCGAGACCTTCTTCCAGCCGGTGACCACCGCCCTCCAGGCGACCGGCGCGACCCTCGGCGACGCGGGCGCGGGCGCCGGTGACGCCGGTGCCACGGCCGACCCGTCCGCCACCGCCGGTGACGAGAACGGCGCCGGCGACCAGGCCGGCGGCGACCAGATCGGCGGCACCGCCGACCCGTCCGCCACGGCCGGCGACCAGACCGGCACCGGTGACGAGACCGGTACCGGTGACGAGACCGGCACGGGTGACGAGACGGGCACGGGCGACCTGTCCGGGACCGGCGCGGACGGCACCACGTCGTCCAACTGACCCATCGCACGGCCAACCAGCGGTTCCGGCCGACGGTGGACGGTCCGGCCCTCCGGCGGGAGGGTCGGACCGAATCGCGTCCGGCGAGGGTCAAGCCGTCGGCCGTAGCTGTCAGCCGTCGGCCTCCGCCCGCAGCAACAGCACCGCGACATCGTCGACACGCTCCTGCGCCGCCGCACTGTGCCGCACGAGCGTGTCGGCGAGCTTGTCCAGCGGCTGGTCGCCGCTCTCCGAGAGCAGTTCCCCCAGGTCGACCAGTGCGTCCTCGATGTCCACACCGGGGGACTCGACCAGCCCGTCGGTGTAGAGGGCGAGCACCGAGCCCGGCGCCAGTGACACCTCGGTCGTCGGGTACGTCGCCTCCGCGTCGATGCCCAGCAGCGGGCCCCCGGCCAGGTCGAGGACCCGTACCCGCCCGTCCGGACGTCTCAGCAGCGGCGGCGGATGCCCCGCCCGGGCCATCACCGCACGCCCCCGCTCAGGATCCAGCCGAAGGTACAGACAGCTCGCGAACAGATCGGCGCCCGACTCGATCAGCAGCCGGTTGGTGCTGCGCATCACCTCCGCCGGCGCCTGCCCGACACTCGTGAACGCCCGTACGCCGGTACGGATCTGGCCCATCAGCCCGGCCGCCGTCACGTTGTGCCCCTGCACGTCCCCGATCACCGCCGCCGCCTGCGGCCGGGTGGGCACCAGGTCGTAGAAGTCGCCGCCGATCTCCATGCCGTGCATGGCCGGCAGATAACGGGCGGCCGCCTCGATACCCGACGGCGGAGCCAGCGAGTGCGGCAGCAGGGCCGCCTGGAGACCGTGGGCCAGCTGGTTCTTCGCGTCGTAGAGCAGGGCCCGCTCCAGCGCCTGCGCGATCAGCCCGCCGAGGCTGGTGAGCACGGCACGCTCGTCGGCGGGGAAGGGGTGCGGCTCGGCGTAGGCGAGGACACAGGTGCCCACCGGCCGGCCCGACGCTATCAGCGGCAGATACGCCCAGGCCGCGAACCCGTCCGGGGTCTCGTTCCGGTCCGGATACAGCCGCTCCAGCTGCTGCCTCGACTCGAAGAACGCCGGTACGCCGGTGTTCAGGACATGGGTGCCGGGCGTCCGCTCGGCCAGCGGAAGGCCGTCGAAGCGCTCCACGATCCGCGGATCCTCGTATCCGCGATGCCCCAGCACGTGCAGCCGTCCGCCGCGCGACCCGAGGATCACCAGCGCCTGGCTGCCGACGGCCGGGGCGACCTCGTCCGCCACCAGCTGCACCACGTCCTGCACCCCGACGGCCTCGGTCAGCGCCCCGGACAGGCTCAGCACCTGGGAGATGGTGACCAGCCGGGGGGACGGCGTCGCATCCGCGCGCGGCGCCGCGCCCACCATCTCGGCGACCGCCCGGGCCCGGCTGATCCGGGTGGTCAGCCCGGTCGTGCTCGGATACATCCGGAACGACAGCCAGTCGCCCGGCGGCCTGAGCGCCACGAACGACGTCACATGCTGGCTGATCAGCGCCGCCCGGTAACGGTCCTCGTACATCGGGTCGTTCAGCCACGGCACCGAGACCCACGGCTGGGTGCCGAGCAGATCGTCGACGTGCACGCCGAGCAGCTCGCCCGCCGCCTCGTTGGCGAAGGCGACCCGCCCGTGCAGATCGAGCGAGGCCAGCCCGTACGGCAGCCGCCCGACCATCCGCGCCGCCTCCACCGTGCCCAGCGTGCCCGCCATGCCCGACGGCGGCGCCGCCAGCAGATCGGGCTCGGTACGCAGCAGCCGGTTCTCCCGCGCGGCCCGCTCCAGCCGCATCGCCAGCCGGCCGCACCCCGCGGTCAGCGACGCCCGCTCCCGGTCGGAGAGCACCGTCGGATGGGCGCCGGGCCAGGTCACGTACAGCGCCCCGTACACCGTGTCCGCCGTCGCCACGGGCAGCGCGGCCAGCGCGAACGCGTACGGCAGCACCACCGCGATGCGCGGGTACCGGCGCGCCATGTCCTCCTCGCCGCCCACCCACACCAGCCGCCGCTCCCGTACCGCCTCCGCGACCGGGATCGGGGAGGTCAGCCCGACCCGCTCCCAGGGCGCCACGAACGCCCGGGGCAGACCCGCCGTCACCGCCATCTCCAGGACCGGCTCGTCGGCCGCCAGCAGATAGACCGCGCCGGAGTGCGCCTGGACCTCCTCCAACATCGAGGCCAGCGCCAGCGACAACAGCGGCCGGCCGGAGCCGGTGCCGGCGGCCGCAGGCACCTCGACGCCCGGCCCCGCTCCCGCCGGAGGCGCCCCCATCCCGTCGGACACGCCCGACCACCTCCTCGTCCGGCCGCGCGTCGCGTCCTCGGGATCAAGGCTCCCTCGTGGCGGCGACCGGCGCACGGCGAGCGGGGTGGAGACGCACACGCCGGGCCACCCGCGGGTACCCCCGTTCGCCCTGGCACATTCCCGCACGGCCGCAGACACGCCCGGGACGGAGGCGCCGCGCGGAGCGCCCGGGGCACGACACGTTCGGTGCGTTTCGGGCGCACTCGCCCCCCGCCCTCCACGGAACGGTCACAGGGGCTGCGCAGACGCCTCATAAGCGCTGTAATGGCGGCGTGGTCAGTGAGGGCGCTGCGGTACGCGGAACGAGAACCGATCGCGCCGAAATCGCCCTCGAAACGCTCACTGGCGATCCCGGCGCACCCGATCGGCTCCGGCGCGTTCTCGAACAGGCACTGGTGTTCGCCGGCGCGGCCTTCGCCGGGGTGTACGCGCCCGGCGACGACGGCACCGTGCTGCGCCTCGCCGAGTCGGCGGGCCTGCCCCGCACCCTCTACGGACTGCGCGACGCCTACCCGGCCGTCGGGCGGTCCCCGGCGGCCGAGGCGTACGGCACCGGGCGGTCCGTCCTGCTCGGCCCCGACGAGCTGGCCGGCTGCCCGGAGGCGCGGCGCACCCCGTCCCAGGAGTTCTGGCTGGCCGTCGTCCCGCTGCCCGGCGGCACCGGACTCCTCGTCGCCGTCAGCGAGCGGGACGACGGCTTCGGCCCCGAGGACCGCGCCTGCCTGGACCTGGTCGCCGGGGCGATCGCCCTGCCCGCCCCGCTCCCCTCGGCCACGGACACCGGCGAACTGCCCGCCGACGCCTTCAGCCTCGCCATGGACACCGGCCGGATCGCCGTCGGCGACGGCATCCTCGACCTGTTCCGGATGGGCCGGGACGAGTTCGACGGCAAGGTGGAGACGCTGCTGGGCCGTACCGTGCCCGAGGACCTGCCCGCCCTCATGTCCGTCGTCGAGGCCGACCACATGTCCATCGGCGACCGCGAGCTGGAGTTCCGGATCCTGCAGCCCTCGGGCCCGCCCAAGTGGCTGCGGCTGCGCGGCCGGCTGGTCCCCGGCGGCGAGGGGCGCCCGGCCCGGCTGGCCGGCACCGTCGCCGACGCCTCCACGCTCCGCTCGGACGTCACCGACGTGGCCCGCGTGCAGCAGCTGGCCGCCGCCCTGGCCACCGCCGGCACCGTCAAGGACGTCAGCCAGGCCGTCGTCACCGCCCTGCGCGCGCCGCTCAAGGCGGACCGGATCGCCCTGGCCGAGCTGGAGAACGAGCGTCTGGTCGTCGTCGTCCTCGACCCGCCCGACGCCGAGTGCTGGCCCGAACTCTGGCGCAGGGAGTGGCGCACCGAATGGCCCGACGCACCCGTGCGCGCCATGCCCACCCTCGCCACCGCGCTGCGCGAGGGCCGGGCCCAGATCTGGCCCGCGGGCGCCGCCCTGGAACCCGCGCTCGCCGAGGTCGGTCCCGGCGGCCTCGCCATCCTTCCGCTGCCCGCCGGCGGCCGGATGGCCGGCGCCTGCCTGATCGGCTGGGACAGCCCGCACGACTTCGGCCCCGACGAACGCGCCCTGCTCATCGCCTCCGCCGGCCTCGCCGGCGAGGCCCTGATGCGCGCGCACTCCTTCGACGCCGAGCACGAGCTCGTCGGGATGCTCCAGCGCGCCCTGCTGCCGCGCCGGCTGCCCGGCCTGCCCGGCGGCGAGGCCGTCGCCCGCTACCTGCCCACCACCGTGGGCCTGCAGGTCGGCGGCGACTGGTACGACGTGATCCCGCTGACCGACAACCACGTGGCCCTCGTCATCGGCGACGTCCAGGGGCACAACGCGAGCGCCGCCGCGCTCATGGGCCAGATGCGCACCGCCCTGCGCGCCTACGCCGCCGAGGGCCACACCCCCGACGTCGTCGTCTCGCACGCCAACCGGCTCCTGCTGGACATGGAGAGCGATCTCTTCGCCACCTGCTGCTACGTGGACGTCGACATGGAGGACGGCACCGCCTGGTGCGTGCGCGCCGGACACCTGCCGCCCGTGCTGCGTCACCCGGACGGAACCACGCTGATCACCGAGACCGAGGGCGGCCCCCCGCTCGGGGTGCTCGGCCAGACCGAGTTCCCGATGACCCAGCTCAGCCTGTACCCCGGCACCCTGCTCGCGCTCACCACCGACGGCATGGTCGAGTCACCCGACACCGACATCGACGACGGCATGGAGCGCTTCGCCCGCGACCTCGCCGGCACCGACCCCGCCCGGCTGGGTCTGGCCGCCGACGCACTGCTCGGCCACGCACACCGCTCCGACGACGTCGCCCTGCTGCTGATGCGCTACGACGGGATGGCCGTCCGCCCGCTGCGCGAGAGCTGGACGGTGTGGCGGGTCCCCGAGGCCGCCCGGCACGCCCGCCGCTTCAGCCGCCGGGTGCTGCGCTCCTGGGGCATGACCGACGAGGCGATGGACACCGCCCTGCTGGTGGTCTCCGAGCTCGTCACCAACGCCCTCATCCACACCGACGGACCGGTCCGGCTCGACCTGACCCTGGTCGACCACCGGCTGCGGATCGCCGTCGCCGACGCCTCGCCGCGCAGTCCGGTGAAGCCCACCAACATCGGCTGGGAGGCCACCGGCGGGCGCGGCATCCTCCTGGTGGAGGCCATGGCGGTGGCCTGGGGGACGGTGCCGGCCAGCGGCGGCAAGCAGGTGTGGGCGGATCTCGTCCTGGAGGACTGAACCCCGCGGCCCCCGCTCTCGACAGGCGGCGCGGGCCGACCCTCCTTAGTGTCCTTACGTGGCACATACCTTCGAAGAACTCGTGGCGAAGCACCGCGCGGCCGACGCGGCCCACGACAAGGTCCTGGAACTGCGGGACACCTACGGGCCACCGGCCCGGGAGCAGTCCGGCGGCGCCCAGTCGGAGACCTACGAGACCGCCCTGCGCGCCTGGCGCGACCTGGCCCGCGACGAACTGGCCGCGGTGAACGAGTACGCCCGTGAAGAGGGCCGGTCAAGGGCCGAGGTCGAGGCGGCGGTGGAACGCGCCGCGGCCTGGCCGGAGGACTCCTGAACCGCGGGACAAACCGGTCTGGATGCCTCTGGATGCCGCTACGGGGTACCTCGTGGTCACATGGCATCCGCACTGAAGCCATACTGTCGTAACCAGTCAGGAAAACAGAAGAACGTCTCAATCAGATGTTCACCTATAAGGTGTAGCGAATGAAGGCTTTGGTGCTCTCCGGCGGTGCCGGAACCCGGCTGCGGCCGATCACCCACACATCGGCGAAACAGCTCGTACCGGTGGCGAACAAACCCGTGCTGTTCTACGGGCTCGAATCCCTTGCCGCCGCGGGCGTCACCGAGGTCGGGATGATCGTCGGCGACACCGCCGCCGAGATCGAGGAGGCGGTCGGCGACGGGTCGAAGTTCGGCCTGCACGTCACTTACATCCCCCAGGAGCACCCGCTGGGCCTGGCCCACGCGGTCCTGATCGCGCACGAGTTCCTCGGTGACGACGACTTCGTCATGTACCTCGGCGACAACTTCATCGTCGGCGGCATCAGCGGACTGGTCGACGAGTTCCGCGAGACCCGCCCCGACGCCCAGATCCTCCTCACCCACGTGCCCAACCCGCGCGCCTTCGGTGTCGCCGAGCTGGACGCCGACGGCCAGGTGGTCGGCCTGGAGGAGAAGCCGCAGGAGCCCAAGAGCGACCTCGCCCTGGTCGGCGTCTACCTGTTCACGCCCGCCATCCACGACGCCGTACGCGCCATCAAGCCGTCCTGGCGCGGCGAGCTGGAGATCACCCACGCCATCCAGCACCTCATCGACCAGCGCGCCGACGTGCGCTCCACGGTGATCAAGGGCTACTGGAAGGACACCGGCAACGTCGTCGACATGCTGGAGGTCAACCGGACGGTCCTGGAGGCCCAGGAGCCGCGCATCGACGGCGAGGTCGACGAGACCAGCCAGATCGTCGGCCGCGTGGTCGTCGAGGCCGGTGCGCGCGTCACCAACTCCCGGATCGTCGGCCCGGCCGTGATCGGCGCCGGGACCGTCGTCGGCGACTCCTACGTGGGCCCCTTCACGTCGATCGCCGAGAACTGCCGGATCACCGAGAGTGAGCTGGAGTTCTCCATAGTGCTGCGGGACTCCTCCATCGACGGGGTGGGCAGGATCGAGTCCTCGCTGATCGGCCGGCATGTCGAGGTGACCCCGGCAACCGGCACCCCCAGCGCCCACCGCCTCGTTCTCGGAGACCACAGCAAGGTGCAGATCCGTTCATGAACCTCCTCGTCACCGGCGCCGCCGGCTTCATCGGCTCCACGTACGTCCGCGGCCTGCTCGCCGCCGACGCGCCCGACGCGCCGCACGTCACCGTGCTGGACAAGCTCACCTACGCGGGCACCCTGACGAACCTCCCCGCGGCGCACCCCCGCCTGACCTTCGTGCAGGGCGACATCTGCGACGCCGAGCTGGTCGACAAGCTCATGGCGGAGGCCGACCAGGTCGTGCACTTCGCGGCCGAGTCGCACGTCGACCGCTCCATCGACGGCGCCGGCGCGTTCGTCCGCACCAACGTGGTCGGCACCCAGACCCTCCTGGACGCGGCCCTGCGGCACGATGTCGGCCCGTTCGTGCACGTCTCCACCGACGAGGTCTACGGCTCCATCGAGACCGGTTCCTGGCCCGAGAGCCACCCGCTCCAGCCGAACTCGCCGTACTCCGCCTCCAAGGCCTCCTCGGACCTGCTCGCGCTGGCCTTCCACCGCACCCACGGCCTGGACGTCCGCGTCACCCGCTGCTCCAACAACTACGGGCCGCACCAGTTCCCCGAGAAGGTCATCCCGCTCTTCGTGAGCAACCTCCTCGACGGCAAGAACGTCCCGCTCTACGGCGACGGCAGCAACGTCCGCGACTGGCTGCACGTCGAGGACCACTGCCAGGGCATCGACCTGGTCCGTACCGGCGGCCGTCCCGGCGAGGTCTACAACATCGGCGGCGGCACCGAGCTCAGCAACAAGGAGCTCACCGGGCTGCTCCTGGAGGCCTGCGGCGCCGACTGGGACCGCGTCGACCGCGTCGCCGACCGCAAGGGCCACGACCAGCGTTACTCCGTCGACTGGAGCAAGATCCACGACGAGCTGGGCTACACCCCCAAGCACGACTTCACCTCCGGCCTCGCCGACACCGTCGCCTGGTACCGCGACAACCGGGACTGGTGGGAGCCGCTCAAGGAGCGCGCCGCCCTGGAGTCCCGCAAGGAGCAGGGGAAGCACTGATGAAGTGGCTCGTCGCCGGAGCGGGCGGCATGCTCGGCCACGACGTGGTCGAGGAACTCGCCCGCCGGGGTGCGGAGGTCGTGGCCCTGGGCCGCGCCGACCTCGACATCACCAGTGCCGGTTCGGTGGAGTCGGCACTCGCCGGGCACCGGCCCGACCTCGTGGTGAACTGCGCCGCCTACACGGCCGTCGACGACGCCGAGACCGACGAGGAGCGGGCCCTGCTGATCAACGGCGAGGGCCCGCGCCTGCTGGCCCGTGCCGCCGCCCGGCACGGCGCCCGCCTCGTCCACGTCTCGACGGACTACGTCTTCGACGGCGCGGCCCGCACCAGCCCGTATCCCGAGGACCACCCGACGGACCCGCGCACCGCCTACGGGCGCACCAAGCTCGCGGGCGAGCGGGCCGTCCTGGCGGAGCTGCCGGGCGCGAGCGCGGTGGTCCGCACGGCCTGGCTGTACGGCACGCACGGGAAGAACTTCGTGCGCACGATGATCGAGCTGGAGTCCCGCCGGGACACCCTCGACGTCGTCGACGACCAGCGCGGCCAGCCCACCTGGAGCGCCGACCTGGCCGCCCGGATCGCCGACCTGGGCCCCCGCCTCGGCCGGGACGACCGCGCGCACGGCGTCTTCCACGGCACCAACTCCGGTGCGGCCACCTGGTGCGAGCTGGCCCGGGAGGTGTTCCGCCTGCTCGGCGCCGACCCCGAGCGGGTACGCCCCACGACCAGCGAGGCGTTCGTCCGCCCGGCGCCCCGCCCCGCCTACAGCGCCCTCGGGCACGACCGGTGGGCCGAGGTGGGTCTGGAGCCGCTGCGGGACTGGCGGCAGGCCCTCGAGGAGGGGCTGCCGCTCATCCGCAAGGAGATACCCGCATAAGGCACTTCGCACCGACGCGCCGCAGGGCGGCCGACCGCTCACCGAGCATGTCGGCCGCCCTGCGGCGTTCGGAAATACCGGAGCCCGCCGGTCTTTTTCACAGGACACCGTGTTCGCCCCTTGTGGAGTGCCCCACGTCACTACGATGATGCTTTGAATATCTTGTGGGTCGGGTAGGGAAAGGATTTGTCCCGCGATGTCGATGCGAGCGACCGTGAAGTCCGTACTGGGTGAGAAGAATGTGCGGGTCCTGCGACGACTGAAGCGGCGGTTGTCCGCGCGGCCGGCCCAGCCGGCCAAGCCGACAGGGCTGGACGCGATCTCCGGCGATCTCAACAAACTCGCCCAGCACTTCAAGACGGACAAGTGGGGAATACACCGCTACACCCAGCACTACCAGCGCCACCTCGGGCACCTGAGGAACGAGTCCTTCAACCTGCTGGAAATCGGTATCGGCGGCTACAACAGGCCAGGTCAGGGCGGGGCTTCCCTGCGGATGTGGAAGCAGTTCTTCCCGAAGGCGCAGATTTTCGGAATGGACATCCAGGACAAGTCATTTGTCGACGAGGACCGCGTCACGACGTTCATCGGCGACCAGTCGGACCCGTCGTCGCTGAACTCGATCGCCGACAAGATCGGTGAGCTGGATGTCATCATCGACGACGGAAGTCACCGCAGTCCGCATGTGCTCACGACCTTCGCCACGCTCTTCCCGCGTCTCAAGGACGGTGGCATCTACATCGTCGAGGACACGCAGTCCTCGTACTGGCCCGAATGGCAGGGCAGCGAGGACCTCGACGCCGCGCACACCAGTATGGGGATGCTGAAGCGGCTGACGGACGGGCTGAATTACGAGGAATTCGTGACCGAGAACTACCAGCCGTCGTACACGGACCTCAATGTCGTCGGCGTGCACTTCTACCACAATCTGGTGATCATCGAAAAAGGCCGGAATGCCGAGGGCAGCAACAAGCGCAGCGCGCTGAAGCAGCGCTACGCGAAGTCCTGACACCGCACCGACCGACGGGGAGCCGGGCCACGGCCCGGCTCCCCGTCGCGGTCGTCAGCCGCGCAACTGCTCGTAGTAGGCGACGCAGTCCGCGTACGACGGCAGCAGCCCGGACTCCGCCGCCTCGGCCAGCGAGGGTGCCTCGGCGTCCTTCTCGGACAGCACCGGCTCCAGGCCCTCGGGCCACTCGATGCCGAGGGCGGGGTCGAGCGGGTTGATCCCGTGCTCACGGCCGGGCGCGTACCCGGCCGAGCACAGGTACACCACGGTGGCGTCGTCGGTCAGCGCCATGAACGCGTGGCCGAGGCCCTCCGACAGGAACACGGCGTGCCGGTTCTCGTCGTCCAGCCGGACCGCCTCCCAGTTGCCGAACGTGGGGGAGCCGACCCGGATGTCCACGATCACGTCCAGCACGGCCCCGCGCACGCACTTGACGTACTTGGACTGGCTCGGCGGCACGTCGGCGAAGTGGATGCCACGCAGCACACCGCGCCGGGAGACCGAGCAGTTGGCCTGCGCGAGGTCGAGGTCGTAGCCGAGGGCCTCGCGGAACTCCCCGGCCCTGAACCACTCGTGGAAGCTGCCCCGGTCGTCGGGGAAGACCTTGGGCTCCTGGACCCAGGCGCCTTCGATGCTCAGCGGTCGCACGGTTCTTACTTGCCTTCCTGTCGTGCGGGCTTCCGGCCCCTGCCCAGCGCCCTGACCAGTGCGCGGCGCACCGGCAGCGGGAGCCTGCGGGCCAGGCGGCGGGCGATGCCCGGCCGCGGCCTCGGCCGGGGTGCGGCGGCGGCCTTGGGCTTCTTCGGGGCCGGCTTGGCGACCTTCAGGCCCTCGGGGGAGTTGCGGACGACGAGCGGCAGCGTGAAGAAGCGCGGCTCGGTGGCGTCCGCGACCAGGCACAGGGCGATCCGCCAGCCGCCCTGCTGCAGCGATCGCACCGGCAGCGGGGCGTCCAGCACGGCGTGGCCGCCCTCGGCGGGCGACAGCGTGGCCGGCACCTCCAGCACCTCGGCGGCGGGCTTCGGACCGGTCAGCCGGATCGCCGCCTTCACGTCGCCGGTGACGTGGAACGGCAGCACCGCGCGCAGCCGGTCGCCGGCGACGGTGAAGTCCGCGGGCTTGAACTCGCCGAAGCCGAGCCGCTTGCCCGCCTGGTCGATGTCCAGGGCGAAGTTGTTCTTGACCGTCCAGTACGGCAGCACCCGGTGGCCGCCGACGACGCCCGGGACGGGCAGTGCGGGCAGCGGGTCCTTCGACACCGGGAACAGCCGGTGCTCCCGGGTCCAGCCGCCGATCGTCAGGCGGACGAACGCGTCCCACAGCCCGGGCGGCAGCGGGGTACCGCTGGCGGCGGTGGCCGGGTCCACGGTGGCGGTGGCGTTCACGACCAGGCGGACGCGGTTCGGCTCGCCCTCGACGGGGAGGGTCTCGCGGGTGATCTCGACCGGCTGGAAGAACTGGGCGTGCGTCTCGCGCTCGCGCATCATCAGGTCGACCCTGGCCCGCGCGAAGCGGGCGGCGGTGCCGCGCTCCAGCCGGGCGATCGCGTCCGCGGCCGTGGCCGCCGGGCCCTCGGGCTCGGCGCCCGAGGTGTCGGCCGGGTAGGTCTTGGGCGCGCCGTCGACGGCGTACTCGGCGCTGAACCCGATCTTCAGGGCGTCGCCGTCCCAGGTGACGCTCCGCGCGGCCGTCGAGGGGGCGATGGCCGCCTCCCACTCGGCGACGGCGAGCACGTCCTCGTAGCGGCCGGCGCCGGCCAGCTCGGTGACCACCCGGTGGGCCGGCTCCAGCAGGGCGAACACGGAGGGGCCCATGCGCTCGGCGATCACCTTGTGGATCTCGTCGAAGAGCTCCCTGCGGTAGTCGTCCGGCAGCTTCAGGAACCGCTTGCCGCGCAGCCGCTCGCCCATCTCGCTGCGCAGCCAGCGACGGAACATCAGGTCGCGGGTGTGGCCGGGCTCGGTGTAGCGCTCGACGACGTCGAGGGCCTCACGGAGGTTCCCGAAGTAGCCGACCGGGTCGAAGCGCTGGAAACCGGCGTTGGAGGCGTCGTCCCGCTTGAGGTGGTAGTAGCAGACGTAGTCGCTGAGCACGGAGATGTTCGACGCGCGCAGGTACGCCTCGGCGACGAAGACATGGTCCTCCAGCCGCCTGCGGCCCTCCGGGAAGCGCAGCCCGATGCGGTCCAGGAAGGACCGGCGCAGCATCTTGTGCGGGGTCAGGCTGTCCATCAGCGGGGCGTTCTCGACGGTGGCCCGCGGGTGGTTGCGGCGGAACAGCTCGACCGGCACCGGGCGGCCCTTGCCGGCCATCTTGCCGATGATCAGGTCGGCCTCGTTCTCGACGCCGTAGTTGTACATCCGCTCCAGGGCCTCGTCGCCCAGGAAGTCGTCGTTGTCGACGAACATCACGAACTCGCCCTTGGACGCGGCGATGCCCACGTTGCGGGGCTTGCCGGACCAGCCGGAGGGCTCCTGGTGGATGACGTGCACGTGCGGGTGCTCGGCGGCGACCGCGTCGAGCCGGGCCGGTGTCTCGTCGCTGGACCCGTCGTCCACGAAGATCACTTCGTACTCGTCGCGCGGCAGCGACTGCCGCAGCACCGAGGCGATGCAGTCCTCGATATAGGGCCCCGGGTTGTACACAGGGACGACAACACTGACTTTGACCGGCATCCGGCTACCTAGCCCCCTGGATAAGCCGCCCATTTGCCTGGACGGCACCTACTTGTGGCCGAATGCTAACCCGGCCCTGTCCACAGGCGTGTCCCGCCTCCGGGTAAGACCGGGTTGTGAAGTGTCATCCGCGCACCAAAAGGGCTGGTCGGACGTAGTGCGAGCCGTGGTCCCGACGGTGGCCTCAGCCGTGGGTCTTGGCGAGCAGCTCCAGGATCTCCGCCGTGCTGCCGGACTCGCCGAGCCGCGGGAAGATCCGCTCGACGCTGCCCCGGTGGGCCTCGGGGTCGGCGTCGGCCATGGCGTCCGTGGCGAGCGTCACGTGATAGCCGTGCGCGTAGGCGTCGCGGGCGGTGGACTCCACGCCGACGCTGGTGGCGATGCCGGTCAGCACGATCTGGGTGACGCCCCGGCGGCGCAGCTGGTCGTCGAGACCGGTGCCGTGGAAGGCGCTCCAGTTGTGCTTGGTGACATGGATGTCGCCGTCGTGGCCGGAGAGCTCGTCGACGACCACGTCCCAGCCCTCCGGGAAGGCGAGGCCGCGCGCCTGGCGCTCGGTGCGGCCCGGGACGGCGTCGGCGAAGTCGGCGGCGAAGGAGACCCGGACCAGGACCACGGGCAGGTCCTGGGCGCGGAAGGCGTCGGCGAGCTCCACCGCGCGGGCCACCACCTCGGGGCCGGTGTGCGGCTGGGTGGGCATGGCCACGATGCCCTGCTGGAGGTCGATGACGACAAGGGCGGTGCGCGGGTCGAGCGTGCTCAGGGACATGGGGTGGATCAGGCCTTTCGGGGGCTTGACGGGGTTCGGGGGTGAGCCGGGCCGGGGAGCGGCCGGGCAGAGGCCGCGCGGGTGTCCTCGCGGGGGCCCGCGGTGCCCCTCGGTGTCACGGGCGCGACAGCCGTTCCAGCAGCTCGATCGCGGTGAGGAGGACCTGGCGCTCGTCCTCGGTGTACCGCTCCTGGAAGGCGCGGGCCAGCCACTCGTCGCGTGCCTGCCGGTTGCCCTCGACGCGGGCCTGGCCGGCCTCGGTCAGGGTGACCAGCTGGCGGCGGCCGTCGGTCGGGTCGGGGCTGCGGCGGATCAGGCCCTGCTGGTCGAGCGCGGCCAGGGTGGCCGCCATCGACTGCGGCCGCACCCCTTCGGCGGAGGCCAGCGCACTGGCCGTGGCCGCGCCGTGCTTCGACACCAGGGTGAGGGCCGACTCCTGCGACGGGGTGAGGTCCGCGTCCTGGGCGACCTCGCGGATGCGACGGCGCATCCTGCTGAACATCACGCGCAGGTCGCGTGCCGTACGGGTCGCGGAGTCGGAGATCTCTGCCATGTGCCCACCGTAGAACCGTCAGGTGTGACTGTCCAGTCGAGGCTGCTCAGTCGAGACTGTTAAGTCTGGACTGAAGATATCGCCGAGGTCATCTGCCCTACGCTGGCCGGGTGCGCCTGCTCCTGATCTCCGACACGCACCTCCCGCTGCGCGCCAAGCGGCTCCCGGACCAGCTCCTCGCCGAGCTGCCGCGCGCGGACGTCGTCCTGCACGCCGGCGACTGGGTCGACGAGGCCACCCTCGACCTGCTGGAGAGCCGCAGCCGCCGTCTCATCGGGGTGTACGGCAACAACGACGGCCCCGGCCTGCGCGCCCGGCTTCCCGAGGTCGCACACGCCGACCTGGGCGGCCTGCGCTTCGGGATGATCCACGAGACCGGCCCCGCCCAGGGCCGCGAGGCCCGCTGCGCCGCCCGCTTCCCGGACCTGGACGTCCTGGTCTTCGGGCACAGCCACATCCCGTGGGACACCACGGCCCCGGGCGGCCTGCGGCTGCTCAACCCCGGCTCCCCGACCGACCGCCGCCGCCAGCCCCACTGCACCTACCTCACCGCGACCGCCGCGGACGGCGCGCTCACCGAGGTGACCCTGCACCGGCTGCCGCCACGCTGAGGCGTTCCGTCAGGGCGCGATCCCGACCCCGGCGATCCTGCTCCACCGCTTCTCCTGCGCCGCCGTCATGGCGGGCCAGTGCAGCCCGCCCGGCCGCGGCCGGACCCGGGAGGCGTAGGAGGCGGGGCGGAAGTCCGGGTCGTAGAAGCAGCCCGTGGCGTAGGAACGGTCGAACGCGGCGCACGAGTCCGCGATCGTCCCGGGCGTCGGCTTCCGGCCCGTGCGCACCCAACCGTCCAGTGCCGCAATGGAGTCGGCGTACTCCGCGTCGCTCAGCGCACTGTGCTCGGACTCGTGGGTGAACGTCTGCACGAGGTACCGGTCCCGGTGCGCGCCGCGCAGGGTGGCCCGGTAGGCCGCCTCGTGCTCCACGAACGCCGTCGGATCGTCGATCGCGTGCAGCGTGAGCACCGGGATCGACACCTTGCCGGTGAGATCACTGTCGTAGGACAGGTCCCGCACCGCCGTCGGATCGGCGGTGAACCGCTCGACCCCGGCGTTGAGCGCCTCGTCGTCGTGCGACCCCGAGTACCGAACACCCTGGTTCGAGAACGGGTTTCGGCCGCCCAGCCGGCCGATCACGATGTCCCGGAACGTGAAGACCGCGAACCGCAGATGCGACTCCAGGGTGCGCTCGGGGACGCCGGTGACGGCGAGGACGTCGTCGAGGTTGCGCTGCTGGAGGGCGGTGCGGTCCTGCGGGGCCGAGGCGTAGCCCGTGCACTCCTGGAGCCGGGCGCGCAGTCCGGCCGTCGTCAGCGTCGAGTCCGCGCGCAGCCCCTGCCACAGCGGGTACCGGGGTTCGGTCGGCCGGGGCATGTTCCGGCAGTAGTACTGGTAGACGACGCGGAGGTCGACGCGGTAGTCGTACCCCCGGGATCCGCCGCCGAGGACACCGCTGGTGAGCAGCGCCCCGTCGTACGGTCCGCCCCGGCGGCCGTACACCTCGACGACCTTGGCGGCGACGTCCCCGCCCCAGGACTGGCCGTGCACATAAGTTCGCCGCGGCTTCCCGAAGTTCGCGACGAACAGCCGGCGCACGTTCTCGGTGTCCTCGGCGGCCATGCGGGTGCCGTAACCGCCCCTGCGGTACGACGAACCCGCCCAGGCGTACCCCTCCTTCACCATCACCGACCAGCGGGCCAGGTCGTCGACGCTGCGGGCCGGGTCCGAGCCGGTACCGAGGTCGGGGCCGCCGTGGGCGTGCACGACCAGGGAGCCGTTCCAGTGCGCGGGGACGGCCATGGCGTAGTAGGCGCCGTCGGCGTCCTGGCCGGTGTAGCAGGTGGCCCTGCCGTCGAGTTCGGCCGGGCAGGAGACGGCGGTCGGCGGCGGTGTCTCCGCCTGTGCGGGAGGGGCGCCGGCGAAGGCGGCGGTGAGCGCCGCCGCCAGCGAGGCGAGCAGTCCGGTACGCCGGTGGCGGCTCGTCCGGCGGACCCGTGCGGGGGTTCTCGACCTGTCCAAGGCGCGGCTCCCTGTCCTCGTCGGCGCTTCGGCGCGCCGTCCGCGGCGATGCTAGGGAGCGGCCCGGGACCGGAACCATGGCCCGGGCGTTGTGTTCATAGTGTTCGGCGGACGGAACAGTCACCGGTGGCCTGCGCGATGCCGCCGAAGGCGCCGGCGCAGCCGTGCCGCCGCCACCGTGAGCACGGCGAGCACGGCGGCCACCGCGGCGGCCCGCTTGGCCACCGGCACCCCGGCCGTACGCAGCAGGTCGAGCGGCTGCGCCGGTACGGCCTCCCCGAAGTCCTCGCCCGGCGGCTCCGGTTCGCCGCCGGGGCCGGGCGCCCGCTCGGCCAGCCGTTCCGCCAGGCAGTCCGCGAACTGCCCCACCAGCCGGTCGCCGACCTCCGACAGCACCCCGCGCCCGAACTGCGCGGGACGGCCCGTCACCGTGAGGTCGGTACGGACCGACACGGCGGTACCGCCGTCGCGTTCGGCCAGCGTCGCGGTGACCGTCGCCCGGGCCGTGCCCTGCCCGCGGGTCTCCCGGCCGCTCGCCACCAGCACCATCCGGTGCGCCGCCCCGTCCTGCTCCTCGAAGACCGCCGTGCCCCGGTAGGTCACCGTGACCGGGCCGACCCTGACCTTCACCGAACCGGTCACCGTCCGGCCGTCGTAGTCCTCGACCACCGCGCCCGGCAGGCACGGCGCGACCCGCTCGATGTCGAGGAGCGCGTGCCAGGCCTCGTCGACCGGGACGGGGACGCCGAACTCGTGGTGCAGTTCCATGACTCACTCCTCCTGACGGCCGGCCCGGTCAGCGGACGGCGGGTGCGTGGATGGCGCCGGTGATCGTGGCCAGGGGCGCGCCACT
The DNA here is from genome assembly GCF_042721035.1 of Streptomyces sp. NPDC058464. Classification (NCBI taxonomy): domain Bacteria; kingdom Bacillati; phylum Actinomycetota; class Actinomycetes; order Kitasatosporales; family Streptomycetaceae; genus Streptomyces; species Streptomyces sp. NPDC058464. The sequence goes on from NZ_JBHXMA010000020.1 coordinate 187,910, forward strand.
GCCGCCCCAGCGCAGGGCGACGATCTCGGCGGCGACGGACACCGCGACCTCCTCCGGGGTGCGAGCGCCGAGGTCGAGGCCCAACGGCGAGCGCAGCCGGGACAGTTCGGCCTCGGTGAGACCGGCCTCGGCCAGCCGTGCGCGCCGCTCGCCGTGGGTCCTGCGGCTGCCCATCGCGCCGATGTAGGCGGCGGGCCTGCGCAGCGCCTCCTCCAGCAGCGGCACGTCGAACTTCGGGTCGTGGGTGAGGACGCAGATCACCGTGCGGTCGTCGGTGTCCGTGCCGCTCAGGTAGCGGTGCGGCCAGTCGACGACGACCTCGACGGCGGAGGGGAAGCGCTTCGGGGTGGCGAAGACCGGGCGTGCGTCGCACACGGTGACCCGGTAGCCGAGGAAGTCGCCGATGCGGGCCACCGCGGCCGCGTAGTCGATCGCGCCGAAGACCAGCATCCGGGGCGGCGGCGCGAACGACTGGAGGAACACGGTGACCGCGTCCTCGCGGCGTTCGCCGTGCGGGCCGTAGTGCCTCAGGACCGAGGCGCCGAGGGCGAGTTCGCCGCGCGCGTCGGCGGTGACGGCGACGTCGAGGCCGGTGGTGCCGAGGGAGCCGGCCGCCCGGTCCGGCCAGACGGCGAGCGTGGCCCCCCGCGGTGCGGGGCCGTCCACCACCGTGGCCACGGTCACCGGCTCGCCCTCCGCGACCGACGCGGCGACCGCGCCGAACTCCGGGTCGGAGTCCGCGGTCACCGGCCGGACCAGCAGAGTGATCTCGCCGCCGCAGGTCAGCCCGACCGCGAACGCGTCCTCGTCGCTGTAGCCGAAGGTCTGCAGCGACGGCTCGCCGGTCGCGACGACCTCCTGCGCCAGCTCGAAGACGGCGCCCTCGACACAGCCGCCGGACACGCTGCCCACCACCTCGTCGTCCGGCCCCACCGCCATGGCCGCACCGGGGCCGCGCGGCGCGCTGCGGCTGACCGCCACCACCGTGGCGAGGCCGAACGGGAACCCGGCCGCGTGCCAGCCGGCCAGCGTCGGCAGAATCTCACGCACCGTCCGCTCCCTTCCCCGGCGCAGCACCGTCCTGCGCGCCCCGCACCACCGCGGCGAGCCGCTCGAGAGCGGCCAGGCTGTGTCCGGCGACGAAGGAGTCGACGCTGGGCAGTGCCGCCGCCATCCCGGCCGCCAGCGGTGCGTAACCGGGCCGGGCCTTGCGCGGGTTCGCCCAGACCACCTGGTGCGCCAGGCCGTGCAGCCGGCGCATCTGCTGCCCGAGCAGCTCCGGATCGCCGCGCTCCCAGCCGTCCGAGAGCAGGACGACGATCGCGCCCCGCGCCATGCCGCGCTGCCCCCACCGGTTGAGGAACTCGCGCAGCAGCTCGCCGAGTCGGGTGCCGCCGCGCCAGTCGGGCACGGCCGCCGCGACCTGAGCCATCGCCAGATCGGGGTCCCGGTGCGACAGTTCGCGGGTCACCCGGGTCAGCCGGGTGCCGACGGTGAACACCTCCGTGCGGCCCGCGCGCACCGCCGCGTGCGCGAACCGCAGCAGCGCGTCGGCGTACGGCCCCATCGAACCGCTCACGTCGACGAGCAGCACCACCCGGCGCGGCCGTGCCACCCGCGCGTGCCGCCGCAGCAGGGCCGGCTCCCCGCCGCGCCGCAGCAGCTCCCGTACCGTGCGCCGCGGATCGACCTCACCGCGCCGGGCGGGCCGGCGCCGCGCCGAGCGCCTGGTCTGCCCCTCCAGCGTGAACGCGGCCAGCAGACGGCGTAGTTGGTCCCGTTCGGCGGGGTCCAGCTCGGTGACGTCGCGGTGCCGCAGGACCTCGGAGGAGCTGGCCAGGGCGGCGGTGGGCGGGCCCGGCGGCTCGCTCTCGCCACCGGAGCGGGGTGCGCCGGCCGCCTCCCGTGCGACGAGCCGCAGCCGCGGCGGGGGAGCGGTCCGCACCGGCTGCCGGACGGGTGGTGCGCCGACCGACCCGAAGTAGGCCGCGAACACCCGCTCGTACCGCTCCAGGTCGTCGTGGCCGCCGCACAGCGTGGCCCGCCCCGCCCAGTACACGTCCGAGCGCAGCCCCGGCCGCAGCGCGGCCACGGCGCGCAGGAACGCGTACCCGCGCTCGGCGCTCGCATCCACCCCCGCCGCCCGCAACGCCCGTACGAAACCGAGCAGTACGGCATCCGCCGGCACCCCGGCGGTCCTCGACAGCGTCGCGCCCATGCCCGCTCACCCGCCCCGGGCCGCGAGGACCGCCGAGAGATCGAGCCCCCGCGCCCGCTCCGTGTCCTCCCGGTACTTCAGCACCGAACCCAGCGTCGCCACGGCCAGGTCCGCGTCCACCTCGCTCGCCCCCAGCGCGTCCAGCGCTTCGGCCCAGTCCAGGGTCTCGGCCACTCCGGGCGGCTTGACCAGGTCCGCGCCGCGCAGCGCCTGCACCAAGGCCGTGACCTGCTCGGCGAGGCGGGCCGACACCCGCGGCAACCGGCTGCGCACGATGGCCAGTTCGCGGGCGAAGGAGGGGTGGTCGAACCAGTGGTAGAGGCACCGCCGCTTCAGCGCGTCGTGCACCTCGCGGGTCCGGTTCGAGGTCAGGACCACCACCGGCGGCTCCTCGGCCCGCAGCGTGCCCAGCTCCGGGATCGTCACCGAGTACTCGGACAGCAGCTCGAGGAGGAACGCCTCGAACTCGTCGTCGGCCCGGTCGATCTCGTCGACCAGCAGCACCGACGGATGCTGCTGGAGCGCCAGCAGCAGGGGCCGGGCGATCAGGAAGCGCCGGTCGTACAGTTCGCTCTCCAGCCGGTCCGCGTCCTGCACGCCCGCCGCCTCGGCGGCCCGCAGATGCAGCAGCTGGCGCGGGAAGTCCCAGTCGTACAGGGCCTGGGAGGCGTCGATGCCCTCGTGGCACTGGAGCCGGATCAGCGGTGCGCCCAGCGCCCCGGCGAGGGCGGCGGCGAGCGCGGTCTTGCCCACGCCGGCGTCACCCTCGCAGAACAGCGGCCGGTGCAGTCTGAGGGCCAGGAAGCAGGTGACGGACAGCCCTTCGTCGACGAGGTACCCCGTCTCCGCCAGGCGCGCCCCCACCTGCTCCGGGTCGTCCATCGGGGGAATCGGCGCTCACCCCATTCCGGCGGCGGTCAGCACGGCCCGCCTGGTCAGTACCCGCGCGAGGTGCTCCCGGTAGTCGGGCGAGGCCGACAGGTCCCGGGCGGGCCGGGTGCCCTCGGCGGCGGCCTCGGCGGCCCGGGCCACGGCCCCCGGACCGTCGGCACCGGACAGCGCCTGCTCGGCCGCGCCGGCCCGCAGCGGGGTGGAACCCATGTTGGTGAGCCCGATGCGCGCCTCGGCGATGTGCCCGTCGGCGCGCCGCACCAGCGCCGCGACCCCGACGATCGCCCAGGCCTGCGCGACCCGCTGGAACTTCTCGTAGTGGAAGCCCCAGCTGTCGGTCTTCGGGATCCGCACCTCGACGAGCAGTTCGTCGGGCGCGAGCGCCGACTGCAGGTAGTCCACGAAGAACTCCCCGGCCGGGATCGCACGTCGGCCGCCCGGACCCTCGGCGACCAGTTCGGCGTCGAGGGCGAGCGCCACGGCGGGCAGGTCCCCGGCCGGGTCGGCGTGCGCGAGCGAGCCGCCGAGGGTGCCGCGGTGCCGTACGGCGGGGTCGGCGACGGTGGCCGTGGCCTGAGCCAGCAGCCCGGCGTGCCGCCGTACCAGCGGGTCGCGGATGACGTCGTGGTGGGTGGTGAGCGCGCCGATGACGAGGGTGTCGCCGTCCTCGCGCACCCCGCGCAGCTCCGGGATCCGGCCGACGTCCACGACCAGCTCCGGGAAGGCGAGCCGCAGCCGCAGCAGCGGCAGCAGGCTCTGCCCGCCGGCCAGCACCTTCGCCTCCTCGCCGGCGTCGGCGAGCGCGCGCACCGCCTCGTCGACGCTCGTCGGACGGGCGTACTCGAATTCCGGGGGAATCATGCCGACGCCTCCTTCACCGCTCGCCACACCCGCTCGGGGGTGCAGGGCATCCGTACGTCCGTCACGCCCAGCGGACGCAGCGCGTCCACCACGGCGTTGACCACCGCGGGCGTCGACGCGATCGTCCCGGCCTCGCCGACCCCCTTGACGCCCATGGCGTTCGAGGCCGCCGGGGTCTCGGTCCGGTCGGTGACGAAGTCCGGCAGGTCGGCCGCCGACGGCACGAGGTAGTCGGCCATGGTCCCGGAGACGAGGTTGCCCTCGTCGTCGTAGACGGCCTCCTCGTACAGCGCCTGCGCGATGCCCTGCGCGAGTCCGCCGTGCACCTGGCCCTCGACGATCATCGGGTTGACGACATGGCCGACGTCGTCCACGCAGACGTACGACCTGATCCGGGTCCGCCCGGTCTCGGTGTCGACCTCGACCGCGCACAGGTGGGTGCCGTGCGGGTAGGAGAAGTTCTCCGGGTCGACCACCGTCTCCGCGTTGATGGACGGTTCGACGCCGTCGGGCAGGTCGTGGTTGGTGAACGCCTCGAAGGCGATCTCCTGGATGGTCTTCCGCGCCTCCGGCGAGCCCTTCACGGCGAACACGCCGTCCGTGAACTCCAGGTCCTGCTCGCTGGCCTCCAGCAGGTGCGCGGCGACCTTCCGCGCCTTCTCGACCACCTTCACGGCCGCCCGGTGCACGGCCTCGCCGCCCACGGCCAGCGACCGCGAGCCGTAGGTGTCCATGCCCTGCGGGGAGGACCGGGTGTCGCCGTGCACCACCTCGACGTCCTCGAACGGCACGCCGAGCACGTCGGCCGCGATCTGGCTCCAGCAGGTCTCGTGGCCCTGCCCGTGCGGACTGGTGCCGGTGACCACCTCGACCTTGCCGGTGGGCAGCATGCGGATGCTCGCCGCCTCCCAGCCGCCGGCCGCGTACCGGAGATCGCGCAGCACCCGGCTCGGCGCCAGCCCGCACATCTCGGTGTAGGTCGACACGCCGATGCCGAGGCGTACCGGGTCGCCGCGTTCGTTGCGCCGCTGCTGCTCGGCACGGAGGCCGTCGTACCCGAACAGGGCGAGGGCCTTCTCGGTGGCCGCCTCGTAGTTGCCGGTGTCGTAGGTCAGCCCGGCGATCGAGGTGTACGGGAACTCCTCGTGCCGGATCCAGTTCCGGCGCCGCAACTCCACGGGATCCAGGCCGAGTTCGGCGGCCAGCTCGTCCATGATCCGCTCGATGGCGAAGGTCGCCTCGGGGCGTCCGGCGCCGCGGTAGGCGTCGGTGGGGGTGCGGGTGGTGAAGACGCCGGTGCAGGTGAAGTCGTACGCGTCCATCTTGTAGATCCCCGGGTACATGAAGGCGCCGAGGATCGGGATGCCGGGGGTGACCAGCATCAGGTAGGCGCCCATGTCGGCGGTCAGGTCCACCTTGAGGCCGAGCAGCCTGCCCTCGCGGGTGGCGGCGACCTCGACGTCCTGGATCATGCCGCGGCCGTGGTGGGTGGCGAGGTAGCCCTCGGAGCGGGACTCCGTCCACTTCACCGGGCGGCCGAGCCTGCGGGCGACGGCGAGCGCGACGGCCTCCTCGCCGTACACCTGGAGCTTGGAGCCGAAGCCGCCGCCCACGTCCGGGGCGATCACCCGGAGCTTCTGCTCGGGGATCCCGGTGACGGTGGCCAGCATGATCCGCAGGATGTGCGGGATCTGGGTCGCGGAGTACACCGTGTACTCGCCGGAGGCGGCGATCGGGGTGACCACGACCGCGCGCGGCTCCATGGCGTTGGGGATCAGCCGCTGCTGGTGATAGCGCCGCTTGAGGGTGACGTCGGCGCGCTGCCGTACGGCCTCGAAGCTCTCGCCGGTGGCGAGCGGCCAGGTGTAGCAGCGGTTGGTGCCCTTGTCGGAGTGGACCAGCGGGGCGTCGTCGGCCAGCGCGGCCTCCAGGTCGAGGACCGGGGGCAGCGGGTCGTAGTCGACCTCGACCGCCTCCAGCGCGTCGGCGGCGGCGTACCGGTCGCGGGCCACCACGACGGCCACCGGGTCGCCGGCGTGGCGGACCTCGTCGACGGCGACCGGCGGGTGGTCCGGCAGCACGATGTCCTCGGTGACCGGCCAGGCGCAGGGCAGCGAGCCCAGGCCCTCGGCGAGGTCGGCGCCGGTGAACGCGGCGATGACCCCGGGGCGTTCCAGGGCGGCGGAGACGTCGACGCGGGTGAGGCGGGCGTGTGCCATCGGGCTGCGCAGGACCGCGAGGTGGAGCAGCCCGGCGACCTGGATGTTGTCGGTCCAGCTGGTCTGGCCGGTGATCAGCCGGGCGTCCTCCTTGCGCAGCCGGGAGCGGCCGATCTCGTGTGCGGCGGCTTGTACGGCCTGGTCGGTCATGCCGTGGCCTCCTCGGGTACCTGTTGCCCGGCGGGGGCCTGCTGTCCGGCCTGCTGCCCGTCCGGTTGTCCGGCGGCGGCGAGCACCGCGCGGACGATGTTCTGGTAGCCGGTGCACCGGCACAGATTGCCCTCCAGGGCCTCCCGGACCTCGTCGGAGGACGGGTGCGGGTTCTCCCGCAGCAGATCCCGGGCCGCCATGATCATCCCGGGGGTGCAGTAGCCGCACTGCAGCCCGTGCCGCTCGTGGAACGCCCGCTGCAGCGCCGTCCACTGCCCGTCCTCGGCCAGCCCCTGGACGGTGGTCACCGTGCAGCCGTCCGCCTGGACGGCCAGCACCGAGCAGCTCTTGACGGTCGCCCCGTCCAGGTCGACCGTGCACGCGCCGCAGTTCGAGGTGTCGCAGCCGATCGGGGTGCCGGTCAGGCCGAGACGGTCGCGCAGGTAGTGGGCCAGCAGCAGACGGGGTGCCACCTCGTCCTCGTAGGGCGTGCCGTCCACCGTCACCTTGATGTGGGTCATGTGGCCTCCAGACCGTGTGGCGAGAGCGAGGGGTTTGAGCCAGACGGCGTGATGTAGGTCACTCTAGAACCGCGCCGAGAGGGCGGCGAGCGCTGCGGCGGGGGCTCTTGCCGAGCGTGGTCCGGGGGCTCTTGTCGAGTGTGGGGGCGGGCGCCCTCGCCGAGCGTTAATCGATTGCGGCCGCCGGGGCCGTCCTGCTGCACTGCTCCTCACCCGACGTCACGGAGAGAGGACCACCGATGCGCACTGCGTGCATGTCCACCGAGGAAGGAATCCCACCCATGCCGAAGGACATCACGACCGGTGCATCTGCTCAATCTCGGAATTCTCGCGCATGTCGACGCAGGTAAGACCAGCCTGACCGAACGGCTGCTGCACACCGCCGGCGTCATCGACGAGCTCGGCAGTGTCGACGACGGCAGCACCACGACCGACTCGCTCGCCCTGGAGCGGCAGCGCGGCATCACCATCAAGTCCGCCGTCGTGTCGTTCCCCCTCGACGGCGTCACCGTCAACCTCATCGACACCCCGGGGCACCCGGACTTCATCGCCGAGGTGGAGCGGGTTCTCGGTGTCCTCGACGGCGCGGTGCTCGTCGTCTCGGCCGTGGAGGGCGTCCAGGCGCAGACCCGCGTCCTGATGCGGACCCTGCGGCGGCTGCGCATCCCCACCCTGGTCTTCGTCAACAAGATCGACCGGCGGGGCGCCCGCGACGACGCCGTGCTCGCCCAGCTGGCCCGCAGGCTCGCCGTGCCGCTCGTCCCCATGGGCCGGGCCGCCGCGCTCGGCACCCGCGCCGCCCGCTTCCTGCCCGGCCTCGGCCCGGCCGCGCTGGACACGCTCGCCGACCGGGACGACGCGCTGCTCGCCGCCTACCTCGACGGCGGTGTCCCCGACGCCCGGCTGCGCGCCGCCCTCGCCGAGCAGACCCGGCGGTCCCTGGTCCACCCGGTGTACTTCGGCTCCGCCGTCACGGGCGCCGGCGTGCCCGACCTGGTCGCCGGCATCGAGCGGCTGCTCCCGGCCGCCGCCGGCGACCCGGCCGGGCCGCTGTCCGCCTCGGTCTTCAAGGTGGAGCGGGGCCCGGCGGGCGAGAAGATCGCGTATGCCCGCCTCTTCTCCGGGAGCCTCGCGGTCCGTGACCGGGTCCTGTTCGGGGAGGGCCACGGGACGGGGGAGCCCCGGGCCGCCGACCGCGGCGCGTCCGGGCGGGCGGCCACCGGCCGACCGGAAGGGCGGGTCACCGCGCTCAGCGTGTTCGAGTGCGGTACGGACCTCCGGCGGGACAGCGCCGGTGCCGGGCGGATCGTCAAGCTGTGGGGGCTCGGCGGCATCCGGATCGGTGATGCGCTCGGCGCGCCCGGCCGGGCGTACGAGCACCACTTCGCGCCCCCGACCCTGGAGACCGTCGTGGTCCCCGGGGCGGGCACCGACCGGCGCTCCCTGCACGTCGCCCTCACCCAGCTCGCCGAGCAGGACCCGCTGATCGACGTCCGGCACGACGAGGCACGGCAGGAGACCTCCGTCTCCCTCTACGGCGAGGTGCAGAAGGAGGTGATCCAGGCGACCCTCGCCGACGAGTACGGCCTGGACGTGGCCTTCCGGGAGTCGACGACCATCTGCGTCGAACGGCTCACCGGCACCGGGGCCGCCGTCGAGTTCAACAAGAAGGACGGCAACCCCTTCCTCGCGACGGTCGGCCTGCGGGTGGAGCCGGCCCCGCCCGGCGCGGGCATCGGCTTCCGTCTGGAGGTGGAGCTGGGCTCGATGCCGTACGCCTTCTTCAAGGCCGTCGAGGACACCGTGCGCGAGACCCTCGGCCAGGGGCTGCACGGCTGGCGGATCCCGGACTGCGCGGTGACCATGACCCACTCCGGCTACTCGCCCCGGCAGAGCCATGCGCACCAGGGCTTCGACAAGAGCATGTCGAGCACCGGCTACGACTTCCGCGGTCTGACCCCGCTGGTGCTCACCGAGGCGCTGCGGCGGGCCGGCACCCTGGTGCACGAGCCCATGCACCGCTTCCGCCTGGAGGCCCCGGTGGACACGCTGGGCGCGCTGCTTCCGGTGCTCGCCGGGCTCGGCGCGGTGCCGCAGCGGACCGGGACCGAGGGGATGCTCGCGGTCCTGGAGGGCGCGGTGCCGGCGGCCCGGGTGCACGGACTGGAGCAGCGGCTGCCGGGGCTGACCCGGGGCGAGGGCGAGCTGGAGACCGCCTTCGACCACTACGCGCCGGTGGAGCGGGGCCCCGTCCCGGAGCGGCCGCGCACCGACCACAACCCGCTGAGCCGTAAGGAGTACCTGTTGAACGTGGCCGGTCGAGTGGCCGGCTGAGCGAACCGGTACTCAACTTACTCGTGAGTCAGAAGTATTGACTGTGTCCGGAAATCACCGGACTGTAATGGACATGACGAATATCCGGGCACGACTGATCGTTGTCCTGGTTGTCCTCTGCGGATTCCTCGCGGTGGCGGGCGTCCCGTCCGCCACCGCAGCCACCCCGTCCGGCTCCCTCTCGTTCGACGGCACCGCGCTCACCGTGCAGAACGGCCGTTTCGTCGACGGCCAGGGCCGTGAGGTCGTGCTGCGCGGCTACAACGTCTCCGGCGAGACCAAGCTGGAGGAGAACAGCGGCCTGCCCTTCGCCTCGGTCGCCGACGCGAAGAAGTCCGCCACCGCGCTGCGCGCCCTCGGCGGCGGCAACGCCGTGCGCTTCCTGCTCTCCTGGGCGCACGCCGAACCCGTCCAGGGCCAGGTCGACACCACCTACCTGGCCAACGCGACCGCGCAGATGCAGGCGTTCCTCGACGTCGGCATCCGCGTCTTCCCCGACTTCCACCAGGACCTGTACTCCCGCTACCTGTTCAACTCGGGCAGCTGGTACACGGGCGACGGCGCCCCCGAATGGGCCGTGGCGCTGGGCGACTATCCGACCGAGTACTGCGGCATCTGCTTCCTCTGGGGCCAGAACATCACCCAGAACGCGGCCGTCCAGGAAGGCCAGTACGACTTCTGGCACAACAACTACGGCCTCCAGGACGCCTTCCTGGCCACGGCCCAGACCACCATGACCTACCTGGCCCAGCACCTGACGTCCGACGAGTTCGCCGGTGTGGTCGGCTTCGACCCGTACAACGAGCCGTACGCCGGCTCCTACGACTCCGGCGAGGCCTCCCGCACCTGGGAGCAGAACCGGCTGTGGCCCTTCTACCAGAAGTTCCGCGCCCGGATGGACGCGGCCGGCTGGAGCAGCAAGCCCGCCCTCGTCGAACCGAACCTCTACTGGAACGGCAACGTCTCCAAGGAGGAGGGCGGCCTGCTGGACGCGGGCACGCTCGGCTCGCGCTACGTCTTCAACACCCACTTCTACGACCAGAAGGCCATCTCCGGCATCCTCATGTGGGGCAATGCCGCCGACGGCCAGTACTCCACCGACTTCGGCACCATCCGGGACCGGGCGTCGGCCGCCGGGACCACGGCGATCGTCAGCGAGTTCGGGCATCCGCTGTCCGGCACCACCGCAGGCAAGGCGCCGACCGTCGACAAGGCGATGTACCAGGCCCTCGACTCCCGTCTCTCCGGGGCCAATTGGTGGTCCACTCCGGCGTCCTCCGGGCCGGTCCTCTCCGGCACCCAGTGGCAGTGGGACATCTACAGCGGCCGCCACCACGAGCTGATGAACGACAACCCCGACAAGGTCCTCACCTCCGGCGACGCCTGGAACGACGAGGACATGTCCGCGGTGAACATGACCGACTCCGGTACCGTGACGCTCCGTCAGGACGCCCGGCTGCTCGACCGGATCTACCCGAGCGCCACCTCCGGCTCCACCCTCGCCTACACCTACGAGGACCGTTCCCGGGACGGCTCCACGACCCTGACCTGGAACCCGGTGCCCAGCTCCCTGCCGAACGTGGCCGCGCTGGTCGGCTCCGGCCAGTACGCCGTCCAGGTCTGGCGCTCCAGCAGTGCCACCGCACCGACCGACCTGCATCTCCCGGCCTCCTTCCCGACCGCGTCCACCACCGTCGTCTCCGACCTGGGCACGTCCTACGCGCCCCCGTCGTACACGTCCTCGACCCCGGTCGGCGTGGCGGCGGAACCGGGTGGGACGGGCAGCCGCCGACTGCTGCTCACCGACTCGGACTCCGGCGTGCTGCACTTCGCGCTGGTGACCAACGGGGCGACCTCGCCCAGCTCCACCCTGCTGAACGCGGCCAAGGCGGAACTGGCCGCCTGGGTTGCGGCGAAGTTCTGAGCAGTGCTTCGGCCTCCGGGGTGCCGCGCATCCCGGAGGCCGAAGTCCGTGATGAGCCGTCAACTCCCCGACGAACCCGTCCAGTCGGCCTGCACATGGCCGAGCCGGACGCGCTGCGGGTGGTCGCCCACCGGGACGGAGAGCACCTTCTGACCGGTGCCGAAGTCGATGGCCGTCACCTGGTCGGCACCGGCCTCCGAGATGATGCAGTCCTTGCCGTCGCCGCTCACGGTCGCCCAGTAGGGCGTGGACGCGGTGACGAGCGGGCCCTCCTGGAGCGTGGTCCGGTCCACGACCGTCGCGTAGTTGTCCATCGTCCCGGCGACGCACAGCTTGGTGCCGTCCGGCTTCATCGAGATGCCGTGGTGGCGCGAGTCGAGGAGCCAGGTGGTGCGGTCGGTGCTGGTCGCCGGGTTCGCCGGCAGCGTCTTCACCCGGGTGATCTTGTCGGTGGCGATGTCGTACTCCAGGAAGCCGTTGAAGAACGACACCTGGAAGTACATCTTCGACCAGTCGGGTGTGAAGGCCGCGGGCCGGACCGCGTCCGAGAAGTCCGTCAGGCCGATCGCGTCCAGCCGGTCCCGCATGTCGATGGTCTTGACCTGCTTGTAGGTCGTGGCGTCCGCGACGGTGATGTGTCGGTCGCCCTTCGTCCAGTCCCAGATCGGATCGTCGAGCGAGGTGGTGACCTCGCCGATCGCCATGTTCCAGATGTACTTGCCGTCCGGGCTGAAGACGTTCTCGTGCGGCTTGTCACCGGTGGCGAACTCGCCCAGTTCCTTACCGGTGTTGATGTCCAGCACCTGCACCTTGTTCGCGGTGGACGCCGAGACCGCGACCTTCGTGCCGTCGGGGGAGACGGCCATGTGGTCGGCGCGGTAACCGGCCACCGGGAAGCGCCAGTTGATCGTGTCGGTGGCGAGGTCGATGGAGACGACGTCGGCGAAGCTCGGGCGCGAGACGACCACGGACTTTCCGTCCGGGGTGGAGTACATGTCGTCCACGTACTGGTCGTGGCCCTGGCCGACCTCGTTGCGGATCGACGTGTAGTAGATCCACTTGATGGGGTCGGCGTTGATCTCGGCGATCCGCGCGGCCTTGTCGGGGATGACGTTGAGCTGGCCGACCTTTGCGAAGTCGCCGGTCGAGTTCAGGACGGTCGCGGTGCCGTCCCAGTTGTTGCCGACGAACAGCACCTCGCGCAGGGACGCGTCGGCCGCGGCGGTGGCGGCGGTCGCGGGTGCGGCGACGGTCAGGACGAGGGCGGCGGCCATGGAGCAAAGGTGCCTGGGTCTGAAGGCAGGCATGACTGCTCTCTCCTCTGAAGGGGGGTGGGGACGCGCCCGTGCCCGTGCGGTCAATGGGTCACGAAATCTGAACACAGGCGCGTTCAAAGTGAACTTACTGAAAAGTAAGGAGGGGGTGGCTGAGTCCACAAGAGGCGTACGCGAGAAAATTGGCCATCGGGCGGTCGACGGAGGGGGCAATCTTGGCGGGCAGGCTCAAGGCACCGACGGGTCGCTACGGCGGCCGGTCCGCCGAGGAACGCAAGGCCGAGCGACGTCGGCGCTTCCTGGACGCGGCGCTTCGGCTCTTCGGCGACGCACCGGGGTTTCGCGCCACCACCGTCGCCGCGCTGAGCCAGGCGGCGGGTCTGTCGACCCGTCAGTTCTACGAGGAGTTCCGCACGTTGGAGGACGTGCTCGCCGCGTTGCACCTGGAGGTCAACGGGTGGGCGGAGGCGGCGGTGGCGGCGGCGTTCGCGGAGGCGGAGCCGCTGCCGCTCGTCGAGCGGGTGACGGTGCTGTTCCGGGCCTACGCTCGGGACGTCACTTCCGACCCGCGTCGTATCCGCATCGCCTTCGTGGAGATCATCGGGGTCAGTCCCCGGCTGGAGGAGCAGCGGCTGGCGCGGCGGGCGCGGTGGGTGGAGCTGATATGCAGCGAGGCGGACGCGGCGGCGGCGCGGGGGGACGCGGCGCCGCGGGACTACCGGCTGGCGGCGACGGCGTTCATCGGCAGCGTGAACGGGTTGCTGCACGACTGGAGTGCGGGGTGGGTGGACGCGAGTCTGGATGACGTCGTGGAGGAGTTGGTGCGGTTGCTGGTGGGGATCTTGCGGCCGGAGGGGTGGAGTCCGGGGGGCTCGCGGTAGTGGTGTGTCTGCGGGTGCGTGGTCGCTGGTCGCGCCCACGCGGCGGAGCCGCATATCGGATACAGCCCCGCGCCCCTAAAGGGGCGCTCTTGCCCCCGGCGTCTAGCAGGTCAGCTCGTCCAGCGCTGCGACCACCGGGGCCACGCCGTCTTCCGTTCGGATTCTGCGGCCCAACTCGGCTGCCCGCTGCGCGAATTCGGGTCGCTCGGTCGCCTGATGGAGCGCATCCGCCAGTGTCTCCACGCGCAACCCCCGCAGCGGAACGGCGGCCGGCGCCACCCCGAGGCCCACGAGCCGCGCCGCCCAGAACGCCTCGTCGAACTGGATCGGGAGCGGTACCGCCGGTACCCCTGCCCGCAGGCCCGCCGCCGTCGTGCCCGCGCCCGCGTGGTGGACCACCGCCGCCATCCGGGGGAACAGGACCGAGTGCGGCAGCTCGCCGATGGTCGGCATGTCGTCGCCGTCGGCGGTCAGGCCGCCCCAGCCACTCTGGATCACCCCGCGCAGCCCGGCCCTCCGCAGCGCCGCCATGACCTGCCCGCTCAGCAGCTTCGCGTCGGGAACCGTGGCGCTGCCCAGGCCGACGAACACCGGCGGCGGACCGGCGTCCAGGAACGCCGCCACCCCCTCGGGGAGCCGTGCCTCGCCGTCGTACGGCCACCAGTAGCCGCACACCCCGAGGCCCGGGCGCCAGTCGCGGGGGCGGGGGACCACCTGGGGGCTGAAACCGTGCTGGACGGGCCACAGCCTGCGCTCCCTGGCCCGGCGGGCGGTGCCGGAGCGCTGCGGGGGCAGGGCCAGGCGGGTGCGCAGCGCGGGGACGGTGGATGCGAAGACCTGTTCCACGGCCAGGGTCACGCCGTGTCCGGCGATCCGGTTCCCGGTGGCGCCCCAGGTGCCGCCGCCGAGCACGGGCGGCGCGAACTCCCGGGTGGCGGCGAGTGGTTGGAGGTAGACGCCCATACTGGGCAGCCGGAGCCCCTCTGCGATGGTGTGGCCGATCGGGGCCAGGGAGGCCGACAGCAGGAGGACGTCGCTGGCCTGTGCGGCCGCGAGCAGGTCGTCCGTCATCCGTCCGACCAGCCGGCGGGCCAGCTCCACCACCCGCAGCAGTTTGCCGACCCCGCTGGCGCTGCGGTGCAGCCCGCGCCCCCGGGCGGACTCCAGCTCGGTCCGGGGATCGACCGGCAGGGGGTGGAAGCCGACTCCGGACCCTTCGACCAGCCCCGCGAAGCGGCCGTGTGTGACCAGGGTGACCTCGTGTCCGGCACGGCTCAGCCCGTACCCGAGTCCGGTGTAGGGGGCGACGTCGCCCCGCGAGCCCGCCGTCATGATCGCTACGCGCACGCCCAGCAGTATGGCGGCGCGCGCGTCCCGGTGGGGTGAACGACTCGTAGGGAACGGCGACTTCACACCTGTCACAGCCGTTGACTTCACCCTCCGGCGGCTCTACGGTCGGCGCGCGACATGTTCGGGACATCGATCCACGTTCGTAATCACGAACAACATGAGCTGCGTGCCGAACGTGAGTGAGCCGTACCCCCCTCGTGCACCCCCGTGGAGGAGCCGCATGTACCCCCCGCCCAGATCGACCGGCAGCGGTCTCGTACGACACCTGTGGGCCGCCGCCGTACGCGCCCTCGCCCTGACCCTGACGGCCGCGGCCGCGCTGCTCTTCGCCGCCCCGGGCCCGGCCCAGGCGGCGACGGTTCCGCAGGTCTCGGTGCCCACCGCCCCGATGGGCTGGGCCTCCTGGAACAGCTTCGCGGCGAAGATCGACTACGACGTCATCAAGGCGCAGGTCGACGCGTTCGTCGCGGCCGGCCTCCCGGCCGCCGGCTACAAGTACATCAACATCGACGAGGGCTGGTGGCAGGGCACCCGGGACAGTGCCGGCAACATCACCGTCGACACCAGTGAGTGGCCCGGTGGCATGAGCGCCATCGCCGACTACATCCACAGCAAGGGCCTGAAGGCCGGCATCTACACCGACGCGGGCGCGAACGGCTGCGGCTACTACTACCCGACCGGCCGCCCGGCCGCCGCCGACACCGGCAGCGAGGGGCACTACGCCCAGGACATGCTCCAGTTCTCCGAGTGGGGCTTCGACTTCGTGAAGGTCGACTGGTGCGGCGGCGACGCCGAGGGCCTGGACGCGGCCACCACGTACAGGTCGATCAGCTCGGCCGTCGCCACGGCCGCCGCCACCACCGGCCGCCCGCTGACCCTGTCCATCTGCAACTGGGGCTACCAGAACACCTGGAACTGGGCGACGGGCCTCGCCCCCATGTGGCGGACCAGCACGGACATCTACTACTACGGCGGCACGGCGTCGCAGTCGGCTGTCCTGTCCAACTTCGACCAGACCCTGCACCCGGCCGCCCAGCACACCGGCTACTACAACGACCCCGACATGCTCACCGTCGGCATGTCCGGCCTCACGGCGGCCCAGAACCGCACCCACATGGCCCTGTGGGCGATCTCCGGAGCGCCGCTGCTCGCCGGCAACGACCTCACCACGATGACCAGTGAGACGGCCGCCATCCTCAAGAACTCCGACGTCGTCGCCGTCGACCAGGACGCGCGGGGGCTGCAGGGCGTCAAGGTCGCCGAGGACAGCACCGGTCTGCAGGTCTACAGCAAGGTCCTCGCCGGCACCGGCAGTCGCGCGGTCGTGCTGCTCAACCGCACCTCCGCCGCCGCGAACATCACCGCCCGCTGGTCCGACCTCGGCCTGACCAGCGCCTCCGCGACGGTCCGCGACCTGTGGGCGCAGACGAACCTCGGCTCGTACGCCACGAGTTACACCACCAGCGTCCCGGCCGGCGGCTCGGTGATGCTCAAGGTCAGCGGCGGTACGGAGGCGGCGAGCACCAGCTACAGCGCGTCCTCCACCGGCAAGTACACCGGTGTCAGCGCCGCGAGCACCGGCCTGGACGTCGTCGACGTCGCCTACACCAACTCCGGCTCCACCGCCGTCACCGGCACCCTCCAGGTCAACAGCCAGACCGCGACCACGGTCTCCTTCCCGCCGACGGGGTCCGCGCAGGGCACCGTGTCCGTGCAGGTCGACCTGAGCAAGGGTTCGGGCAACTCGCTCACGTTCACCGGGAGTTCGCTGCCGTCGCTCGGCTCGATCACGGTGAGCCCGATCCCCGGAACCAACGGCACACTCATCGTGGGCAAGGCCTCCAGCCGCTGTGCCGACGTCTACAACAACACCATCACCAACGGCACCCAGGCCGAGATCTGGGACTGCAACGGCGGTCAGAACCAGGCGTGGACGTACACCTCGCGCAAGGAGTTCGTGGTGTACGGCAACAAGTGCCTGGACGCCTACAACCAGGGCACGACCAACGGCACCAAGGTCGTCATCTGGGACTGCAACGGGCAGAACAACCAGAAGTGGAACGTCAACTCGGACGGGACGATCACGAACGTCAACGCCGGGTTGTGCCTGGATGCCTATGGGGCGGCCACGAGCAACGGGACGTCGCTGGTGCTGTGGGCCTGCAACGGGGGGACCAACCAGCAGTGGAGTCAGAGCTGAGTAGGTAGTTCGTCGGGCGCGGGTGGACTGTGGCTGGTCGCGCAGTTCCCCGCGCCCCTTCGGGGGCGCGTCATCGCTCAGGCCGACAGTGAGATCAGGGCAGTTGACGCCAAGAGGGCGCAGGCGAGGACGGAGCCGACGACGAGTCGCAGGCGAAGCGTCTGGTATCTCTGCTCGTACTCCTGCCTCAGTGTCTCCGCGCGTTGCGCCGTGCGCTGCCAGGATCTGCGGGCCAGGGCCACGTACTCGGTCTCGAAATGCCGCTCAAGGTCGACTCGCTGAGTGTCCGTGAGCCAGCCGAAGCGGTCCGCGAGCCGAGCCGCCG
This sequence comes from Streptomyces sp. NPDC058464, assembly GCF_042721035.1. Taxonomy (NCBI): domain Bacteria; kingdom Bacillati; phylum Actinomycetota; class Actinomycetes; order Kitasatosporales; family Streptomycetaceae; genus Streptomyces; species Streptomyces sp. NPDC058464. The sequence goes on from NZ_JBHXMA010000020.1 coordinate 205,058, forward strand.
CCCTCCGGCCCTCCTCCCTGGTCGCGGACAGCAGCAGATGCCCCTCGATCTGGTTGACCAGTGCCCGTTCCTCCTCCCTCGCCGTCATCGTGCGCTCAACTCGCGCTCCACGGGGGCATGGTGCAGGTCGAACGCCGGTGACTCGCTGCGGATCCGGGGGAGGGCGTGGAAGTTGTGGCGCGGGGGAGGGCACGACGTCGCCCACTCCAGGGAGCGGCCGTAGCCCCACGGGTCGTCCGATTCGACCTTCTCCCCGTACCTGGCCGTCTTCCAGACGTTGTAGAAGAACGGGAGCAGGGACGCGCCCAGCAGGAACGAGAAGGTCGTCGAGACCGTGTTGAGCGTGGTGAGGCCCTCGGCCGCCAGGTAGTCGGGGATCCGGCGTTGCATGCCCTCGGCGCCCAGCCAGTGCTGGACCAGGAACGTGCCGTGGAAACCGGTGAACAGGGTCCAGAAGGTGATCTTGCCGAGCCGCTCGTCCAGCATCTTGCCCGTGAACTTGGGCCACCAGAAGTGGAATCCGGCGAACATCGCGAAGACGACCGTACCGAAGACCACGTAGTGGAAGTGGGCGACGACGAAGTACGAGTCGGAGACGTGGAAGTCGATCGGCGGGGACGCGAGCATCACGCCGGTCAGACCGCCGAAGACGAAGGTCACCAGGAAGCCCGTGGTCCAGAGCATGGGCGTCTCGAAGGACAGGGAGCCCTGCCACATGGTGCCGATCCAGTTGAAGAACTTCACCCCCGTCGGGACGGCGATCAGGAAGGTCATGAAGGAGAAGAAGGGGAGGAGCACGCCTCCCGTGACGTACATGTGGTGGGCCCATACGGTCACCGAGAGGCCGGCGATGGCGATGGTCGCCCCCACCAGGCCGAGGTAGCCGAACATCGGCTTGCGGGAGAAGACCGGGATGACCTCCGAGACGATGCCGAAGAACGGCAGCGCGATGATGTAGACCTCCGGATGGCCGAAGAACCAGAAGAGGTGCTGCCAGAGCAGTGCTCCGCCGTTCGCCGCGTCGAAGACGTGGGCGCCGAACTTCCGGTCCGCCTCAAGCGCGAACAGGGCGGCGGCGAGGACGGGGAAGGCGAGCAGGACCAGCAGAGCCGTCAGCAGGACGTTCCAGACGAAGACCGGCATCCGGAACATGGTCATGCCGGGTGCGCGCATGCAGATGATCGTGGTGATGAAGTTGACCGCGCCGAGGATGGTGCCGAAGCCGGAGAGGGCCAGACCCATGATCCACATGTCGGTGCCGGCGCCCGGCGAGCGGACCGCGTCCGAGAGCGGTGCGTAGGCGAACCAGCCGAAGTCGGCCGCGCCCTGCGGGGTGAGGAAGCCGCCGACCGCGATGGTGGAGCCGAGCAGGTAGAGCCAGTAGGCCAGCATGTTCAGGCGCGGGAAGGCCACGTCCGGGGCGCCGATCTGGAGCGGCATGATCCAGTTCGCGAAGCCCGCGAACAGCGGCGTCGCGAACATCAGCAGCATGATCGTGCCGTGCATCGTGAACGCCTGGTTGAACTGCTCGTTCGACATGATCTGGAGGCCCGGGCGGGCCAGCTCGGCGCGCATCAGCAGGGCCGTCACCCCGCCGAGAAGGAAGAACGCGAACGCTGTGACCAGGTACAGCGTCCCGATCGTCTTGTGATCCGTGGTCGTGAGCCACTTGAGGTTCCGCATGCCCCGCCTGTGTCCGGGCTGTGCCCGCCGGTCACACTCGACGGATGCGACGAGCGTCACGGAGACGGGTGTGACGATCGGGCAGGTGCCGGACAGGAACGGGACATGAGCAACGACGAGGTCTTCGCCGCTGCCTATCGCCGGCACTACTGGGCGGTCAGCCGCTATGTCGCGCGGCGACTGGACGGGCGGACCGGCGAGGTGGAGGAAGTGGTGGCGGAGGTGTTCACGGTGGCCTGGCGGCGCCGCGCCGACCTGCCGGCCGCCCCGCTGCCCTGGCTGTACGGCGTGGCACGCAACTGCCTCGCCAACGCGGTGCGCGGGTACGGGCGCCGCCGCCGGCTCCTGGACCGGGTGGGCAACGACGACACCGCGCACCGACGGCACGTCGTGGACAGCCCCGGCAGCGAGCGGCCCGGCGCCTGGGTGCACGAGGCGCTCGCCCGGCTGTCCCCGGCCGACCAGGAGGTGCTGCGGCTGACGGCGTGGGAGGAACTCGGCGTCGACGAGGTCGCCGTCGTCCTGGGCTGCGGGAAACGGGCGGCGGCGATGCGGCTGCACCGGGCCCGCCGCCGGCTCAGAGCCGAGATCGACCGACTGCGCCCCCCTGCCGCCGAGGCTCTCTCCGAGGGACACCGCCATGGCTGACGAACTCGACCTGCTGCGTGCCGCCGACCCGGCCCCCGCCGACGGCCCCTACTTCGGCGACGGCCCCCTCGACCACACCGCCGAACGGCACCTCGCCCGGCTGCTGCACGAGCCGCGCCCCGTGCGCCGGACCCGGCCGCGGCTGGCGTGGGGGCTGGTCGCGGCCGCCGTCGTGGTCGCGACCACGCTGACGCTGCTCCTGGGCGGTTCGTCGGGCACGCCCGCTCTCGCCGCACCCCGGCCGCTGACCGTCCGTGCCCACTCCGTGCCCGTACCGCTCGCGGACGTGGCGGAACTGGCCGCCGTCGCGGCCCGCGACGGGTCGCCCGCCCTCCGTCAGGGCACCCATGTGCAGTCCTGGAGCCTGGGCATGAGCGACGGCAAGCCGCCCGTCACCCTGCCCGAGGAGAGAGTCGTGCGCTGGCAGGCCGACGGCAGCCACACCGAACTGGTCGTGGCCACCGACCCGAGTCGTCCGGGCCGCCCGGTCCTCACCGACGCAGGCGACACACCGCGGCTCGTCGAGGACGGCCATGTGCTCAGCCGGCGGACCTATCCGCCGATGTGGGGCGACGCCCCACCGCTGGCGACACCCCCGCACGACCCGGCGAAGCTGCGCGCCTACCTGACCGAGCTGAACCACACCGACACCCTCGACACGCCCGAACTCCTCGACGCGGCCGCGGAGTTGCTGGACAACTGGACGCTCGGCGCCGGTGAGTCGGCGGCGCTGGCCGAACTCCTCGCGAAGGCCGGCGGACTGCGCCCGGTGGGGGAGGTCACCGACCGGCTGGGCCGCACCGGGCAGGCGTACGTCTACGACAGCGGCTCCGGGCTGCGCCGGATGCTGATCCTCGACCCGGCCACCGGGACCGTCCTCGGCATGGAGTCCACACTCACCCGGGACGACCCCGAGTACGGCGTGAAGGCCGGGGCCGTCATGCAGTACAGCGCCTGGATGCGCTGAGCACGCCCCGCGTCACGCCCCGAGCTGCCGGGCGGCCGCCGTCACCGTCTGCTCCAGCAGTACGGCGATGGTCATCGGACCGACCCCGCCCGGCACCGGCGTGATCAGCGAGGCCCGCTCGACGGCGGTGTCGAAGTCGACGTCGCCGACGTTGCCCTCGTTGTAGCCGGCGTCGAGCACGACCGCGCCCGGCTTGATGTCCTGGCCCCGGATCAGCCGGGGCCGGCCCACGGCGGCGACCACGATGTCGGCCTCGCGGACGACCGCCGACAGGTCGCGGGTACGGGAGTGGCAGTAGGTGACGGTGGCGTCGCGGGCCAGCAGCAGCATGCCGGCCGGCTTGCCCAGGATCGCGCTGCGGCCGACGACCACCGCTCGCTTCCCTGCCGGGTCGACGTCGTAGGCGTCGAGGAGCCGCAGGATGCCGCCGGGCGTGCAGGAGACGAAGCCGGGCAGGCCGAAGCTCATTGTCGCGAACGACGCGAAGGTCACGCCGTCCACGTCCTTCTCCGGCGCGATCGCCTCGAACGCGGCCCGCTCGTCGATGTGTTCGCCGACCGGGTGCTGGAGCAGGATGCCGTGCACGGCCGGGTCGGCCGACAACTCGCCCAGGACGGCGACGAGTTCCTCGGTGGTCGTGGCGGCGGGCAGGGCCACGTGCCGGGAGGCGATGCCCGCCTTGCGGCTGCGGTTCTGCTTCATCCGGACGTAGGTGACGGAGGCGGGGTCCTCGCCGACGAGCACGGTCGCCAGACACGGTGTGACACCGGTCCGCGCCGTGAGGTCGGCGGCCCGCTTCGCGGTCTCCTCGACGATCCGGCGGGCGACGGCGGTTCCGTCGATGAGGCGGGCCTGGGACATGCGGCACACTCCTGAGCTGTTCGACCTTGATCGCCCAGGCGCACGGCATCGACGGTGCGGACCGCTCCACGGTGGTGATCCACCTCAGCGCCAGTCACGGCCCGCCCACAGGGTAACCGAGCCGTCAGCGCTTCCCGCGGCGGTGCGGCGCCCGCAGGACCGTCCACAGCAGCAGGGCGGGCGCACCGCGACGCCGGCGGCGGGCGTGTCCCAGCGCCGCCCGCGCCGAGAAGGTCCAGGTCAACCGGGAGCTGACCTGGACCCTCGCGGTCCTCCCGACTACTCGTCCCATGCCTGGATCATGATCTGCTCGGCGATCTTGCCGTCCCGCAGCGTGATCATCGACTCGGCGAGCACCCGGACCCCGTCCCCGTACTCGCAGGACTCGCTGAACGCGGCCTTGTCGCCCTGGACGATGCACTGGTCCAGCGTGTGTGTCATGTCGCGGCTGTAGACGTCGTCCAGCAGCGCGGCGATGTCCCTGCGGCCGTGCAGGACCTTGGGGTGGCTGGGCTGGGTGTTGCGGTCGATGATGCGGATCTCCGCGTCGTCCGCGTAGAGCGCCAGCAGGCTGTTCCCGGTGTTCCCCTCTATGGCCCGGCGCAACGTGGCGGTGTCGAACGTGGAACCGGTCGCGGTGCCCATGGTGACCTCCTGCGGGAGCCCGCGACCCGATGCGGAGCAGGCCGCGCGAGCCCCTCACATCGAGCGTCCTCCGCCCCGCCGGGGTCGGCAAGCGCAGGCCGCGCACTCCGCCTGACGGGTGAGGGGGAGCGGCTGCCCGTGTCCGGCCCGGTGCCGGGGCCGTTGCTGAGGACATGATCTCAACACGACGTATCGTCGCCGCCGTCGGCCTTGCCGTCGGGGTCACCGGCCTCGCCGCGCCGCTGGCGAACGCGGCCGACGCGAGCGCGCAGCACCCCGGGAAGCTCACCGCGCTCGGCGTGCTCGACTCGCTCGCCCGCAGTGACATCCCGGCGCCGTACAAGGACGAGATCCCGAAGGTCTCGGACCAGCTGCAGGGCCTGAACGGAGTCCAGAGGCTGGGCGAACTGCACCAGGTCACCGACCTGGCCGCGCCCGTCATGGGACTGGTGCCGGCCGTCGAGTCCTGACCCCCCTGACCGCATCGCGAGGGCCGTCCCGGAACCGGGGCGGCCCTCCGCCGTACCCGGCCCCCGGACGCCGTGACCTACGGCCGGATGCCGTGGTCAGTGCTCGGAGGCGAGGAACTGTGTCGCCGCCAGCTCCGCGTACAGCGGGTCCGCCGCCACCAGCTCGCGGTGCGTGCCCACCGCGCGGACCAGGCCCGCGTCCATGACGACGATCCGGTCCGCCATGGTCACCGTCGACAGCCGGTGCGCAACCACCAGCACCGTGGTCGACCGCGCCACGTCGGCGACCGTGTCCCGGAGCGCCGCCTCGTTCACCGCGTCCAGCTGCGAGGTGGCCTCGTCCAGGAGCAGCAGCCGGGGCCGGCGCAGCAACGCCCGGGCGATCGCGACCCGTTGCCGCTCCCCGCCGGACAGCTTGGTCCCGCGATGCCCGACCAGCGTCTCCAGCCCCTGCGGCAGCCGGGCGACCAGGCCGTCGAGCCGGGTCGTCTTCACCACCCGCGCGACCGCGTCCTCGTCCGCCGCCGGGTTGCCGAGCAGCAGGTTGTCCCTGAGCGTGCCCGACAGCACCGGCGCGTCCTGCTCGACGTACCCGATGGCCGAACGCAGCAGCGGCAGTTCCCAGTCGGCCACCGGGCGGCCGTCCACGGCGATGGTGCCGGACTCGGGGTCGTAGAACCGCTCGATCAGCGAGAACACGGTGGTCTTGCCGGCGCCGGACGGCCCGACGAACGCCGTCATGCCCCGCGCGGGGACGTCGAAGCTGACACCGTGGTGGACGTACGGCAGGTCGTCGGCGTAGCGGAAGCGCACGTCGGTGAAGGCGACCGAGGCCGGTTCGGCGCCGCCGGTCGGCAACTCGGCGGGCAGGGACGCGGGTTCGGCGGGCAGCCGCAGCGCCTCCTGGATCCGGGCGAGCGCGCCGGCGCCGGTCTGGTACTGGGTGATCGCCCCGACCACCTGCTGGATCGGCTGCATCAGGTAGAAGACGTAGAGCAGGAACGCCACCAGCGTGCCCACGCCGATCGCACCGGTCGCCACCCGGGCCCCGCCCACCGCGAGCACCGTGATGAACGCCAGCTGCATCGCGAGCCCCGCCGTGTTCCCGGCGGCCGCCGACCACTTGGCGGCCCGCACGCTCTGCCGCCAGGACTCCTCGGCCGCCTCGTGCAGGGCCAGCTCCTCGCGGTGCTCGGCACCCGACGCCTTCACCGTGCGCAGCGCGCCCAGCACCCGCTCCAGCGAGGCCCCCATCACCCCGACCGCGTCCTGCGCCCGGCGGCTCGCCCGGTTGATGCGCGGCACGATCGTGCCCAGCACCGTGCCCGCCAGGGCGATCACGACGAGGGTGACGCCAAGGAGCACGGGATCGACCACCCCCATCATCACCACGGTGGCGACCAGGGTGAGTCCGCCGGTGCCGAGCGCGACCAGCGAGTCCGTGGTGACCTCGCGCAGCAGGGTGGTGTCCGAGGTGATCCGTGCCATCAGGTCGCCGGGTTCGGTGCGGTCCACGGCGGTGATCCGCAGCCTGAGCAGATACGACGACAGGGTGCGCCGCGCCCCGAGCACCACCGACTCGGCGGTGCGCCTGAGCACGTACGAACCCAGCGCGCCCACCGCTGCGTTGCCGACCACCAGAGCGGCCATCGCGAGCAACTTGGCGGTGATGGAACGGTCGTGGGACAGGTCGTCGATCAACCCCCGGGCCACCAGCGGCAGCAGCAGCCCGGTCGCGCCCGTCACCAGCGAGAGCACCGCGCCGGCCAGCAGGGCCCAGCGGTGCGGCCGTACATAGGAGAGGAGCAGCCGGAACACGGGCTCCTTCGGCTGACTCGTCGGAACTGCGTCTGCGGCGGCGGTCACGGTGCTCCTCGTCCGGCGGTGGGCGGCGCCCTCCGACGCTCCCCAGGCTACGTCGGCCGCTCCCGGTACCGGCGTGCGGTCAGCCGCGGGCGGAACCGGGGGCGGCGAGGGCCGCGAGGGTCGCGTCGAGGTCCGTCGCGCGCGGCCGGTTGTGCGGCAGCTTCGCCAGCAGCGCGGCCATTCCGCACGTGTCGGTGAGCGCGGAGTACACCAGGCCGCCCGCGACCCCCGCCGACAGCAGCAGCCAGACCGGGTGCAGTTGCCCGAGGGCCAGCCCGGCGAGGACGACCGTCCCGGCGGTGAACCGCACCTGTCGCTCCATGGCCCATGCCGTACGGGACCCGCCCCGCGGCCGGTGCACTTCGTGACCGCGCGCGGCCCAGCCGCGGGTGCCGCCGGTGAGGGTGGCCGCCGGGATGCCGTGCCCGGCCAGGACCGCCCGGGCGTTCTCCGCGCGGGCGCCGGAGGCGCAGACGAGGAGGAGCTCGCCGTGCGCCGCCCGGAGCGCGGGCAGGGCCCGCTCCAGGCTGTCCAGCGGGATGTTGTGGGCGCCGGGGAGATGGCCGGACGCGTACTCGCCCGGGGTGCGGACGTCGACGACGGTGAGTTCGGGGAGACGGGTGAGGGCGTGGTCGGGGTCGAGTGCCGGGTGCGACGGTGTGGTGGGCATGAGGATGCGATCCTTTCGGGAGGTGGTGAGCGGCGCGGTACCATACCCCTACGGGTATGTGAGGAGTGGTCGTGGAGCTTCAGTTCGAAGGTGATGAGCTCAAGTCGGTGCTGAACCGGCTGCGCCGGGCGCAGGGGCAGATCTCCGGCGTGATCAAGATGATCGAGGAGGGCCGTGACTGCGAGGACGTGGTCACCCAGCTCGCCGCCGCCTCGCGCGCCCTGGACCGGGCGGGCTTCGCGATCATCGCGACCGGGCTCCAGCAGTGCATTGCCGACCCCGGGCGGGGCGGCGCGGACGGCGAGACCACCGAGCAGATGAAGGCGCGGCTGGAGAAGCTGTTCCTGTCACTGGCCTGAGCGGGCCGTCGGAAGCGCCGCGGTGTGCCGTCTGTCGGGTGCGGCGCCGTCGTGGCTGGTCGCGCCCACGCGGCGGAGCCGCATATTGATACAGCCCCGCGCCCCTTCAGGGCGCTGCCGCTGAGCGCGTCAACCGACCGCGTCGACCAGCATGAACGCGGCCACCGCGAGCAGCGCGTAGGCGAAGATCCGCTGGAGGGTGCCCGCGGACAGCCGGGCCGCGAGTCGTCTGCCGTCCCAGGCGCCCAGGATCGCGGCCCCGGCGAACGGGCCCACGGCCGACCAGTCGACGTCCGCCGCCGAACCGGTGCGTGCCGCCAGCGCGGTGAGCGAGTTGATCGTGATGACCAGCAGGCTGGTCCCGATCGCCGCGCGCATCCGCAGCCCCACGACGTTCACCAGGGACGGTACGGCGAGAAACCCGCCGCCCACGCCGAGCACCCCGGTCACCGCGCCGAGACCGGCGCCCGCCCCGGCCACCCGGGACGCCCTGGCCGCTACCGGTACCGCGGTGGACCCGGGGGTGGACGGCCGCAGCATGCGCAGTGCCGCCACGGCGGCGAGCACCGCGAACGCCCCGGTCAGCAGCGCCGCCGGCAGCTGCCGGGAGATCGCGCCGCCCACTGCCGCCGGTACGATCCCGGCCGCCGCGAAGACGGCCCCGGCCCGCCACCGCACCGCGCCCTCGCGGGCGTGCGCGACGAGCGCCGTGGCCGAGGTGACCGTGACGACGACCAGGCTGGCGGTGGTGGCCGCGGCCGGGGTGAAGCCGAGCAGATAGATCAGCGCCGGTACGGCCAGCACGCTGCCGCCACCGCCCAGGGCCCCGAGCGCCAGCCCGGTGACCGCCCCGGCGCCGAGGGCGAGCAGGAGCGCGCTCATTCGGGGGTGCCCTCGGCGCCGACCGCGAGGCCCGCCGCGCGCCAGGCGGTCATCCCGCCCTCGACGTCCACGGCGTCCAGTCCGCGGGCCGTCAGCAGTGCCACTGCCTCCCGCGACCGCCGCCCCGAGCGGCAGATCACGACGAGCGGGCGGTCCGCGGCGGCCGGTGGCAGCGGAGCCCCGGCCGCCAGCCCGGACAGCGGGGCGTGCACGGCCCCCGGCGCGTGTCCGGCCACCCATTCGCCGGCCTCGCGGACGTCCAGCAGCACGGCGCGCGCGTCGGTGCGCACCACTGCGTCCGCGTCCGTGCGCTCCCGCGCCTCGGCCGGCGTGAGCC
>NZ_JBHXMA010000021.1:0-210359 GCF_042721035.1 Streptomyces sp. NPDC058464
GTCGGTGACTCGGTGCCCGCCGCCCCCGTGCCGGCGGGCACCGTGTGACGTGAATATGCCCGCCGACTACGGCGGTTGAAGCATCCTGAACAGAGTTCAGAGCTTTATTTGAGGATCGGCCTGCGTGTTCGTCCCGGTACATCAGCTTTCGGGATGCTCGGTCAGTCCCGGCCAGTCGTCCGGGCCGCCGCCCTGCCACTCGATGAGGTCGCTCTCCTCGACCTCGATCCGGTCCAGGTCGGCCATCCGCAGGATCTCGATCACGTCGTCGAGGTGGGAGGCGATCCCGAGGGTCACGTCGCCCTCGGTGACCCGCCGGGAGCCGTCCAGGGCCGGCGCGTGCACGACGATGTGCGGAAACTCCGTCGGTGGATGTGCTGTCATGCCTCAAGGCTCCTGCGGCGGAGGCGGAAACGCACGCCGAAGCGCCGGACGCGGGCGGTTCCGCGCCCGGCGCTGTCCGGCGCTCAGGGAGTCCGTGAGGCTCTCCCGCGGTGTGGCCGTCCGACGGCGCGAGGCTGGGCGCGACAGGACGTTCGCGCCGCCGGACGGGGCTCGGGGAGGGTGGCTGGGACCGCGGCGGCTGCGACGGAACCGGGGGTGCTTCCCTCTGGTCGGGAAGAGCGCCCGGTTCCTTCACCACCGCACTGGCTCGCACGCCGCCGCGGTCCTCGCCCCGCCCGCGCACCGACACCGACCGGCCACCCCTCATCCGGGCCGGTCGGCCGCCGCGGGCCGTCTGTGGGGTCAGTCCTCGCGCAGGGCGCGGACCGCCTCCGCCACGCGCCTGCCGTACTCCGGGTGGGCGGCGTGGAAATGGGTCGGGTTCTTCTCGATCACGTCGTCGCGGGAGACCCGGGAGCCCCGGGAGAGGCCGCCGGCGATGTCGGCGGGCAGGTGCCGCCGCTCCTCCTCGGACAGCAGTCGGCGCACCTCGCCGGCCCGCGGGAGGCCGTCGTCCTTGCCCCGCTCGATCGCCGCCACGACGACCGGCACCCGGCGGGCGGTCCCGGGGGTGTGTGCCCGGAAGTCCCGGACGGTGTCCGGCTCCTGACGGCTCGTGAAGGGACCGAGGAACACCGGGGTGCCGCTCCCGACGAGGTCGTCGTGGTTCCCGGGCGGCGCCGGCACCTGGGCGCGACAGGACAGTTGTCGGCGCCGGCGCCGCCCGGAAGTCCTGGGGGTCGGCTCAGACCTGGGCGCCGGACAGGCGCTCCACCGAGCGGAGCAGTGCGGAGTGGTCCAGGCCGCCGTCGCCCTGCGCGCGCAGGGAGGCGACCAGCTGTGCCACCACGGCACCGACCGGAAGGGCGGCGCCGACGTTGCGGGCCGCGTCCGTCACGATGCCCATGTCCTTGTGGTGCAGGTCGATTCGGAAGCCCGGCCTGAAGTCGCGGTTCAGGAAGTTGTCCTTCTTCCGCGTCAGTACGGTCGAGCCGGCCAGGCCGCCGTTCAGGACGTCCAGCGCGGCCGCCAGGTCCACGCCGGACTTCTCCAGGAAGACCACGGCCTCGGCGCACGCCTGGATGTTCACGGCGACGATCAGCTGGTTGGCGGCCTTCACGGTCTGACCGGAGCCGTGCGGACCGCACAGCACGATGGTCCTGCCCAGCGCCTCGAAGATCGGCTTCGCGCTGTCGAAGTCGGCCTGCTCGCCGCCGACCATGATGGAGAGCACGGCCTCGACGGCCCCGGCCTCGCCGCCGGAGACGGGCGCGTCGAGCACGCGGATGCCCTTGTCCCGCGCCGCCTTCGCCAGGTCGACGGAGGTCTGCGGGGTGATGGACGACATGTCGATGAGGAGAGTGCCGGACCCGGCGTTGTCGAGGATGCCATCCGGGCCGTAGGCGATGGCCTCGACCTGCGGTGACGCGGGCACCATCGTGATGACCACGTCGGCGCCCCGCACGGCCTCGGCGATCGAGGCGGCCGCGGTGCCGCCGGCGGCGGTCAGCCGGTCCAGCTTGTCCTGCTCCAGCGTGAAGCCGGTGACGTCGTAACCCGCCTTGACCAGGTTCTCGGACATGGGGGAGCCCATGATGCCGAGGCCTATCCAGGCGATCTTGGGGAGTGTGTTGCTCATCGGGGGTGCCTCTCTGCCTGCTCTGCAAAGTCGGGGAGTTCAGCGCGCTTCGCGCGGGAGCCACTCGAAGGCGTCGGCGCTCGGGCGGTCGCCCGCCTTGTACTCCAGGCCCACCCAGCCGTCGTAACCGGCCTTCCGCAGCTGGTCGAGGAGGTCGTCGAGGGGGAGTGAGCCGGTGCCCGGGGCGCCGCGGCCCGGGTTGTCGGCGATCTGGACGTGGCCCGTCCTCGGCGTGTACCGCTCGATCACCGACGGCAGGTCCTCGCCGTTCATGGACAGGTGGTAGAGGTCCATGAGGAAGCGCGCGTTGCCGAGCCCGGTGGCCTCGTTGACCCTGTCGACGACCTCGACGGCGGCCGGCGCCGACACCAGCGGATACCGCGGCGACTCGGGCCTGTTCAGCGCCTCGACCAGCAGCAGCGCGCCGATCCGGTCGGCCGCGCGCGCCGCGAGCGCCAGGTTCTCCAGCGCCAGGGCGTCCTGCTCGGCTGGGTCCACGCCGTCGACGCGGTTGCCGTACAGCGCGTTGAGGGCCGTGCAGCCGAGCGACTCCGCGAAGCCTGCCGCGACGTCGATGTTGGCGCGGAACCTCTCCGACTCCGCGCCGGGGAGCGACAGGGCGCCCCGGTCGGGGCCGGGGAGCTGTCCGGCGTAGAAGTTCAGGCCGGTCAGCCGGACGCCCGCGTCCTCGATCGCCTTCTTCAGCGCGTCGAGCTCGGAGCGCTCGGGGGTGGGGGAGTCGACCCAGGGCCACCACAGCTCGACCGCCGAGAAGCCGGCCGCGGCGGCGGCCGCCGGGCGCTCCAGGAGCGGGAGTTCCGTGAAGAGGATCGACAGGTTGACGTTGAAGCGCTGCTCTGCAAATCCCATGGGGGCCGGCGCTCCCTTCCGTTGGCTGCTTTTCCGTATTACGGAAGTTGATTTCTGCTTAATGGAAGACTGCCTGTGAACGGGGAGAGCTGTCAAGAGCGCCCGCGCAGAACCGGCGCCCTACCCTGAAGGCATGGCTCGGTCCAACGACGAGGTGGCCGCACTGCTCCAGGAGTACGCGGACCTGATCTCGATCACCGGCGGAGACGCGTTCAAGGCGCGGGTCTACGAGAAGGCCGCCCGGTCCCTCGGCGGCCACCACGCCGATGTCTCCACCCTCGACCTCAAGGGGCTGCAGGAGATCCCCAACGTCGGGAAGTCGATCGCCCAGAAGGTCCGCGAGTACTTCGACAGCGGCCGGGTGGCCGCCGTCGAGGAGCTGCGGGCGAAGATCCCGGACGGGGTCCGGCGACTGACGGCCATCCCCACCCTCGGCCCGAAGAAGGCCATGGCGGTCTACGAGGAGCTGGGCGTCTCGTCGGTGGACGAACTCGCCGACGCCATCCGCGACGAACGGCTGCGCGACCTCAAGGGCTTCGGCCCGAAGACGGAGGAGAACATCCTCCACGGCATCGAACTGCTCCGGTCCTCCGGCGGGCGGGTGCAGATCGACGTGGCCATGGAGCTGGCCGAGGACATCGTCGGAGCGCTCTCCGCGGTGACCGGCTGCGAGCGGTGCACGTACGCCGGCTCACTGCGCCGGATGCGCGAGACCATCGGTGACATCGACATCCTCGCCGCGGCGGAGGACTCCGCGCCGCTCATGCGGGCGTTCACCGGGCTGCCGTACGTCACCGAGGTCATCGGGCAGGGCGGCACCAAGACGTCCGTGCGCACCGGCAGGGGCCTCAATGTGGACCTGCGCGTCGTACCGCCGGACTCCTGGGGCGCGGCCCTCCAGTACTTCACCGGCTCGAAGGCCCACAACATCCGCACCCGGGAGATCGCGGTGCACCAGAAGCTCAAGCTCTCCGAGTACGGGCTCTTCGACGTCGAGAGCGGCGAGAAGATCGTCTCCGGGACCGAGGAGGAGGTGTACGCCCGGCTCGGCCTGCCGTGGATCCCGCCGACGCTGCGCGAGGACCGCGGGGAGATCGAGGCCGGGCTGCGCGACGAACTGCCCGAACTGGTCACCGAGGCCGACCTCCGCGGTGACCTGCACACCCACACCGACCTCACGGACGGGCTCGCCCCGCTGGAGGAGATGGCCGAGGCGGCCGCCGCGCGCGGCTACGCCTACTACGCGGTCACCGACCACGCGCCCGACCTGGCGATGCAGCGCATGACCGACGAGCGGATGCTGGCCCAGCGGGAGCAGGTGCGCGAGCTGGACGGCGCGTATCCCGTCAAGGGGCGGCGCGGCGGGCTGCGGCTGCTGCACGGCACCGAGCTGAACATCGGCCCCGAGGGCGAGGTGGACTGGCCGGACGACTTCCTCGCCGGCTTCGACCTGTGCGTCGCTTCCGTGCACTCGCACTTCAGGCAGAGCCGCGAGCAGCTGACCCGGCGGCTCGTGCGGGCCTGCGAGAACCCGTACGTCAACGTCATCGGCCACCCCACCACCCGCCTCATCGGCAAACGGCCCGGCATCGACGCCGACCTCGACGCGGTCTTCGCCGCCTGCGCCCGCACCGGCACGGCCCTGGAGATCAACGCCCACCCGCACCGCCTCGACCTGCGCGACGAGGACATCCTGCGGGCCCGCCGGCACGGCGTGAAGTTCGCCGTCGACAGCGACGCCCATGCCGTCCCGCACCTCGCCAACATGCGCTACGGCATCGGCACCGCCCAGCGCGGCTGGCTCACCAGGGACGACGTGATCAACACCTGGCCGGAGCGGCGGCTGCGGGGGTTCCTGCGCAAGGGCCGGTGAGACCCGGTCGGTGACCGGAGCGGCAAACCCATGGTTCTGGGGCAAACGCCTCACTACGCGGAACTTCCGCCCCTACAGTGGTCGTCCCGGGCGCCCGGCCGCAGCCGAGCACCCGACCGGAACGGGGGAGGGGGAGTTCCTGTGCGGGACGACGTACGTTCGGCGCCGGAGCCCGGTTTACGTCATGTGTCAGCGTTACAGGTGTTCAGTTCGGAGCACCTGACCCTGCTGTACGGCGCGGGTGTGGTGGAGACCTGGCGGCACGGCGACGTGCTGCTGCGCCAGGGAGAACGAGGCGACCGGGCGATCCTGTTGCGCAAGGGCGTCGTGAAGGTCGTGTCCGAGTCCGTGGGCGGCTACACCAGCCTGCTTGCCTTCAGGGGAGCCGGGGAGCTGGTGGGCGAACTCTCCTGCATCGACGGCGGAACACGCTCGGCTTCGGTGATCGCGACGCAGGACGGGCACGGGGTCGCGGTGTCCGGCAGCAGGTTCACCGCACTGCTGCGTGCCAACGGAGACCTCGGTCTCGCGGTGCTCCGGAGCGTCGGTGCACGGCTGCGGCACGCCGACGTTCAGCGTGAGGCGCTGGGTGCCGAGCCCGCCGCGACACGGGTGGCACGGCTGCTCGTGGAGATGGCCGGCCGGTACGGCGCGGACGCGTCGGCCTGGGCCCCGACGGCACGGTCGGTGCGGATCACGCAGTACGAGCTGGCGAGCGCGGTGGGCACGTCGCGGGAGTCCGTCGTGCGGACCCTGCGCGAACTGCAGGCCTGCGAACTGGTCGCCACCCAGAGAGGCGTCATCGTGGTCCTGGACCCCGCCTCGCTCGCCACCTGGGAACCGGATCGGCCCTGACCGGACGCCGGCCAACTGCTCTCCAGTGGGTCATTTGATGCGGAAGAGAGGGCGGGGCATCGGCTTGTCTGGGGTGCGGCGGTCGTCGGAGCGCGCCCGGGGGAAGCCCGGCGGCCGCTGTCCCACGTGAACGAAGGAGAGGTGCATCCGGCATGGACGGCATGGACGGCAAACCGCGTTACTACCTCATCGTGGTCATCGACATAGAGCGATTCGGCCGCCGCACGGACCCCATGCAGCGATGGCTGCGGGAACAGCTCTACGCCATCGTCGACAAGGCGCTGGAGCAGGCGGGAGTCGGCACCGACGACGTGGCGGCCACGAGCGACCGGGGGGACGGCTGCTTCCTCCTGTTGCGTCCGTCGGTCTCCAAACTCGACCTGACCACCAGCTTCCTGGACGCCCTGCAGACCGGTCTGCGCGGTCACGCACAGCGCGGCAACGAGGAGACCGCCTTGCGGGTGCGCGTCGCGCTGCATGCCGGCGAGGTGTCACAGGACAGGCGCGGCTGGGTGGGCGAAGCGCTCAACACCGCGTGCCGGCTCGTGGACCTGGACGCGCTGCGGACCACCCTCGCAGCGGCCTCCCGTTCCGGCCTGGCGCTGGCCGTGACCGCGGACTGGCACGCCGCGGTCGTCCGCCACGACTACCCCGAGCTTCCGGCGTCCGGTTTCCGTGAACTGCCTTTCATGGCGAAGGAGATCACCTCCCGGGCCTGGCTGCGCGTCCCCGGCTACGACGAACCCCCGGGGCTGGGCGCCCCGGCCCCGGCCCCCGAGCACCCGACGCCGTCCGCACCCCCTCCCGCCACGGACGCGTCCGCCACGCGCGCGTCGGCCGCGGACCCCGCGTCCGTCGCCGCGACCCCGGGCCCCGTGGCTCCGGCCCCGCCGGCCCCTCCGGCCGGCGGTAACCACGGCCCCTTCGCCGGTGCCGTCTTCCACAACCCGGGCCGGGTGTACGGCGGGAACCACTACGAAGGCCTCGCGCCGGACGAGGCGCACACCGACTCCGCCCGGAACGGGGACGGCGCATGACGGAGGAATCCGCCCAGGGCTCCGCCCAGCACGGCCCGGAGAACACCTCGCCCGCCCAGGAGGGCGAGGTCTTGTCCCCGGTGTCCGCAGGCCCGGCGGACACCCCGGAGCTCGGCGTCGACGACATCCGCCGCGCCCTGTCGGCACGCGCGGCCCAGCCCGGCTCGACGGACGAACGCCTCGACGCGGAGCGGGACGCCCGTTCCTACCTCTCGCGCTTCGCACAGTCACGGATCACCGGTGAACGGGTGTACGGCGGAGACCACATCGAGGTGCTCCTCGGCCAGGGCCGCCGCTCCGTCCGCGCCTACCAGCTGTCGGCCCAGGACATCGACCTCGTCTCCTCGGCCTTCCTGCCTCCGGCGTCCTACGACGCCCTGCTGCGCGACAGCGAGCCCTTCCGCGTGGTTCTGCTCAGCGGCGCCCAGGGCCACGGAAAGTACGCCGTGGCACAACGGCTGCTGCTGGCACGCGGGCACACCACCCTGCAGTGCCTGGAGCCGGACGCCGACCTGACGCTGCTCGAGGAGACGTCGCTGCGGCCGGGCCACGGTTACCTGCTCCAGGAGCTCAACCCCGCGGGCACGGCCCCTCCGTTCACCGGCTTCGAACTCCACCGCCTCAACTCGGTGATGCGCGCACGGAACTGCCGCCTGGTCGTCACCCTGCGCGACGGTGCGCGCACGGCGGATCCCGAACTCGACAAGCAGACCTTCCCGGTGAGCGGGCCGCCCGCACCGTGGGACGTCTTCGAGAGGCACCTGCGCTGGTGGCTGGGCCCGCAGCGGACGAGACGGGCGGAGGAGCTGCTCCGCGCCCCGGAGGCGGCCGCACTCTTCGCCGAGCCGCAGGCGGTCGGCGCGTCGCTCGCCAGGGCGGCCGAGAACGCCCGTCTGCTCTCCGAGTCGTCGGCCGCGCCGGCGGACGCCGTGCGCCAGGTCAGGGAACACGGCTCGCTGCGCGACGCGGAGGAGTTCGAGAAATGGTTCAACGGCCTGGCGGACCTTCCCACGCAGTGCGTGGCCGTCGCCACGGCGGTCTTCGGCGGAGAGGCCTACGAGACCGTGTCCACGCTCGCCACCTCGCTCGGCCGACGGCTCCAGCCGCCGCCCACCGCCGAACACCCCGAACGTCCCCGCAACGAGGCGGTCACCGCGACCCGCGCGACGCGGCTGCGCCGGCTCAACGCCTCGCTCGTCGGAGCACAGGTCGCTTCCCGGCACGGTGGCGCCCCCGCGAAGGTCGTGCGCTTCGACGACTCCCGGATGGCGAGCCGTGTCCTGCAGAACGTGTGGGAGGAGTACGACGTCCTGCGCCACCAGCTGCCGGGCTGGTTGAAGGACTGCGCGAGCCATGAACTGGCCACCGTCCGGACCAGGGCGGCGGTCGCCGTCGGGTTCCTGGCCGAGCTGTCCTTCGACAGTCTGCGGACGGGGGTCCTGCAGCCCTGGGCCAGGAGCCCCGCGCGAGTGCTGCGCGAGGCCGCCGCGACGGCCCTGGTCATCGCCGCCGAGAATCCCGAACTCGCCTCACCGGTAAGGGACCTGATCCAGGCGTGGGCAGGCGGTGACGCGGTTCTGCGGGCCACGGCGGCGCGCGCCTGGACCGCCTTCGGGCGCTCCGGCGCCGGTAACGCCGGTGAGGCCGTCGCTCTTCTCGACACGCTCGCCGCCACCGACAGCGCGGAGATCATCGAGGCGATCTGCCTGGGGGTCACCGAGGCGCTCGCCGCGACGGACGGCCATGAGGCGCGCGACGCCCTCCACCTGCTCCGGCACTGGATCTCCCGCCGTGACGCACAGCGCCGGACCGTCGGGGAGCTGTCCTTCCTCTTCGCGGCGGCCGACCTGCTGGAGGACATGCCGGCACGCGGCGGCGAGCCGCACCGCCGGTGGCCCAAGCTGCTGGCGCTGGCCTCCCGCGACCCCGTGCGCCAGCGGGACATCGCGCTGCTCTGGGACGCGGTGCTCCAGTCCCCCGAGACCTACGAGGCGGCCACCCAGGTCCTCACGGAATGGGCCCGCACGGTGGACGCGGACCCCTCGGGCCGCCGCGCGCTGGCCCGGCTGCTGCACGCGGCGGCACCGACCGACCGCAGCAGACGCTTCCTGCTGCGCCATGTCTCCACCTGGAACGCACCCGACAGCCGTGCCGCCCGCAGCGCCGGGCAGATCCTGAGCCACTTCGACAGCAAAGGCAGCACATCATGACCATGTCCGATCCCGAGCAGCTGATCGCGGGTCCGTGGCCCGCCGGGATGGTGAACCGGGGGGAGACACCGCGGCCGGGAACGGCTCTCGTGTTCTCGCTCGACACCGGCGAACCCGTCGTGGTGGACCGCAGGCCGTCCTTCTTCGAGTCGTCGCGGTTCCACTACCGCTACGAGGTGGACATCACCGACCACCACACCGACTGGCAGGACTCCCTGCCCAGCCGGACCAGGGGATTCGGCTTCCAGGCCGAGATCAGCACAGCCTGGCGGGTCAGTTCACCGGACGTGGTGGTGAAACGCCGCCTCACCACCGTGGCCACGGCGGAGTCGCTGGTGCGGGGCGTGCTCAACGACCTGCTGCGTCCGCTCACGCGGGGGTTCGACATCGAGGACGTCGCCCGCGCGGAGGACTCGGCGAACCGCTCCCTGCGCAGCCGCGAGCACCCCTTCGACGCCGGGCTGACGGTCTTCGCCTGCGCGGTCCGGCTCGGTCTGGACGAGACCGCCGAACGCCAACTGCGCCAGCACCGCGACCTGGCCTGGCAACGGGAGCATGCCGAGCTCACCCACCAGGTCAACCGGGTCCAGACCGAGGGCGAACAGGAGCTGACCTCCCTGGTGGAGGAGCACGAGGCACGACGCGTACGGCAGCGGACCGCCGCGCTGCAGGCCGCCCAGCAGGGCGAGGGAGGGCTCCTGATGCACCTTGTCGCACAGGATCCCAGCCAGTTGCGCAGCATCCTCCAGGAGATCGCCGCCAGACAGGACATGGCACTGGAGCGGAAACAGACCCTGCTGCGGGACCTCAAGGGCGACCTGCACCCCGCCGAGTACGCCGAGTGGGTCCAGCGGTTCATGGGCGAGCCGCTCCCGTACGCCGGCCCCGCGCTGGGCGGCGGGACTCCGCCGCCCCTTCCCCGGTCCCAGCCCCCCGCGCCCCTCGGAACGGAGAACAGCGCGGCCGGTGGGCCCCGACCGGAGCCCGCCACGGGCACCGGCGGCCCGCGGCCGGAGGAACCGGGCAGCGGAGTCGTCAGCTGGAAGCCGGTCGGCGGGCGCCGCTCCCCGGCCCACGGCGACCGGACCCGGGGCGAGGAGGACGACAAGGGATGACGCAGGATCCCCCCGGTCACGACCACGGCCACGAGCAGGGATACACGTACCCCTACGACCACGCCCGGCCGCAGGGCCCGAAGTCCGCGGGGCGCGGGCCCGGCAGGCTGCCGGGCGGAGTGCCGGTCGGCGCGCCGGGCGGTCAGCCGCCCGGTCATCACCGCGGCACGTCCGCAGGACGCTGGCGTGCCGCCGGTGTCATCGGCTGGAGCACGGCACTGCTGGCACTGCTGGCGGGCATTCTGGGAGGAATCATGGCGGGGCCCTACGGCGCGACTGCCGGGCTGGTCGTGGGAGCGATCGCCGGCTTCCTCGCGGGAGAGGCGGTCATGGCGGTCACCTCGCGAAAGCAGGACGAGCAGACGATCCCGGGAGGCGCCGCCGACGGTCCGCGGCAGGGCACCGGCCCGTCCCCGGTCTCCTCGCCGCATGCCCCGGCCTCGCGGAACGGCAACCCTGTCCCCGCCGGGTGGAACGGCACGACCACCCCGGCCGCGTGGCAGAGCCCCCCTTCCCCCGCGGACGAGCGTCCGCCCGGGTCCGGTCCCGTCGGCGGGGTGGAACGGGTCGCGCCGACGCGGCCGGTGGCGGAGCCGGCGGTTCCGGTGGTCCCGCCGGTTCCGGCGGTCCCCGCGGGGAGGAAGCGCGTCCCGTCCGGGGCGGCGTGGGCCTGCCCGCCGCCCCCGGTGATGTACCAGCCGTCCCGCCTCGCCGAGCTGCCCTGGCGGCTGCCGCAGCAGCCGGCGCCGCCGGGCATGGCGGCCGACTCCGCGCGGGTGGGTGATCTGGAGGTCCGTGCCGCCTCGGTGGTGGGACCCGGGCACCGGATCGACGAGACGGGTGCCGGCCCCCGGCAGGACTCGTACCGCATCGGCCGGGACGCCGCCGCTCGGCATCTGGTCGTGGCGGTCGCGGACGGCATGTCCGACAGCAGTCACTCCGACGCCGCGGCCGCCGTCGCCACCCTCTCTCTGGTCAACTCCCTGCGGCGCCAGCTGGACGAGGGCGTACCGCTCTTCCACCTCGATCACGGCAGCGCCTTTCTGGAAGCGGCGCGGCACGTCCACGCCCACGCCAGCCAGCGCCAATGGCCCGCCGACAGTGTGCGCACCGTCGCCGTGGCGGCCGTCGTCCCCGCCGGCGCGGCACCGAACGGCGACCGCGACGTCTGGATCGCCGGACTCGGCGACACCGGCGCCTGGGCACGCCGGCCGCAGCGCTGGGCCCAGGTGCTGGGCGAAAAGGAACAGGGGCCCGACGCCGGACGGCTCCGCACGTTTCTGCCGCACACCCCCGAAGCCGTCGAACGCCGTCACGTCTCGCTCGGCCCCGGCCAGGCGCTGGCCCTGACCACCGACGGGGTGGGCGACGCGCTCGCGGAACTGCCGCAGGCCCACGACTGGTTCCACCACCACTGGGCCGCCCCGGTCACCGCCCTGGACCTGCTGCTGCACATCAGTTACGACTCCCACCAGCGAAACGACGACCGGACCGCCGTCGTGGTCTGGACCCCGTCCGCGGACGGAGGACGGCGATGAGGACCTGGTCGGACCACCCCTTCCCGGACGACGTCCCGTTGTCCTCGGTCGAACTCGCCGGGGAGAACCTGGGCGGAGGCGGCCAGGCGCACACGGTGGACCGCCTGGCGGACCGTCCCGGCTGGGTCGCCAAGCTGTACAAGTCGCCCATGGCCCCGGCGGAGGCGGCCACACTGAGGCGCCTCGTGGCGCTGCCGCGCTCGATGACACAGGCGGATCTGGGGACGCTGGACCGCAGTGCCGCCTGGCCGGTCTCCCGCATCACGGACGGGGACCGGACGGTCGGTGTCGTCATGGCCGAGGCGCCGTCCCGCTTCTACGTGCCGTTCAACCTCCGTGGCGGGCGGCGCAGCGAGCCACGGGAGCTCCAGCTCGACCATCTGGTGAAGGACGCGGCCTACCTCAAGGCCATCGGGGTGCACCCGCCCGCGCGTCAGCGCAGGCTGGAGATCGCCTGCCGGTTCCTGGAGCTGGGCGCCGTCCTGGAACGGCACGACGTCGTCTACGGCGACTGGTCCTACCGGAACGCGCTGTGGGACCAGGACAGCGACTCGGTGTACCTGCTCGACATGGACTCCTGCGGCATCGGCACCCGGTCGTGGATCGCATCGCCCGACTGGAGCGATCCGGCGTTCCCCGAAGGCACCCCGCTGACCGTCCCGACCGACCGGTACCGGATGGCCCTGCTCGCCCTGCGCTGCATCACCGGTGCGCGGGGCGAACCGCTGGAGAGTCTCAGCAGGCTGGAGCGCGACTGGCCGGCGAGCGACACCTTCCCCGCGCTGCTCCGGCAGGCACTCGACCGCGGCGATCTCCGGAACCGTCCGCGGACGGCGACGCTGCTGAAGGCGTTGCGGAGTCCGGGCGGCACCGGGGCCCAGGCGGACGTCGCGCCGGGCAGCAATGTCACCGGCTTCCGCCAGGTACGCCACCGCCCTGCGGCGAAGACCTCCGGCGCGACGACCTCCGGCGCGAAGGCAACGGGTGGGACGGCCTCGGGCGGGACGGCCCGTACGGCCGAGCCGCACACCCGGGGTCCGGCGCCGCAACCGGCCGCGACCGCGGCTCCCGGGCCGGGGTCCCACCCGTCACCGGCGGGGAACGGCAAGGGCGCGGCTCAGTTCATCGGCTGTTGCGTCGCCCTGGCCCTTCTCGCGCTGTTCGTCGTCCTCCTCGTCCTCTGGGCGTGACCCGTCCCGCAACCGCGCCCCGTCACCAGGCAACTCGAAAAGGATCACCATGAGTTACGCACCGTCGTCCGGCCTGCCCATGTACGTGGTGCTGGACACCTCGGGCTCCATGCAGAAGTCCGAGCACCTGCTCAACCAGACGCTGGAGACGATCTACGACACCATCGACACGACCCCGCAGGTCAAGGAGTTCGTCCACCTGTCCGTGCTGTCGTTCAACAGCCGGCCCCATGTCGTCACCCAGATGACGGACTTCGACGACGTGAACCACCTGCCCACGGTCACGTGTTCCGGACGCACCAACTTCGGCCCCATGTTCCAGCTGGTGCGCACCCGGATCGAGGCGGATGTGCCCGCCCTGGTCGACAAGGGAGTCCGCGTGCTGCGGCCCGTCGTCTTCATCCTCACGGACGGCATTCCCACGGACAAGGAGGATCTGCCGAACGACCCCTGGGAGAACCATCTGGACGACCTGCTGGACCCTCAGTGGAAGACGAGGCCCCACATCATCGCCTACGGCTTCGGCAACGCTCGCGAAGAGGTGATCAAGAGGATCGCCACCGTCGCGGCCTTCGTGGCGGAGAAGTCGGACGACAACACGTCGGCCCTGCGGAACGCGCTGATCAGCTTCCTGCACTCCATGGTCGCCTCCGCCGCCAGCCGCAGGCTCGAGGTCCCGGAACAGGTCAAGGGCTACCGGACGGTCCCCCTCGACTACGTGGATTGATCTCGCGGATCAGGGCTGATCGCAGCGGAGGAGTCCGTTAAGGTCGTGTCGGAACGACAGACCGGGGTTGCGACGGACCGCGTGTTCGGCCCCTTGGCGGGCGTATGTGCCCCGGCTGTGCCCTCTCGGTCGGAAGAGTGAGAGAACGCGCAGGTCAGAGCCGTGCCATGGGGGCGCAATGCGATTGAAAGTGGAGTTCACCACCGAGCCCTTCGACCTCGACGAGGCCCCTGCGCACGCGCTGGTCGCCCGTGAGGTCATCGAGGCGGCCGCGCTGGACGCGGTGGACGTCGGGCCGTTCGGGAACACGGCGGAGGGCGGCTCCGACGCCGTGCTCGGTGCCGTGGACGCGCTGCTGCGCAGGGCCCTGGAGGCCGGGGCCACCCGGATCTCGCTCCAGGTCAACGTGGTGGGGGAGGGCGGCGACAAGTGACCGGAAACGGGGACGAGCCCTTCATCACCGCCGTGAAGCCGCTGGTCGACGCCATGGGCGGGGAGATGCTCCCGCCCGACGAGGCCGGCCCCGACGACGTCGTGCTCGCCTGGGAGGGCGTCGACGTGGTCGCCGTACGGCTGCCGCAGCTCGCGGACTCCCTCGATCACATCCTGGCGGCCATGGAGCGCAAGCAGGGCAAGCCGCTGGCCGACCTGGACCGCAAGGCGAAGCAGGAGGTCGTGCGCATACTGGAGGCGCGGGGCGCCTTCTCCGTACGGCACGGCGTGGAGACCGTGGCGAGCGCGCTCGGGGTGAGCCGCTTCACCGTCTACAACTACCTGAACCGCGAGAAGGATAACTGACCCACGGGGTGTGCCGGGGGTGCGTCCGGGGGTTGTTACGCGGAATTTTCAACAAAGTGTTGACGAAGGGTTCTGCAGGGAGTTAGCTACCGGCAGCCCGTTCAGCACGAAGGCCGCCCACGGCCACGGAGGCTCCCGTGACGTCGACTTCCACGCCCCCGGGCCTGGCCCGGTTCAACGACCTGGAGGAGCAGGCGGCCCTCGCCGCCCTCCACGAGGCGTGCGCCTCCACGGCGTGGGGCCGGCGCCTGCTCGCCGCCCGCCCCTACGCCACCCCGGAGGCCCTCTACTCCGCCGGCGACGCCGCCATGGCCGAGCTGAGCACGGCGGACCTGGCCGAGGCCATGGCCGGGCACCCGCCGATCGGCCGCCCCAAGCCGGGCGACCCCACCTCGGCCCGGGAGCAGTCCGGCATGGCCGGCGCCGCGGACGGCCTCAAGGCGGAGATGCTCGAACTCAACCTGGCCTACCAGGAGCGGTTCGGCCATGTCTTCCTGATCTGCGCCACCGGCCGCAGCGGCGAGGAGATGCGGGACGCGGTCAAGGAGCGGATCGGCAACCCGCCCGAGACGGAGCGGGAGATCGTCCGCACCGAGCTGGGCAAGATCAACCGTATCCGGCTCGCCCGACTCGTCGAAGAGGACGCCTGACGCCATGAGCACCAGCACCACCGCCTCCGTGTCCACCCACATCCTGGACACGAGCGTCGGCCGCCCCGCCCGGGACGTCGCCGTCCTGCTCTCCGCCCGCCCCGGCCGGGAAGCGGACTGGGAGGCGCTCGGCGGCTCCGCGACCGACGCGGACGGCCGGTGCAAGGACCTGCCGGCGCTGCCGGAGGGCACCACACACGTACGGCTC
The DNA here is from genome assembly GCF_042721035.1 of Streptomyces sp. NPDC058464. NCBI lineage: Bacteria > Bacillati > Actinomycetota > Actinomycetes > Kitasatosporales > Streptomycetaceae > Streptomyces > Streptomyces sp. NPDC058464. The sequence continues at coordinate 15,155 of NZ_JBHXMA010000021.1, forward strand.
GACTTCGCCGTGGAGCCGTACTTCGAGAAGTCCGCGAAGAAGCAAGCCGATGCGCAGCAGGACGCCCCCGCGAATCGGGACAGCGGACCGGCCGTGTTCTTCCCGGAGGTGGCGATCACGTTCGCCGTCGTCCCGGGCGAGCACTACCACGTACCGCTGCTGCTCAACCCGTTCGGCTACTCCGTTTACCGAGGGAGCTAGCTCTATGCCTACGATTCTTGGACAGAACCAGTACGGCAAGGCCGAGAACCGGGTCGTGAAGATCACGCGGGACGGGGCCACCCACCACATCAAGGACCTCAACGTGTCGGTGTCGCTCTCCGGCGACATGGACGAGGTCCACTACTCCGGCTCCAACGCCAACGTCCTGCCGACCGACACCACCAAGAACACGGTGTTCGCGTTCGCCAAGGAGCACGGCATCGAGTCCGCCGAGCAGTTCGGCATCCACCTCGCCCGGCACTTCGTGACGAGCCAGGAACCGATCAGGACGGCCCGGATCCGTATCGAGGAGTACGCCTGGGAGCGCATCGAGCACTCCGGCAAGGGAGCGCACTCCTTCGTCCGCCAGGGCCAGGAGACCCGGCTCGCCCAGATCACCTACGACGGCGAGCGGTGGGAGGTCGTCTCCGGACTCAAGGACCTGGTCGTGATGAACTCGACCGACTCGGAGTTCTGGGGCTACGTCAAGGACAAGTACACGACCCTCCCCGAGGCGTACGACCGCATCCTGGCCACCCAGGTCTCCGCCCGCTGGCGCTTCAACTGGTCCGGCGACGAAGGGAAGACGCCCGACTGGGAGGAGTCCTACGAGCAGACGAGGAAGCACATGCTCCAGGCCTTCGCCGAGACCTACTCCCTCTCGCTCCAGCAGACCCTGTACCAGATGGGTTCGCGGATCATCGACCACCGCGGCGAGATCGACGAGGTCCGCTTCTCGCTCCCGAACAAGCACCACTTCCTGGTGGACCTGGAGCCGTTCGGGCTGAAGAACGCCACCGAGGACGGTGCCGTGTACTACGCCGCCGACCGGCCCTACGGCCTGATCGAGGCGACCGTCCTGCGGGACGGCTGCGAGGCGAAGATCCCGGTGGACCTCACCAACCTCTGACCAGACTCCCCACCTCGGCACCCGCGGCCGGCGGGGTTCCCGCTCCCCGGCCGCGGCACTCAAATCTCCAGGGTCCTGCCGTGCCCACATCACCAGTCCACTGAGCGAAAAGGACGAACCATGGCAGCAGACCAGCGCATCGTCATCGAGAACTGTTCGATCGCGACCGTCGACGCCCACGACACCGAGTACGCCGACGGGCACGTCGTCATCGCCGGCAACCGCATCGAGTCGCTCGGCGCGGGCCACGCCCCCGAGGGCCTGGAGAACGTCGTACGCCGGATCGACGCCACCGGCCACCTGGTGACCCCCGGCCTGGTCAACACCCACCACCACTACTACCAGTGGATCACCCGGGGCCTGGCCACCGACCACAACCTCTTCGACTGGCTGGTCGCGCTGTACCCGACCTGGGCGCGCATCGACGAGCCCATGGTGTACGCGGCCGCGCAGGGCTCGCTCGCGATGATGGCCCGGGGCGGCGTGACCACCGCGATGGACCACCACTACGTCTTCCCGAAGGGCTCCGGCGACCTGTCCGGCGCGATCATCCGCGCCGCCCGGGAGACGGGCGTCCGCTTCACCCTCGCCCGCGGCTCCATGGACCGCAGCGAGAAGGACGGCGGCCTGCCCCCGGACTTCGCCGTCGAGACCCTTGACGGTGCCCTCACCGCCACCGAGGCCACCGTCAAGGAGCACCACGACCCCTCCTTCGACGCGATGACCCAGGTGGCCGTCGCCCCCTGCTCGCCGTTCTCCGTCTCCACCGAACTCCTCCGCGAGGGCGCCCGGTTGGCCCGCCGCCTCGGGGTCCGGCTGCACACCCACGGCTCGGAGACCGTCGAGGAGGAGCAGTTCTGCAAGGAGCTGTTCGGGATGGGCCCGACCGACTACTTCGAGTCCACCGGCTGGCTCGGCGAGGACGTGTGGATGGCGCACTGCGTCCACATGAACGACTCCGACATCGCCGCGTTCGCCCGCACGAAGACCGGCGTCGCCCACTGCCCGTCCTCCAACGCCCGCCTCGCCGCAGGCATCGCCCGCGTCCCCGACATGCTCGCCGCCGGCGTCCCGGTCGGCCTCGGCGTCGACGGCACCGCGTCCAACGAGTCCGGCGAACTCCACACCGAACTGCGCAACGCCCTCCTCATCAACCGCCTCGGCGCGCACAAGGAGGCAGCGCTGGGCGCCCGCCAGGCGCTGCGCCTCGGGACGTACGGCGGCGCCCAGGTCCTCGGTCGCGCAAGCCAGATCGGCTCCCTCGAACCCGGCAAGCTCGCCGACCTGGTCCTCTGGAAGCTGGACACCCTCGCCCATGCCTCCATCGCCGACCCGGTGACCGCCCTGGTCCTCGGCGCGGCCGCCCCGGTCACCGCCTCCTTCGTGAACGGCCGGCAGATCGTCGAGGCGGGCCGCCTGCTGCACGTCGACGAGGACGCGATCGCCCGCTCCACCCGGGCCGAGGCCCAGCGGCTGGCGCAGCTCTCCGCGCGGTAACCCCGCTTCTCCGCAAGTCACTTGAGCTCCGGTCGGGAGGGACGGCTCCCGGCCGGTGGCCGTGGACCCCGAAACGGGCCCACGGCGGCCGTCTCCCGGGCGTGCGCAGCCCTGCGCGCGCCCGGGCACGGTCACCGTCCTTCGGTCCCTCCCCGCTCCCGGCTTCGCCCGAGCGGGAGGCGCCCCCACGACCGCACGCACCACCTCCCTGAAACCCACGTCAGAGCCGACGTGTCAACCGACCGGAGGAACCGCCCGTGTCCGCGCATCCCGTGCACCCCGTCGACGAGAAACTCCCCGCCCTGAAAATGGCCACCACAGGCCTTCAGCACGTGGCCGCCATGTACGCCGGAGTCGTCGCCCCGCCCCTGATCGTCGGCGCGGCCATCGGCCTCACCGGCACCGAACTGACCTTCCTCACCGGCGCGTGCCTCTTCACCGCGGGCCTCGCCACCTTCCTCCAGACCCTCGGCATCTGGAAGATCGGCGCCCGGCTGCCCTTCGTCAACGGCGTCACCTTCGCCGGGGTCGCCCCGATGACCGCGATCGCCGCCGCCACCCACGACAAGTCCGACGCCCTGCCGGTCATCTTCGGCGCGGTGATCGTCGCCGGCCTCCTCGGCTTCCTCGCCGCCCCCTTCTTCAGCAAGGCGGTCCGCTTCTTCCCGCCGGTCGTCACCGGCACGGTCATCACCCTCATCGGCGTCTCGCTGCTCCCGGTCGCCTTCGGCTGGGCGCAGGGCCCCGACTCGACGGCCGACGACTACGGTTCGGCGAAGTACCTCGGGCTGGCGGCCGCGACGCTCGTCATCGTTCTCCTCCTGCGCCGGTTCACCCGCGGCTTCGTCAAGCAGATCGCCGTACTCGCCGGCCTGGTCGCGGGCACGGCCGTCGCGATCCCGTTCGGCGTCACGGACTTCGGGCCGGTCGCGGACGCGGACGTCGTCGGCTTCCCGACGCCCTTCCACTTCGGCGCCCCGCAGTTCCAGGTCGCCGCGATCGTGTCGATGTGCGTGGTGATGGTGGTCTCGATGACCGAGTCCACCGCGGACATGCTGGCGCTGGGCGAGATCGTCGAACGGCCCGCCGACGAGCGGACGATCGCGGCGGGCCTGCGCGCCGACACCCTCGGCTCGGCGATCAGCCCGTTCTTCAACGGGTTCATGTGCAGCGCCTTCGCGCAGAACATCGGCCTGGTCGCGATGACCCGGATCCGCAGCCGGTTCGTGGTCGCGGCCGGCGGCGGCTTCCTGGTGCTGATGGGGCTGTGCCCGATGGCCGCCTCGCTGATCGCCGTCGTACCCCGCCCGGTGCTGGGCGGCGCCGGGGTGGTCCTGTTCGGCTCGGTGGCGGCCAGCGGCATCCGGACCCTGGTCGGGGCGGGCCTCGACAAGGACGAGAACATCCTGGTCGTCGCCGTCTCCCTCGCCGTCGGCATCGTCCCGATCACCGCGCCGGACTTCTACCACGCCTTCCCGCAGACGGCCCGGATCGTCCTCGACTCGGGAATCTCGACGGGCTGCGTGGCGGCCGTGCTGCTGAACCTGGTCTTCAACCACCTCGGCCGGCGGCGGGCGGCAGGCAGGGGTACGACGGAGGCCGCCGTACTCCTCGCCGCGCCTCAGTCGATCTCGTAACTGTCCCCGTACACCTTCCACTTGAGCGGGGTGTGCAGGTCGAGGTTGCCCGCCTCGAGGAAGACCCGCTGGGCGGTCTCTACCCGGCTGACGTCCCGGTGGGCGGCCTCCTGCCGCATCGCCCACACGCGGGCGCCGAGGAAGGCGCCGAGGTACCTCCGCTGCCCGCCGCCGTCCGCCGGGGTCGCCGCGTGCCTGCGGGCCCGGGCACGGATGCCGCCGAAGGCGAGGGTGCTGGTGCCGGGGCCGTGCATGACCATCGCGTCGTAGTAGACGAACTGCCCGAGCGTGCCGAGACCGTCCTTCTTGGCGCGCGCGACGGCGGGGTCGAAGTAGACGCGGTCCCGTTCGTGGCGCTGCGCCCTGCGGAAGGCCGCCGTCCTCGCCGCCTTCTGCCACGCGGCGGGGAAGCCCGGCGCCAGGCCCTGGTGGCTCGCGGTGCCGTTCACCGCCCGCAGCGCGGGAAGATACTTCGCCAGCGGGTTGTCCGCGTCCCACTCCGTGTACAGCTCGACCAGCGCCAGCATGTCGCCCGTACCGGAGCAGAAGCCGATGATCCCGCCGGTGTAGCCGCGCCCGTCCCCGATGTCCTCGATGTACTTGTACTGCGCCTGCCAGTCGAGGGACGAGTTCTCGGCGCTGCTCACCAGCCGCATCGCGATGTCCTTCTTGACCGGGTCGGCGAGCCCGGTCGCGTCCGCCGCCTCGGCCGAGGGCCAGCGCGAGGTCAGCAGCGCGGCGCCCGCGGCGGCGAGCAGGGTGCGGCGGGCGGCTCTGAGGTGCGGGATCGGCACAGGTACTCCCAAGCAGGGGGCTGTCAAACGATGTTGAGACTGACCCGGCAACTTGGGAAAGCGATGGGGTGACGGTAGGAAGTCACTGTGAGCCGACGGCATCAGGTACCGGTTCCCGACCGTCCGGACCCGGCCACGCCACGCTTCGCCACCGCCCGCAGCGGCACGCCCGCCTTCGTCGCGTACAGCGTCTTCATGTCCCGCCGGCCGCCGCACCCGAATCGAGCGCGTGCCGTGCGCCGGCGACCTGGGGGTTGCGCAGCGGGACCACCCCCACGCAGCGGCCGTCGTGGTCGAGCAGCCGGCCCATGTGCTTGACCGTGCGCAGCACCACCGAGCGGTCGGCGACGGTCAGCCGGGGCAGCTTGCGGGAGAGATGGGCCTCGAACGCGTGCACGTCGCGCAGATCGCGCAGCCAGACGTCGATCATCAGGTTGTACGGCCCGGCCGAGATCGAGCACGAGCGGACCTCGCGCACCCCGGCCAACACCCTGCTGGTCTCCTCGACGTACTGGCCCGGCACCGAGGCGAAGTAGACCGCGGACAGCGGCCAGCCCGACAGCGGCCGTGCCAGGTCGCAGCGCAGGCAGAGCCGGGAGGCGAGCAGCGACTGCACCCGGCGGCGCAGGGTGGTGAGACTGGTCCCGGTGGCCGCCGCCAGGTCGCGCAACGACATCCGGCCGTCCACGCTGAGGAGTTCGAGCAGGCGGGTGTCCAGCTCGTCCCAGCGCGACTCGGCCGGGGTCGCCGGCAGGCCGGACGGCGGGAGCGCCGCTTCGAGGCGGGCCGCCTGGGCCTCGTCCAGGCTGCGCAGCCGCCACCGGCTGCCCTCCGTCGAGACGCCGGTCGAGACGTGCGTACGGGTCGCCCGCACCCCCGGAGTGCGCTGGAAGAGCGAGGTGGTGAGCCGGGCCAGCTCGTCCAGGCTGCGGGTCTGCACCGCGGCCACCAGGTCCCGGCCGCCCGCCGTGAGCTTGATGTTGGGCACCGCCGGGTCCCGCGCGATGGCCTGCGCCACGTCCTCGGCGGCACCCGGCTCGGCGTCCACCTCGACGGTCGCGGTGACCACGATCCGCGGGTCGTACAGCCGTGGGTAGGCGGTCACCCAGGCCAGGCCCGCCTCCTGGAGCCGCTGCCAGCGCCGGGCCGCGGTGACCGGGTTGACCCCGAGCACCTCGCCGACGAGCGTCCACGGCGCCCGGGGACGGATCTGCAGGGCGTGCACGACGCACCGGTCCAGCTCGTCGAGTTCCGGCTCCGGGGCGGCACGATCCTGCACGCCCATGAGCGGCGCATCTCTGCGCGCGGTGTGGGAATCCGACGCGAAGTCTGCATCGTCACACCAGGTCTTCCTCAGCATTCCACACTCCCTTCTCCTGCCCCCGACCGTTCCCGACCGCCCCGAGTGTTCTCGACTGTCCCCGACAGATGAGGAGTGACCGCACCCCATGACGGACCCCATCGCCCCCCAGACCGCCCTGCGGATCCATGGCGCCCGCCTCATCGACGGCACCGGCGCCGCCCCGGTGGACGACGCCGTAGTCACCATCGATGCCCAGGGCTCCATCGCCTACGCCGGTCTCGCCGCGACCGCCCCGCCCGCCGCAGGTGAGCGGAGCGTCGACGCCGGTGGCCGCACCGTACTGCCCGGCTTCTTCGACTGCCACGTCCACCTCGCCTACGCCCACGGGTCGGCGCCCGGCCGCCGCGCCGAACTCGACCCGGTCCTGGTCACCCTGGACACCGTCACCCGGCTGCGCCGGACCCTCGACGCCGGCATCACCACCGCCCGCGACCTCGGCGGCCTGTCGGCGGGCTTCCGGACGGCCGTGGAGAGCGGCCGCGTCGTCGGACCCCGGCTGCACACCGCCGTACGCATCATCAGCCACACCGGCGGCCACGCCGACGTCCGGCTGCCCGACGGGACCGATCTGAGCGCCGGGATGTCCGAGATCGCCGACGACACGGCGGCGGCCCGGCTCGCGGTGCGCCGGGTGCTGCGCGACGGCGCCGACCTGGTGAAGGTCTGCGCCACCGGCGGCATGGGCAGCCCCTACGACGATCCCGACGACGAGGGCCTCCTCGAGGAGGAGATCCGGGCCGTCGTGGACGAGGCCCGGCGGCACGGCGGCAAGCCCGTCGCCGCGCACGCCCAGGGCAACGCCGGCATCCTCAACGCGATCCGCGGCGGCGTCACCAGCATCGAGCACGGCTACGGCCTCGACGAGCGCGCCCTCGACCTGGCCGGCGAGCGCGGGGTGTTCGTCGTGCCGACGCTGTCCACCGTCTACGCCGGCATCAACAAGGACACGATGCCGGACTACCACTACCAGAAGAAGACCCGCTGGTCCGGCGTCACCAAGGAGAACATCGCGCGGGCCATCGAGTACGGTGCCCGGATCGCCCTCGGCACGGACGCGGCCGTCGGCCCGCACGGGGTCAACCTGATGGAGCTCTCCTACCTGGTGGACCTCGGCATGGACCCGATGGCCGCCATCGTCGCCGGCACCCGCACCGCCGCCGAACTCCTCGGCGTCGCCGACCGGCTGGGCACCCTCACCGAGGGCCGCACCGCCGACCTGGTCGTCTGCGACGGGGACCCGCTCCGGGACATCGGCGTCCTCGGCGACCCCGCGAACATCGTCTGCGTCGTCCAGGACGGCGTCGTACGCAAGGATCTCCTGCCAACAACGCCGGAAGGGCGGCTCTGATGTCCTCACTCACCGACCTCCCCGCCCCGAGCGAGTCCCCGGACAGACGGCGCCCCAGCGGCGTCGACCGGGTGCTCGCGCTGATCGAACGCGTCGGCAACGCGCTCCCCAACCCGATCCTGCTGTTCACCGTCCTCTTCCTGCTGCTCGCCGTGGTCTCCACGGCACTCGCGCTCGGCGACGTGCACGTCACCGTCCCCGGCACCACCGACACCAAGCCGATCACCGGGCTGTTCACCGGCGAGGGCGTGCGCTGGCTGACGGAGAACCTCGTCACCAACTTCGCGACCTTCCCGCCCGTCGCCGCCGTCCTGCTCATGATCATGGCGGTGGGGGTCGCGGAGAAGGCCGGGCTCCTGGAGACGGTCATGCGGGCCACCCTGGCCCGAGCCCCCCGGGCCCTGCTGCCGTACCTGGTCGCGCTGGTCGCCTGCCAGGCGCACATGATCAGCGACGTGGCCGCGATCGTGCTGCCGCCGCTGGCCGCCGTGGTCTTCAAGAGCGCGGGACGCCATCCGGTGGCCGGTCTGATCGGCGGTTTCGCGTGCGTCGGCGCGGGCTATGCGGCCGGGTTCACGATCGGCTCGCTGGACGCCCTCTACATCGGCATCACCCAGCAGGCGGCCGCGGTCCTGCCGGCCGCCAAGGGCCTCGACCTGAACCTTCTCATCAACTACTTCTTCACCGCCTCCAGCAGCCTGGTCCTCGGCCTGCTCGGCGGGTTCCTCATCAGCCGTGTCCTGGAGCCCCGCCTGGGCGTCTACGAGCCCTCCGCCGACGAGCCGGAGGAGGAGCAGGACCTGGCCCTCACCCCCGTCCAGCGCCGGGGCCTGCTGTACACCGCGCTCGTCGTCCTCGCCTACGCGGCCGCGGTGCTGTCGCTGTGGCTGCCCGAGGGCGCCCCGCTGCGCGGCGACGGCGGGGCGCTGGTGCCCTCCCCGCTGCTCACCGGCATCGTGCCGGTGCTGTTCGGGGCGTTCCTGCTGGCCGGCCTGACCTACGGCTTCACGGTCAAGGCGCTCAGCGGCTCGGAGGGCGTGGTCACCGCGATGACCGGCTCCGTGCAGAACATGGCCGGCTACATCGTCCTGATGTTCGTGGCCTCCCAGGTCATCGCCCTGTTCAACTGGTCCAACGTGGGCATCCTGCTGGCGGTGAAGGCGGCCGCCGGGCTGGACGCGATCGGCCTGACGGGCTTCTGGGCGCTGGTCGCGTTCGTGCTCCTCGCCGCCTGCCTGAACCTGTTCATCGTCTCCGGGTCGGCGCTGTGGTCGCTGGTGGGGCCGGTGTTCGTGCCGGCGTTCATGCTGCTCGGCATGAGCCCGGCCCTCAGCCAGGCGGCGTTCCGCATCGGTGACTCGGCCACCGGCATCATCACGCCGATGAACCCGTACGTCTTCCTGCTCCTCGCGATGCTCCGCCGCTACGAACCCGACGCCCGGCTCGGCACCCTCATCTCCCGGCTGGCGATCTTCACCGTGCCGTTCCTGGTGGTGTGGCTGGCGATCCTGGGCGTCTTCTACGGCTTCGACCTGCCGCTCGGTCCGGGTGCGCACATCGGCCTCAGGTGACCGGATTACCCGGCCGCCGCCCAGTCCCGTACGACCTGCGCGAACTCCCCGGGCAACTGCTCGGGGAGTGGCACATGTCCGCCGGACAGCACTCGGGTCCCGCACTTGAGGGCCGCCGCGAACTTGTCCAGGGAGGGCAGCGAGTAGTGGTCGCCGGGGGCGCAGACGGCGAGGGTGCGGGCGGTGACGAGCGGCAGCCGGCGGTCCATCTCGTAGGTGCGGACGGCGACGTGGCCGTCCTCGACGCGGTCCAGGACGGTCAGCGCGTCGACCATGAACCGGGTGAGCGCGGCCTCCTGGCCGACCTCGTAGAAGCCGCGCCGGTGGTTCCACAGGTCGAGGAGGTGGGAGCCGTCGGGTACCGGGTCCACATGGTCGACGGGCTTGCGCTCGGCGGCCGTCCGGCGTTTCTCGTCGTCGATGAACGGGGTGGCGGACAGCAGGAGGCTGGCCACGCGGTCCTGGAGGCGGGCGGCCAGCTCCACCGCGATCACCCCGCCGGTGTGGTGGCCGACGAGGTGGAAGCGGTCCAGGCCGAGTTCGTCGGCCAGGTCCTCGGCCGCGTCGGCGAACCGCTCGATGGAGTGCGGCCCCTCGGGCTTGGCGGAGGCCCCGAAGCCGAGGGTGTCCATCGCGATCGCCCGGTGTCCGGCGCCGACGAGCGGCAGCACCTCCAGGTACTCGGTCCAGGAGCGCGGGGTCTGATGCAGCATCAGGACGGGTTCGCCGGCGCCGCACTCGGCGTAGTGCAACTGGCCGAACCTGCTGGGCACATAGCCTTTTCGCACGGTCTTCTCCCTTACTGAAGCTGTCACTTGAGCTCTCACTTGATTCGGGGCAGTACAGCGCTGCCCACCGCCTCGATCAGGTCGGTGGGCGGGTCGTAGGAGCCGACGTGCTGGAGGAACACACCGTCGACCCCGCCCGCCTCCAGGGCACGGAGCCGGGTGGCGATCTCGTCGGCCGTGCCGGACAGGCAGAACTCCTCGGCGAACCGCAGGGCGTTGTCGTCGCTGATCCAGGCCGAGCAGATGTCGACGGCCGCCTTCCAGTCCTCCGCGTGGACCAGGTCGGGGTACACGCCCTCGACCTTCTCCGGCACGTGGACGTCGATGCCCGCAAGGGCCAGGAAGGGTGCCCCGCCGTTCTGGGCGATCGAGGCGCAGATCGGCTTGAGCTGCCTGGCCGCGGCCTCGACGTCGTCGGTGACGGCACAGAACGCGGAGACGGTGAGCGGCGGCCGGGCCGCGCGGGCGGCGGCTCCCTCCCCCACCCGGGCGGCCGCCCGGGCGAGGGTCCGCGGGGAGACCCCGCTGAGCAGGATCACCCCGTCGGCGATCTCCCCGGCCAGCCGCAGGTTCTTCGGCCCGCTGGCGGCCAGGTACAGGGGGACACCGGGGCCCGGGTCGCGCAGGCGTGAGCGGACCCCGCCCGGGAACTCCCGCTCCTCGCCGGAGAGGAGGGCGCGCAGCAGGCGGATGCCCTCGCGCATCGCCGCCGACGTGCTCTGCGGCAGTCCGACGGGGCCGACCGAGCTGTTGCCGACGCCGAGGCCGAGCGTGAAGCGGCCGGGCGCCAGTTCGGCGACGCTGCGGGCGGCGGAGGCCACCACCGCCGGGTGGCGGGTCGCCAGGTTGGTGACGGCGGTGCCGAGGCCGATGCGGTCGGTGCCCAGGGCGGCGGCGGTGAGGGTGGTGAACACGTCCCGCCACAGCAGCTGGGAGTCCGGGAACCAGACGTCGTCGAAGCCGAGTTCCTCCGCCCGCCGTACGGTCTCCAGCACGCGGTCGGCGCGGTCGCAGGGCGGGACGCGGACCCCGACCCTCATCAACGGGCCTGTACCAGCGGGGTGTCGATGCCCACCGGGCCGAGCCCGTTCGCACCGCCCGGCGTCCCCAGCGGCGCTTCCCGCCCCGGCAGGGTCTCCTCGAAGAACCGCCGGTTGTCGGCCCGGAACTCGGGGTCGGCGAGCCGGTCCACGGTGATCGCCTGCTCGGGGCAGGCCGTCTCGCAGGCACCGCAGTCGATGCACTCGACGGGGTTGATGTAGAGCTTGCGTTCGCCCTCGTAGATGCAGTCGACGGGGCACTCCTCCATGCAGGAGCGGTCCATGATGTCGACGCAGGCCGGGCCGATGACGTAGGCCATGTCAGTTCTCCTTCTGGGCGGGATGCCCGGGGTTCTCGGTCGAGTGCCCGGGGAACAGCGCGGCCTCGGGGTCGATGACGGTGGCCGCGTTGTTCACGGCGGTGGCGACCTCGCCGAAGCCCACCGCGATCAGGCGCACCTTGCCCGGGTAGTCGGTGATGTCGCCGGCGGCGAAGACCCGGGGCAGGTTGGTGGCCATCCGGGTGTCCACGCTGATCCGGCGCGCGTTCAGGCCGAGGCCCCAGTGCTGCAGCGGGCCCAGGTCGGCGATGAAGCCGAGGGCCGCGACCACGGTGTCGGCCGGAACCTCCAGGGTCGCCTTGGTGACGCGGTGCCGCAGCTCCACCCGCTCGACGCGCGCGGTGCCGTGCAGGGCGCCGACCTCGGTGTCGGTGATGATCTCGATGCCGAGGTCACGGACCTTCTGCACACTCGCGTGGTGGGCACGGAAGCGGGCGGTGCGGTGCACGAGCCGCACGGACCGGGCGATCGGGGCGAGGACCGCGGCCCAGTCGAAGGCGCTGTCACCACCGCCGACGACCACCACGTCCTGCCCGGTGTGCTCGACGGGGTCCGGTACGAAGTACACCTGGCCGCGGCCCAGGAAGTCCTCGCCGGCCGGCAGCGGCCGGGGCGTGAAGGTGCCCACCCCGCCGGTCACGACGACCGCCCCGGCCCGGACCACGGCCCCCCGGTCGCTGCGCACGACCGGGAACAGGTCGGGCCCGTGCGTCAGCTCGACGGCCCGGTGGCCGAGCAGGTAGCGCGGGCCGTACGGCTCCGCCTGCGCCACCAGGTTCGCCACCAGGTCCCGGCCGCGCACCGCCGGGAACCCGGCGATGTCGTGGATGGGCTTCTCCGGGTACATCGCGCTGATCTGGCCGCCCAGCTGCGGCAGGACGTCCATGACGGCGACCCGCAGCCCGCGGAAGCCGGCGTAGTAGGCGCCGTACAGGCCGGCCGGACCGGCGCCGACGATCAGGATGTCCGTCTCGATCGCGCCGGGTGCGTCCGTGCTCGTCGGCACGTCGGTGAGAACGCTCATGACCCGGGAGCGTAGGAGCGGGGCCCGATACCGTCCTACGGGTTCGTTCCGGTGAGCAGGACGCCGGGCCCGCGCCTGTGCGATGGCGCCGCATCGTCCCGGTGAGCGGGACACCGCGCCCGCCCCGGCCGTTCCGGTCAGCAGGACGCTTCGCTCACACCTCCCCGCCCGGCGCTGGGACCGTCCTCCCACCCATGCACCACGACCCCGGGAGGGCGAGATGCACACGGACGCGATCGGTAGGACATCGGGCGGGAGAGGCGCCGTCGGCGCGGCACTGGTCCTGCTCCTGGCCACGGCCTGCTCGGCAGGCACGACGGACTCGGCGGGGGTGTCGGCGGCGGGGCTGCCGACGGTACGGGTCGCCCTCGGCGTGGACGCCTCGTACGCCCCCTTCTATCTCGCGGAGGAACGCGGGCTGTTCAAGAAGGCGGGCGTCGACGTCGAGCTGGTGAAGACCGAGGGCGGACCCGCCGCGTCCCAGGCCGTGACCGCGGGCACCGCGCAGATCGCGGCCAACGCCGACTCCACCGCCCTGCCCCTCATGGTCAACGACCCCGGCCTGCGCGCCCTCGGCGTCTTCCAGTCCTCCGACCGCTACCTCAAGGTCGTCCTCCGCGACGGGATCACCGAGCCCGGGCAGATCAGGACCATGGCGTCGATCGGCGGGCTCGGCCTGTACGCCACCCACCAGTACCTGCTGCACAACGGCATCGACCCGAAGTCCGTGAAGATCCTGCAGAGTTCGGCCCCGGAGATGCCCGGCATGCTGGCGCGCGGCTCGATCGACGGGTACGTGCTGTACGAGCCCTGGGCGGCGAAGGGCGCCGCGTCCGGCGGCCACATCACCGCCCGCATCGGCGACTTCGGGGTGCGCTACGTGCAGTGGCTGCTGGCCGACCAGGACTGGCTCAAGGACAACGAGGACACCGCCGGCAAGGTCTTCAAGGCCGTCGCCCAGGCGGACAAGCTGGTCACCTCCGACCCCGCGGCGGCCGCCGAGGCCACGAACAAGCAGGTGAAACTGCCCGTCGCGGACACCGAGAAGGTACTCCCGGAGATCACCTTCTCCGCCCGCGGCCTCGGCGGCGCCGACGTCACCTCGGCACAGAAGATCGTCGACTTCCTGCTCGCACAGAAGCTGGTCAAGAAGTCCCCCGACCTCGACACCACCCTGCTCAAGGGCTGGTACGACCAGCACGCCAGGTGAGTTCCACGAGCCCTGTGACACAGGGGACGCCGTCGCCCTTCACCACGGCGACGTCCAGCGTCACACGCGTACCCCCGTCACAGGGCTCGGCCGCACGGACCGTCCCCGTCCAGGTCAGCGGCTCCCCGGCCACGGCGGTGGCCCGGTTGCGCCAGCTCACCGACGCCAGCTCCGCCCCCGGCCCGGCCCAGTCCAGGGCGTGCCGGCTGAGGGTCTCGCCGTGCAGGGTGGACTGGACGACGACCCCGGGAAACCCCTCGGAGGCGGCGTACCCGGCGTCGTAGTGGATGCGGTGGGAGTTCCACGACACGGCGCTGAACCGGAACAGCTGCACGGGGGTGTGGGTGTAGGAACGCGGCGGGCAGACCTGCCCGGCCGCGGGCGCGCCGTTCACGGTCCCTCCAGTACGACGATCGTCTCGTCCATCGCCATCAGCTCGGCACCGTCCTGCGCGGTGAAGCGGGTGGTGACGCCGAGCAGCACGAAGTCGCCGGTCCGCCCCTGCCGCCGGTCCGCGGAGGTGACCGCCCGCGCGGCGGTCACCCGGGTGCCGGCGACCGGGGTCCGCCGTAGCCGCACCGTCTGGCCCCCGTGCACCTGGCGGACCGGCAGGCCCGCGGTGCACGGTGACTCCCGGACGGCCAGCCCGTCCGGGCGCAGCTCGTGCTCGGCGGGGCCGTCCTGCCAGCTCATCGTCCCGGCGAGGAACAGCGCGGGGGCCACGACCTCGTCCCCGGCGGCCTCCTGGGTCCGGGCCCGGCGGAGATAGCCGACGTCGTTCAGGGCCGCCGCGTACCGGCAGAAGTCCTTCACGGCGAGCACCCCGCAGTCCTCGCTCTCCCACTCCCCGACGAGCCCCCGGGCCCGCGCCAGGACCTCGTCCAGTACGGCGCTCACCGCAGCGACCTGGCGATGCCCAGGGCGGCCGTGCGCAGCGCCACGGCATGGCCGGGGCCGTCCATCCGGTAGGTGGGCGCGGTGATGGACAGCGCCCCCACCAGCGTGGACTGAGGGCTGAAGACGGGCACCGCCATGCTCGCGTAGCCCAGCCTGATCTCCTCCGCCTCGGTCGCCACGCCGTCGGCCCGGACCCGCTCCAGCTGGGCGCGCAGCCGCCCCGGCGAGGTCACCGTGTGCCGGGTCAGCGGCTTCATCCCGCTCCGGACCACCTCCGCGAACAGGGAGGCGGGGGAGAACGCCAGGATCGCCTTGCCGGTCGCGGTGCAGTACAGCGGCAGCCGGCCCGCGACCCGGGACTCCTCGCTCAGGCCGCGGTGCGGGAAGATCTTCTCCAGGTAGATGACGTCCAGGCTGTCGTGGATGGCGAAGTGGATGGTCTCCTGGGTGGCCAGCAGGAGATCCTCCATGTACGGCTGGGCCACCTCGCGCAGGATCCGCTGCCGGTGCACCCGCTGCCCGATCTCGAAGAGCTTGAGCCCCAGCCGGTAGTCGCAGCCCGAGCGCTCCAGCAGCCCCCAGACGACCAGCTCCTGCGCGAGCCGGTGCACGGTCGCCTTGGCCACCCCGGTCCGGCGCACCAGCTCGGCCAGGGAGAGCGCGTCGTCCTCGGCGGTGAACGCCTCCAGGATCGGCCTGACCTTGCCCAGGACCGAGTTCATGGTGTCCTGGCCGGGAGCCTCGGCCCGTGGGATGACGGAACCGCGCGGGACGGCGGGTGCGGGTTCGGCTGGCGTGGTGTCGGCGCGGCCGACCGTGGTGACGGTCATGGGCGGAACCTCCCGGTCAATCCGTTGCCATGCGGAAGTCAGTCCTGCGTCATGCGGGAAACGGAACCATGTGTCCCGTGATCAGGCCAGAGGCCAGGGGTAAATTCGTCGTACCGTCAGCGGGCCGTATCGTCAGCCGGCCTCGCCGAGGAACCCCAGGCTGAGCGGGTTGTACAGCTCCGCCTTCTCGTGCTGCGGCCAGTGCCCGCACTCGGTGAAGACCTCCAGCCGGGCCCCGGGGATCGCGGCGGCGATGGCCTCGCCCTCCGGGACGTCCCCGAACGGGTTCTTGTTGGCCCACACCACCAGCGTGGGGGCCTTGATCCGGGCCATCCGGTCCGGCCGCAGCAGATTGCGCTCGCGCCGGTCGACCTCCTGGAGGGCCAGCAGGTTGTCGAGATTCTGCTGGAATTCGGGCTGGTGGTAGATCTCGTACCGGACCCGGGTCAGCTCCTCGCCCAGGTCCTCGTCCCACTCGGCCCACAGCAGCCGCAGCCGGTCCCGGGTGAGGGCGATGTCGTCCTCCAGGGCCGCCGCCCTGGTCGCGGTCTTCAGCCGCTCCATCACCTGCGGGTTGATCTTCGTGCCGCCCATGCAGAGCAGCTGCAGGGAGGCGACCCGGTCCGGGTGCTCGCTCGCCGCCCAGGACGCCACCCAGCCGCCCAGCGACTCACCGACCAGGTGCGCCCGCTCGGCGCCCACGGCGTCCAGGTAGGCGATCAGGTGCTCGACGTAGGCGGGGATCTCACCGGGCCGGTCGGGCTTGTCGGTGTAGCCGTGGCCGAGCATGTCGACGGCGTGGACGCGGTACCCGGCGGCGGCGTGCACCGGGATGTTCCTGACGAAGGCCTCCAGGTGGCCGGTGGTGCCGTGCAGGAACACCACGTGCTCGCCGTCCTCGGGCCCGGCCTGCAGGGCGCGGGTGCGGATGCCGCCGGCGTCGACGTAGGCGAGACGGTGGTCGGTGCCGGTCAGTTCGGTCCAGATGCTCATGACTGCCTTTCGGGGGACGCGGGGCGCGCGGGGGACGCGGGGTCGAGGACGGCGACGGCCATGGCGGTGAGCCACTCGGGCAGCTGCTCGTAGGCCAGCCGGTGTCCGGGGACGTGGCCGAGGGCGGCCGCCATCAGCAGCCAGGTGCGGATCTCCTGGGCGCCGTTGCCGGCCCGCTTCTCCAGGTCCTCGGTGGTGAGGCCGGTCAGGCGGCGGGATTCGCCGCGCTCCAGGAGGGTGAGGAACTCCTCGTCGAACTCGGGGGTGAGCGCGGCCTCCGCGGCCCGGATGATCTCGCGGCGGCGGACGTCGTAGTCCTGCCAGTTCTCCCGGCCGTTGAGCCAGGCGTCGACCATGAACTCCTCGTCGTCGCCGTGCGGGGCACGCCAGTCCGGCCAGGGCAGCCGGTGCGAGAGGCCGCCGGAGCCGATGACGGCGACCCGCCGGTCCGCCGGGAAGGAGAGGAGTGTCTCCCTGATGGCCCGGCCCAGTCGCTCGCAGCGCTCCAGGGTCGGCAGCGGCGGCGCGAAGACGTTGACGACGAGCGGGACGAGTTCCACGTCGAGTCCGTCGAGGAGGTACTGGATCGCGTGCGACTGGCCGTGGTCGATCTGCAGCCGGGCGGAGAAGGCGATGTCGAAACCGTGGTCCTCGACGAGGGAGCCGGCGAGGTGCCGGGCCAGCGGGACGTCGACCCGCTGCGGGCCCTTCGGGGTGCCGGACTCGCCGCTCGCCACGCACTCGCCGACGCCGAGCGTGAAACTCGGGATGAGGTCCAGCCAGAAGCCGCGGAAGTGGTTGGAGCCGACCAGCACCACCGTGTCCGGGCGGGCGGCGGCGAGCCGGTCGCGGGCGGCGGCCAGGGCGTCGCGGAAGCGTTCGGCGCGGTCCTTGTGGAAGGTCTGGTCCCAGTGGGTGTTCATCAGCGTGCTGTGCGACGCGCCGACACCCAGGACGATCTCGGTCATGCCGGGTCTCCGGGGATCTCTGTGCGGGGGCGGGTGACGGTGTCGACCGCCGTACGGATCAGGTGGCGGGTCAGCTTCTCCATCGCCCGCACGGAGACGGTGTTCATCCCGCGCGCGAAGTCGATCTCGAAGGGCGCCTCGGCCTGGGGAACCTTCGGCATGCCGACGCGCACCGTCGGGATGCCGCGGGCGCGCAGGATGTTCGCGTCGGTGGCGCCGCTGTTGCCGCGGATCACCTCGTGCTCGCGGCCCTCGAAGGCCTCCCAGGCGGCGGTCGCGGAGCGGCGGATCCAGCTGTCCGGGTCGGTCCGGGTGCCGGGTATGGCGAGCACCATCTCCGCGGTGACGTCTCCGGGCAGTCTGCCGAGGGCCGCCAGGAACTCCCGCTTCGCCTGCATCGGGGAGGTCTCCGGGGCGATCCGCAGGTCCACCATCAGGGTGCAGGAGGCCGGGGTGACCGCGGCCATGCGGGGCCAGCCGCCGCGCACGGAGGCGACGACGCCCTGCGGGGCGACCGTGCCGCCGGTGTGCCGCTCGGCGTACTCGGCGAACCACTCCTCCAGGTGCCGGGCGACCTCCCCGGCGCGGGCGACGGCGTTGTCGTACGGCAGCCGGTGGCGCGAGCCCACGTAGGTGTGGGTGCCGCGGACGGTGACCTCGAACCAGACCAGGCCGACCTCGTCCCAGGAGACCGTCCAGCCGGGCTTGGCGATGACCGCGTAGTCGGTCCACACGCCCTGCTCCAGGAGGAACGAGCAGCCGACTCCCTGCCCGGTGTTGAGCCTGGGGCCGCCGGGCCGGGCGTTGGTGGGCATACCGCCCGCGCCGAACGCCGCGACCAGGTCGCCGGTGAGCGGGACACCGGCGCGGGCGATCGCCTCGGCGGCCATCATCACGCAGGCCGCGTGGCCCTTGGGGTTGGAGGCGCCCAGGCCGGTGACCAGGTCGTCGTACACGGTCGCCCGCGGCCGCATGTCCTCCCGCAGCTCCGGGCCGATCCAAGGGAGGTCCTCGCGCTCGTCGCCCACGGTGAGGGTGTCGATGGGGGCGTAGAGCATGAGGTCGGGGCCGGTGCCGTCGCCCTTGAGGCGGGACCAGGCGTTGGCCTGGCGGTCGTCGAGGGGCTGTGTTGTTGAATCTTTAATGGTATGTGACATGGTGCCGGCGATGTGCCGTGCCAGCGGTCCCTCGTCCCCCGTGGGGCTCGCGATGTCCACCAGCCCCACGACCAGCTCACGCAGCCGATCGGCGGTGACGTGCCGCCAGGCCTCCGTGACCCAGCCGGCGCGTCGCTCGTCGAGGCCGGCCAGGACGTTCACTGGTTTATCCTGTGGACCTGGGTCATGGTGCTGCGCTCGAAGCGTCGCTTGGCCAGCGGCAACCCGATCGCGAGAGCGGCTCCGGCCAGCAGGGTGAACAGGGTGCGGCGCATGCTCACGCCTCCTTCTCTGCGGGTGCTGCGGGTGCTGCGGGTCCGGCCGTGCCCGTCCCGGCCAGCTTCTTGCCGTACTCCTCCTCGCTGAGGTTCCGCCAGGAGGTCAGTGAGACGTCGGGGCGGTAGAGCTTCTCCGGAGGCGCGTCGGTGACGTCGACCATCCAGGCGTCCTGGCCGGAGAACTGGCCGTGGAACAGCCAGCGGATGGCGCCCAAATACTTGGCGTAGAAGCGCAGGGTCGACCAGCCCTCGGTGAAGTTGACCATCACGCCGACGTAGTTGTGGTGATCGGCGTCCACCGGGACGTAGAACTCGTAGTGGATGAAGTTCGGGTAGACGATCCGCAGCACACCCGGCATGGACAGGGACGCGAAGCCGGGGAAGTCCTGGGCCTCGATCGTCGGGTTGATGCTGTCCGCCTTGCCGGTGTTGCCGATGTTGAAGGTCTCCTTCGGCGGCTGCATCTTCCACCAGCGCTTGTTGGACCAGTGGCCCACGCCGGGGAAGTCGGCCTCCCAGTGGACCTCGTCCTGGACCCGGTAGATCCAGCGGCCGCGGGGCACGATCCTGGTGATGTTCCAGGTCGGCATCGGCTTGAACAGCCGCCACAGGGCCGTGCGGTGCAGGTACTTGGCGTGGCCCTCGTCGAAGCCGTTCTCGCAGGCGAACCGCCAGTTGCCGCCGCGCGGCTCGATCCGGCCGCCCATCACGAAGGGGTTGGAGACGAGTTCCTCGGGGAGCTGCTCGTCGATGGGGTGGGGCTCCTCGTCGGCGAGCGGGATGTACACCCACACCATGCCGAGGCGCTCCTCGACCGCGTATGTCCGTACGCCCACCTTGCCGGTCAGCCGGCAGCCGGGCCCGTCGGTGATGACCGCGCTGAGCTTTCCGGTGGGCAGGTCGAACGTCCAGCCGTGGTAGGGGCAGCTGACCGTGCCGGGGAACTGCTGGTCGCCCTCGGAGAGCGGCACCCCGCGGTGCGGGCAGCGGTTGTGCAGGGCGTACGCCGTGCCGCCGTCCCGGATGAGGGTGATCTTCTCGCCGCAGATCGTGTACGGCTGCGGCTTGCCGGTCAGGTGGCTGGACCAGGTGACCGGGTACCAGTAGCCGCGGAAGCCCTGGGCGGCGCCGTCGTAGTGCGGCCAGGAAGACCAGTCCTGCCGGCCGGGCGCGGTCCGGCTTCTGTTCTTCGGGCCTTCACCCGTCGTCATCGTGCGTGACCTCCTGCTGCCGTCGGTGCGTGGAGACGAGCTTCGGCTCACGGCAGGTGGCGGCCTACGAAACCGTTCCGCTGAGCAGACCGCCGGCGCGTCGCGGGCCCGCCGGGGCGGGCGTTCCGCTCAGCGGACCACCGGCCATGCGCGCGCCACCCGGCACGTTCTACGGTGCGCGAATTCCCCGCACCCCCGGTACCGCCCCAGGCAGCTTCCCCGCCACCCCCCCCCGAGGTGCCCATGGAGCCACAGGCCGGCAGCAGAAGCCTCCTCCCGTTCGACACGAAGGGATCGTGAGCGATGACGAAGGCCATCCAGACGGGCCCCGCGCCCGCCCGGACCGAGGGCACGGACAGCCGGGCGGGCGGCCACGGGGCCGCCGTCCGCGTCGACGGCGTCGGGATCCGGTTCGGCTCCTTCCACGCCGTGGACGGCATCACGCTGGACATGGCAGCCGGTGAGTTCCTGTGTCTGCTCGGGCCGAGCGGCTGCGGCAAGTCCACGCTGCTGTCTGCGCTGGCGGGGTTCGTCCGGCCGTCCGAGGGCGGGCTGACCGTCGACGGGCAGCCGGTCACCGGACCCGACCCGGACCTCGGGATGGTGTTCCAGAGCAGCGAGGCGCTCTTCGACTGGCTGACCGTCCGGCAGAACGTGGCCTTCGGGCCCCGGATGCGCGGCCGCTCCCGCGCCGAGCAGCACGAACTGGCCGACGAGTACCTGGGGTTGGTCGGGCTGCGGCACTGCGCCGACCGGTTCCCCGGGCAGCTCTCCGGCGGTATGCGGCAGCGGGTGCAGATCGCGCGGGTGCTGGCGAACCAGCCCCGGGTCGTGCTGATGGACGAGCCGTTCGGCGCGCTCGACGCGCAGACCCGGCAGGTCATGCAGGAGGAGATGGCCCGCCTCTGGCAGGCTTCGGGCTGCACCGTCGTGTTCGTCACCCACGACATCGAGGAAGCGATCCTGCTGGCGGACCGGGTCGCCGTCATGACGGCGGGCCCGGCGGCCTCGGTCAAGTCCGTCTACCCCGTCGACCTGCCGCGGCCCCGGGACGAGGACGACCCGGCCGCCCTCGACCTGCGCCGCAGCCTGCGCCAGGACATCGGCGAAGAGGTCCGCAAGGCCCTGCGCGACCAGGGACTCGACCAGGGACTCGACGAGGGACTCGACGAGGGACTCGACCAGGGACTCGACCAGGGACTCGACGAGGGACTCGACCAGGAACGTGACGTGGAGGAGACGTCGTGACCACAGTGACCACCGTGACCGCCACCGCCCCGCCGAAACCGCGCGCCGAGCGCAGGGCGGTCCTCGGGCTGCGCTCCGCCGGCCTGTACGCCGTCTCCGTTCTCGTCGGCCTCGGCGTCTGGCAGCTCCTGGCCCTGCACTACGGCCCCTCGCTCGTGGCGTCCCCGCACGAGACCCTCACCGCCGCCGGCGACCTCGCGAAGGACGGCACCCTCACCAACTCGATCATCGCCTCCAGCCGCCGCATCCTGATCGGCTGGGGCCTCGGGCTACTGGTGGGCGTACCGGCCGGGCTGCTCGTCGGCCAGAGCAAGGTCGTACGCCGGCTCCTGGAGCCGTACATCGAGTTCTTCCGGTTCATCCCGCCGGTCGCCTTCGTCACGCTGGCCGTGGTCTGGCTGGGCATCGGCGAGTCCTCGAAGGTGGTGCTGATCTTCTACACGGCCGTCTTCATCGTCATCCTCAACACCAGCGCCGGGGTGATGTCGGTCGGCGAGTCCAAGCTGCGCGCGGCGGCGAGCCTCGGCGCGTGCCGGGGGCAGATCCTGCGTGGGGTGGTACTGCCCTCGACGGTGCCGTACATCGTCACCGGGGCGCGGCTGGCCATGGGCAACAGCTTCCTGACCATCGTCTCCGCCGAGATCGTCGCCGCCCAGGTCGGCCTCGGCTCCCTGATCTGGACCTCCCGCAACTACGGACGCATCGACTGGGTGTTCGTCGGGATCATCACCCTGGGCCTCCTCGGGTTCGTCTTCGACCGCGTGCTGCGGATCGTGGCCTCCCGGGTCCTGCGTCGATACGGAGTGAAACTGTGAGCGGCAATGTGAGCGGCACGTCGAGTGCCCTGGTCCTCGAAGAGTTCGGCGTCCTGCCCCGGCTCCGGGAGAGGCCCGTGCCGGAAGCCCAGCCGGGCCACACCCTCGTGCGGATGCTGGCGGCACAGGTCGGCCACCTCGATCTCAACGTCGTGGACGGGAAGTTCGGGATCCTGCCGGACCTGCCCGCCGTGCCCGGCACCAACGGGGCCGGGCACGTGCTCGCCTCGGACAGCCACCCGGTGGGCAGCCTGGTCAGGATCAACGGCAAGGGGCTCGGACTGCGCCGGGACGGCTGCTGGCAAGGCCACGCCCTGGTGCCGGACGCCGCCGCGATCCCGGTGCCGGAGGGCACGGATCCCGCGCTCGCCTGCGGGTTCTTCACCCCGGCCGGTACCGCCTGGGCGGCGGTGCACACGGTGGCGGGCGTGCGGCCCGGCGAGCGGGTGCTGGTCACCGGCGCCGCGGGCGCGGTCGGGTCACTGGCCGTTCAGGTCGCGGCGCGGGCCGGGGCCGAGGTGATCGGCGTGGTCGGGCGGCCCGCCAAGCTCGACCGGGTCCCGGCCGCCGCGAAGGCGGTCCTGGCGGGGGAGTTGACGGCGGATGCGGTGGGCGGGCCGGTGGACGCGGTCGTCGACACCGTGGGCGGGCCGGTGCTGCGGGCCGCCCTGGGCCTGGTCCGGCCGCGCGGCCGGGTCGCCCTGGTCGGGTACACCGCGGGCCGTGAACTCACCGTCGACCTCGCGGAATTCCTGCTCGCCGACGTCTCACTGCTGCCGGTGAACCTGATGACCCGGGGCCGGGAGGTGGCCGCCGACGTCGACCGGATGCTGGGTGAACTGGCGGCCGGCGAGCTGGAGTTGCCGGTCGAACGGCACCGGCCGGAGCGGCTGGCCGAGGCGGTGGAGCGGCTGCGGACGGGGGAGGCGGTGGGGAAGGTGGTGCTGGACTTCTCCTGAGCCGAGAAGCCGATGGCCTCTTGACGAGCGGATCAGTCCGGTACGTGTTCCCGGCGCACGACCACGGCGTGGCCCTGGCAGCAGACGACACCGTCACCCCGGTGTTCGACGAGATCGAGGGTGATCTCACCGCTGGCCGGGTCCACGCCCCGTACGGAGGCGGTCACCGTGAGCCGGTCGCCCGGGTGGGCGGGTGCCCGGTTCTGCCAGGACACCTCACGCACCTGTCCCGTGGGCCCGGCGTGGGCCGCGGCCGCCCGGTGCAGCAGACAGCCGTGCAGCTGCGCCATGACGACCGGCCCGGCCAGGCCCTCCGACCGGGCGAAGTCGGTGTCGTAGTGGATGCGGTGCGTGTTGCGGGTGACCGCGCCGAAGCGCAGCAACATGACCTCGTCGGGCACGAGCTCCGTCGTCACGTCCCCCTCGGCGCACGGTCTCATCGCACGATGAACCTCTCCGTGACCTCGATGAGCGTGACCTCGACGAGGGGGCCGCGTTCGGCGGCGTACGTCTTCTCGACGGTGACCAGGAGCAGATCCGGCCGTTTCCGGTCGACAGCCGTGACCGCACGGCGTACTTCGACGCGGTCGCCGACCCGCACCTCCCCGACCCAGCGCACCGCCTGACCGCCGGCCATGAGCCGGACGTCCAGCCCGTCGGTGCCCGGCACCTCGTCGCGGTACATGCCGTCCGGCCTCAACTCGCCGGGCTCAGAGCCCGGTTCGGGTCGCAGCAGGCTGACGAGGTACATCGGGTGCACCACGAAGGCGGGGTCCGCGGGATCCACCAGTGCGGGCGCGGTGTCCCCGGCGGCCCGTGCGAACTCGGCCGCCGCCTCGGCCCGTACGACCCCCAGCGAGCGAGCCTCCCAGTGGCCCATCGCCGCCTGGGCTCTTTCCTCAGCGACATCCAGCATGCCGGGGACCTTAGGGAGGCCGGCACTCCTGCGGCCACAGACCCGGACCACTCAGCGGACCGCCCCGCTTGGACCCGCCCGGGCCGCCCGGCACGATCCGCTCATGGATCTCATGGACATCCAGGCGCCCCCGCAGGGCGCCTACGCGGAGGCGGACGGCGTCAAGTACCACTACATCGAGCTGGGCACGGGCAGCCCCACGATCTTCCTGCACGGCGGCGGCCCCGGCTGCACCGGCTGGTCGGACTTCGGGCAGGTCGCCCCGCTGTTCGCCGCCGACCGCCGCTGTCTGCTGGTCGACATCCTGCAGTACGGCAGGTCGGCGAAGCCCGTCATCGAGGGCCCCATGTGGGACTACCACGCGGCGAAGACCGTGGCCCTGATGGACGCCCTGGAGATCGACCGGGCCGACTTCGTCTGCAACTCCTGGGGCGGCACCATCGCGCTGAACCTGGCCGCCAAGTACCCCGAGCGCGTCCGGTCGTTGGTGGTCACCGGCAGCATGCCCGTCTTCTACGGCCCGCTCGCCCCGCTCCCGGAGGGCGGCCGCCGCGGCCGCAACGCCCGGGACGTCTACTACGGCGGCGACGGCCCGTCCCTCACCAAGATGCGCGAGCTGATGGCCCGCCTGGAGTGGTACGACCCCGAGGCGATCCCGGAGGGCACGGTACGGCTGCGCCACGAGCAGAGCCTCGACCCCGAGGAGACCGCACTGGCCGGCGCCTCCGACAACCCGCGCGGCGACTGGCAGGACCTGACCGCCGAACTCGGCGCCATCCAGGCCCCCGTGCTGTTCATGTGGGGCATGCAGGACGCCTTCCTCACCCCCGACTACCCGCTGATGCTCGCCCGCATGATCCCCAAGGGGAACCTGCACGTGATGCACGAGGCCTCCCACCACCTCCAGGAGGAGCGACCGTACGACTTCCACAGCGTGGTCGACGGATTCCTGAACCAGCGGCACGGCTGACCGACGGGCAGGAGGAGAGGAGGACAGGTGAGCGCAGCAGCAACCCCGCGGGTCGTCGAACTGACCAGCCCCTTCACCCGCTTCGCCGGCCGGCTGCTGGTCGGTGTCGGCTACGAGGTCGTCCTGGCCGAACCTTCCGAGGGCCACCCCGACCGGCGGGAGGACCCGGTCGGCTTCGCCCACTGGCACGCCGGGAAGCGTTCGGTGACCGTCTCGGGGCCGGACGAGCTGCGCCGCCTGCTCGCGGGCGCCGACATCCTCCTCGACGGCACACCGGACGGCACACCGGACGGCACACCGGACGGCACCTCCGACGGCGCCGACACCACCGGCCTCGACCATCTGGTCCACGTCCGGGTGACCCCTTTCGGGCTGGTCGGCCCGCGCAGCGGCTGGCAGGGCACCGATCTCGTCGTGGCCGCCCTCGGCGGGATGCTCGCCCAGGTCGGCGACCCCGACGGCCCGCCCCTGCACCTGCCGGAGAACCAGGCGGAACACCTCGCGGGCGTCAACGCGGCGATCGCCGCCCTGCTGGGCCTGCGGGCGCGCCGGCGCGGCCCCGGACAGCTCGCCGACGTCTCCGCGCAGGCCTGCGTCGCCGCCGCCCTGGAGGCCGGCACCCTCGCCTACCTGCACGAGGACCGGGTGCCGTCCCGCCCCGGGCGGGTGCACCCGCTGGTCCCGCACGGGCTGTTCCGGGCCGCCGACGGCCACCTGGGCGGGGGACTCGGCGGCAGCCCGCGGATGTGGGACGCGCTGCTCGACTGGCTGTGCGAGCAGGGCGCGCAGGCGGACCTCACCGAGTCCCGGTGGCAGGACCCGGTCGAGCGGAAGAAGCACCAGGAGCACGTCTTCAAGGTCGTCCAGGACTTCGCGGGCACCTGGCCGAAGGCGCGGTTCGCGGAGCGCGCCCAGGACCGCAAGCTGCCCTGGGCCGCCGTCGACGTACCGGCCGAACTGCCGGACAACCCCCAACTCGTCGCGCGCGGCTTCTTCACCGAGGTCGACGGCCGCACCGACCTCGGATTCCCGTTCGCGTTCCCCGAGGGGCACCGGATCACCTCTCTCACCGTCCCGGCGGCGGGCGCCGACCAGAACCTGCTCGCCGAGCGGCGCCCGGTGTCCGTGCGGGAGGGCGACTCCGCCCGTCCCGCCCTCGACGGCGTCCGCGTCCTCGACCTGACCTGGGTCCTCGCGGGCCCCTACTGCACCAAGGTCCTCGCCGACCACGGCGCCGACGTCGTCAAGGTGGAGTCGGCCGGCCGCCCGGACCCCACCCGGTTCGCGCCCTTCATGCACCTCTCCCGCGGCCCCCACACCGACCCGGACACCAACGGCTACTTCAACGAGGTCAACCGCAACAAGCGCAGCCTCGCCCTCGACACCCGCACTGACGACGGCGTCGCCGTGCTGCGTGACCTCGTCGCGTCCTCGGACGTCCTCGTCGAGAACTTCAGCGCCACGGTCATGACCAGGCTCGGCCTCGGCTGGGACATCCTCCGCGAGATCAACCCCCGGCTCGTCTACGTCAGCATGTCCGGCATGGGGCACACCGGTCCGCGGGCGGGCTGGGTGTCGTACGCCGACACCGTCTCGGCGAGTTCGGGGCTCACCGGCCTGACCGGGTGGGGGCCCGGTGACGTGGTCGGGGTCATCTACGGGCACGGCGACATCGTGGCCGGACTCCAGGCGGCCTTGGCCACCCTCGCCGCTCTGGAGCACCGGGACCGGACCGGCCGCGGGCAGCACATCGACCTCTCCCAACTGGAGGCGATCGCGGCCCACATGGGCACCAGCCTGCTCACCTCCGCGCGGTCCCCGATCGGCAACACGCATCCGGTGTGGAGTCCGCAGGGCGTGTACCGGTGTCTGGGCGCGGACAACTGGCTCGCCGCCAGCGTCCGTTCGGACGAGGAGTGGGCGGCGCTGTGCCGAGTGATCGGACGCCCCGACCTGGTCTCCGAGGGGGCGACGGCCGCCGGCCGCAGGCGGCACAGCGCCCTCGTGGACGAGGCGATCGGCACGTGGACGCGTACGCTCCCCGCGGACCTGGCCGCCGAGTTGCTGCAACAGCAGGGGGTGCCCGCAGGGGCCGTGCAGGACGGGCGGCAACTGGTCGAACACGACCCGCAGTTGAGGGCGCGCGGCTTCTACGCCCGCATGGCGCATCCGGCCGCCGGCGCCTTCCTCCACGAAGGCCCGCCGATCCGGCTCACCCGCACCCCCGGCTCGGTCCGCACCCCCGCGCCGCTGCTCGGCGCCGACACCGAGGAGGTGCTGCGCGAGGTGGCGGGATACTCCCCGGAACGGATCCAATACCTTTATGACGCGGGGGTGTTGCGGTGAACGACACCGGGATGTCGAAGTGATCGCCACCGGCCTGACCGTGCCGGAACTCGTCGAGGCGGCCGCCGAGCGGTACGGCGACCGCCCGTTCCTGCGCCTCGGCGGGACGGCACGGACGTACGCCGAGACCCGCGAGGCGGCGGCCCGGACGGCCGGGGCGCTGGCGGCCCGGGGCTGCGGGCCGGGCGACCGGGTGGCGGCGCTGCTGGGAAACCGGGTCGAACTCGTGGACCTGTTCCTCGGCTGCGCCTGGCTGGGCGCGGTCGCGGTACCGCTGAACACCGCACTGCGCGGCCGGTCGCTGGAACACGCCCTGCGGGAGGCGCGGCCCCGGTTCCTTTACGCCGAGCCCGAGTCGGCGCGGCGGGCGGCCGAGGCCGGGTACCGGGGGACGGTGTGGACGGCGAGGGAGGCGGCGGGGGAGACGGCGGGGGAGACGGTGCCCCCGCACCCCGGCGAGGACATCGGGCTGCCCCCACTCCCCGGCGAGGACATCGGGCTGCCCCCACTCCCCGGCCAGGTCATCGGCCTGCCTCCGCGCCCCGACGGCGCCGCGCCGCTGCCCCCTGCCCCCGTCCGCCCGCAGGACACCGCCGCCGTCCTCTTCACCTCCGGCACCACGGGCCCGCCCCGGGGCGTCCGCTGCCCCCAGGCCCAGTTCGTGTGGTGGGGCCGTACGGTCTCGGACGCCCTGCGCCTCACCTCCGACGACGTGCTGTTCACCTGCCTCCCGCTCTTCCACACCAACGCCCTGAACACCCTGGCCCAGGCGATGACGGTGGGCGCGTGCGTCGTGATCGGCGAGCGGTTCTCCGCCTCGCGGTTCTGGCGGCAGGCGGCCGACGCCGGTGCCACCGCCGTCCACCTGCTCGGCGCGATGGTCCCCATGCTGCTCGCCCGGCCGCCCGGCCCGGACGACCGGGCGCACCGGGTGCGCCGCGGCCTCTCCCCGGCCACGCCCGGCCCGCTCTGGGAGCCCTTCCGCGAGCGGTTCGGCGTCACGCTCGTCGACGGCTTCGGCTCCACGGAGACCAACCTCGTCATCGGCTCCACCCCCGAGCACCACCGGCCCGGTTACATGGGCACCGTCCGGCCGGGCTTCGGGGCGCGAGTGGTCGACGCGGACCTCGTCCCCGTACCGGACGGCACCCCGGGCGAACTCCTCGTCCGCAGTCACCACCCGTTCGCCTTCGCCACCGGCTACCTGGGCGACCCCGAACCTGCCCCGGACTCCTGGCGCCGGACCGGCGACCGCGTGGTCCGCGAGCCCGACGGCTGGTTCCGGTTCGTCGACCGCATCAAGGACGTCATCCGGCGGCGCGGCGAGAACATCTCCTCGTACGAGGTGGAGGCGGCCGTCCGCTCCCACCCGGCGGTCGTCACGGCCGCCGCCTTCCCGGTCGCCTCCGAACTGGCCGAGGACGAGGTGATGGTCGCCGTGGTCCTGCGGCCCGGCTGCCTGCCGGACCCGGCGGACCTGGCCCGGCACTGCGCCCGCGAACTGCCCGCGTTCGCCGTTCCCCGCTACATCGAGGCGGTCGGGGAGCTGCCGCTCACCGAGACCGGCAAGGTGCGCAAGGCGGTACTGCGGGAACGGGGGGTCACGCCCGGCACCTGGGACCGTGACGGCGCGTCCGGGTTCAGGGCTGCCGGATCGCCTGGCAGGGGGTCGTCGCGGGCAGCCGGCCCCTGAAGTAGGAGCGGGGCGGTACGCCCATCAGGGCACGGAAGTCGGTCGTCATGTGCGACTGGTCGAAGTAGCCGGTGGCGGCGGCCAGTTCGGACCAGCCGGCGCTGCCCGCCCGGGCGGCGACCGTGCGGACGCGCTCGATACGGGCGTAGTGCTTCGGGGAGACCCCCACGCCGTCGCTGAACAGGTTCCGCAACTGGCGTTCGCTCACGGCCAGTTCCCGGGCCACGTCCCGCACCTGCGCGGGCGTCCGGTCCATCCGCACCGACAGCGCGGCCGCGCCCGCCCGCAGCAGTGCTGTCCGGGCCGGGTCCGCCTGCTCCGCCAGCAGCCCGGGCAGCACCTCGGCGATGCGGGGCAGCGCCTCCCGCGGATCCAGCCACCGCACCTCACGCGCGAACCGGCGGGCCACCCCGCCCGGCAGGGCGTCCAGCGGCACCACCCGGCCGACCAGCCCGGCGGCCGGAACACCCAGCAGCGCGCGGGCGGTTCCCGGCGCGAGGCGCAGCTCCGCACACGCGATATGGGCCTTCCCCTCGTGGTACGCCGCCCGTACCCGCGGCCCGACGGCCAGCACGTCACGCCGCCCGTCCCCGGTCACCCGCAGCACCACCTTGGTCCCCGCGTCCGGCAACTGGACGAACGTCCCCTCGGGCGGGTCGGTGAAGGACATGGTCCGCACCTCCGCGACCCACGGGCGCAGCGCCTCGGGCGTGGTCGGCAGCGGCTCGGCGATGGTCATCGGCACCCTTCCACCGTAACGGCCGGGTGCCGGCGCCCGGCCGGGCGGAGCGTGCCGGAATTTCCAAGAGCGGGGCGCCCCGGCGGGCCCACCGTGGACCTCATGATTCTGGTGACGGGTGCCACGGGCACCATCGGGCGTGACGTCGTACGACAACTGGCCGGGCGCGGTGCGAAGGTGCGCGCCCTCACCCGCGACCCGGCGAAGGCACGGCTGCCCGCCGGGGTGGAGGCGGTCCGCGGGGCGTACGGCGAACCGGCAGCCCTGGACGCCGCGCTGGCCGGGGCGACGGCCGTGTTCCTGCTGCGGCCGCCCGGCCCCGACGAGGGGCAGGACGCGGCGCTGGTCGCCGCGGCGCGGGCCGCGGGCGTCGACCGGCTCGTGAAGCTCTCCGCCATCGCCACCGGCGACCCGGCCACCGGACCGTCCGGGTCGTGGCACGTGGCCGGCGAGCGGGCCGTGCGGGACAGCGGGCTCGCCTGGACGGTGCTGCGGCCGTCCTCGTTCGCCTCCAACACGCTGACCTGGCTCCAGGCCCTGCGCGCGGGCGAACCGGTGCCCAACATGACCGGGGACGGCGCGTCGGGCGTGATCGACCCGCGCGACATCGCCGAGGTGGCCGTGCGGGCCCTGCTGGACACCGGGCACGCGGGGAGGACGTACACCCTGACCGGTCCCGAGGCGATCACCGTCCCCGGCCAGGCCGCCGTGCTCGCCGAGGTCCTGGACCGCCCGGTGCCGACCCGGGACCTGTCCCCGGACGAGACCCGCGCGTTCCTCCGTACGGCCTGGGGCATGGACGGGACCCGGGCGGACGGTGTCCTGACCGGCCTGGCGTTCGTCCGCGCCGGGGGCAACGCGGTGCTCACCGAGGACGTGGCCGAGGTGCTGGGCCGGCCGGCCCGGACCTTCCGGACCTGGGCGGCGGACAACAAGGGGCTCTTCGAGGTGGGCTGAGGTCGACGGGCGGCCCTGTGCGACGGGTTGAGGTCAATGGGGCTCGGTGCGCGCGGCGTCGAGACCCCGCCTCACCGGCTCCGCGGCCGCAGTACCGCCCCCGCCAGCACCAGGGCGGCCACCGCGAGCCCGGTCGCCACCCGGAACGCCAGCCGGTAGCCCTCCGCGGTGGCCGGGACCAGCTCCGCGCCCCGGTCGAGCAGTCCGGCGGTGCGGCTCGCCGCCAGCGTGCTCAGCACCGCCAGGCCCAGTGAACCGCCCACCACCTGCGTGGTGTTGAACAGCCCCGAGGCCAGGCCGGCGTCCTCCTCGGCGGCGCCCGACATGGCGAGACCGGTCAGCGGGGGCATGGCGGCCGCGAACCCGGCCGCCATCAGCAGCATGGGCGGCAGCACATCGGCGGCGTACGAGCCGTCGGCGGGGGCCCGGCTCAGCAGCGCCATGCCGCCGCTGATCAGCACCAGCCCGGCGAGCAGCACCCGGTACGCCCCGAAGCGGCCGATCGCCCGCGCGGAGAGGGTCGTCATCAGCACCCCGAGCGCCACCGGCGCCGGGAGGAAGGCCAGGCCGGTGGCCAACTCGCCGAACCCCAGCACCCGTTGGAGGTAGAGCGCGCCGATGAACTGGAAGCCGTACATCGTCGCGATCATCAGGACCTGCACGGCGTTCGCGCCGGTCAGCGTCCGGGAGCGGAACAGCCTGGGGCGCAGCAGCGGGCGTCGGGCGCGCGTCTGGCGGACGGTGAACGCCGCGAACAGGGCGAGGGCGAGCGCCGTCAGCAGCAGGGTCGTGGCCGTGCCGCGGTCGGCGGAGCCCACGACGACGAACACCGTGAGCATCAGCGCACCGGTGACCAGCGCCGCGCCCGGGTAGTCGGCGCCGTCGCGGAGCCCGGCGCCGCGCTCCGGGGACAGCACCCGGACCGCCGCCAGCCAGGCGACGACGCCGATCGGCAGGTTGATCAGGAAGATCCAGTGCCAGCTCAGCGCCTGGGTCAGCGCCCCGCCGAGGAAGGTGCCCAGCGTGGCGCCCACCGACCCGACCGCGCTGAACACCGCGATGGCCCAGGCCTGTTCACGCGGCTCGGGAAAGAGCGCGACCAGCATGCCGAGTACGACCGCCGAGGCCATCGCCCCGCCGACGCCCTGTACGGCCCGCGCCGCGATCAGCAGCCCCTGGCTGGTGGCCAGCCCGCACAGCACGGAGGCCACGGTGAACACGGCGAGCCCGGCCGTGAACATCCGCTTGCGGCCCAGCAGATCACCCATTCGGCCCACCAGGAGAAGCAGTCCGCCGAACGGGATCAGATACGCGTTCACCACCCAGGCGAGCCCCGCCCCGGAGAAGCCCAGGTCGGTCTGGATCGCGGGCAGTGCGACGGTCACGATGGTGCCGTCCAGGATCGTCATGAGGGCCCCCGCGCACAGGATGGCGAGAGATGCCCGGCGGGGGTACGTTCGTTGCCGTGTGCGCGTCGGTGACGTGGTGGCAGCCGTCATGGCGCTGTGGCCTCCGTGTTCATCGGCGGAACCGGGTACCGGTCCCTTGGTGCACGACTTGTAACGGAGGACATCGTGGGTGACCATGGGAGTCGGCGTAAGGAGGCAGTCGGATGTCCCAGAGGAACACCGATGTAACCGCCCAGGTCGTGAACGCGCACGCCTGCCCGGTCCGTGAGGTTCTTGACAGGGTGGCCGGCAAATGGAGCGTCCAGATCCTGGTCGCGGCCTCGCACGGGCCCATCCGCTTCACCGAACTGGAGCGCGGCATCGAGGGCATCAGCCGCCGGATGCTGACCCTCACCCTGCGCAACCTGGAGCGCGACGGGCTGGTGACCCGCACCGTGTACCCGACCGTGCCGCCACGGGTGGAGTACGGACTCACCCCGGTGGCGCTGGAGTTGCACGAGACCCTGCTGGGGCTGACCGACTGGGCCGAGCGCAACCGCGGGTACATCGCGGAGGCGCGGGCGGCCTACGACGCCGAGCACCAGCCCGAACTGCTCGACGCGTAGACGGATCGGAACCGACGGGCCCGCCGGCTCTCAGAACCCGAACAGCTCCGGGTCCGAGGTGAGTTCCTTGAAGACCTCACGCGGGTCGGCGACCAGCTTCCGGGCCTTCAGGTCCAGCAGCCCGCCGACCGCGTCGACCTCGGCGGCCAGCGTGCCGTCCGCCTTGGTGATCTTCTGGAGCACCCGGAACGTCTTGCCGCCGCTCCACTCGAACGCGCAGGTCACATCGACCTCGTCACCGGCGAGCAGCTCCCGTTTGTAACGGATGGTCGTCTCCAGCCCCACCGGTCCCACGCCCCGCCCGATGAGCTCGGCCTGCGTGACCCCGGCCGCCTGGAGCAGCGACCAGCGGGCGTGCTCGGCGTAGTTGATGTACACCGCCTGGTTCACATGGCCCTGCACATCGGTCTCGTAACCACGGACCGTGACGCGGACGGAATACGGTTCGCTCACGACTTCCCCTTCTCGTGTACGACGCACTGATCCTTCGTCGGCATCCTGACACGAGGGTCACACCCGGCGCGGCGATGCCAGCAGATAGCGCCGTCTGCTCCGGGGCTCGGTGTACTCACCGGTCTGCCAGCCCGCCCGCTCCAGGGTGGCCGCGCACGCCAGCAGCGGCTCGCCCGCCGGCGCGTACACCGCGACCGCCTCCGGCTGCGGGGTGGCCCGTACCCGGTACCCGGGGGTGTCCGGCCCCTCGGGCGGCTGCCCGGCCGCCTCCAGGGCGAGTGCGGCGGCCCGCACCAGATGCGTACGCTCCCAGCCGCACGGCCGGTCCGTGGCGCCGTCGGGATTGGTCATCCGGCGCAGTTCGAGCAGCCCCTGCCAGGCGCTGTGCACCTCGCGGGCGCGGGCGGGCCCGGCGTCGGCCGCGTCCTCCCCGCCGACCCGCGCGGCGAAGCCCCCGGTCGGCTCGGCACCCGTCGTGGCCCGGGGTTCCGTCGCGGTCAGGGGCTCCGGAGCCTCCCGTATCCGATGCCCGGCCGGTGTCAGGAAGTGGTCGTGCGGCGGGCGCGGGTGCCGGAAGGCCAGCCCGCGCCCGACCAGCGCCGCCAGTTGCGCCTCCGTGCCGCGCAGCCGTCCGGTGACCGGGTCGGCGGCGTCGATGACCCGCCGCTGCGCGGCGGTGGGCGGTCGGGTCACGGTGCACACCTCCCCGGCGTCGAGCGCGGTCCTGATCCCTTCTTCGAAGGTTACGGCCGGGCACTGACAACGCGGTCCCGCTATCCGCCGGGCCGGATGTTCCAGCCCGCGATCACCGGCCGCTCGTGCTCCGTGCCCAGCCGGCACAGCGTCCCGGTCGCCAGTTGGAAGAGGGCGCCGGCAGACGGCGGCAGGCCGAGGCGGCGGGCGGTCAGGACGCGCAGGAAGTGCCCGTGGGCGACGAGCAGTACGACCCCCTCCGTGTCGGCGAGGGCCGCCTCGACCTTGGCCAGCATCCGGTCGGCCCGCTCCCCGACCTGCTCCGGGCTCTCCCCGGGATGCTCCGGCGGACCGGGCGCCACCCCGTCCGTGAACAGGAACCAGCCGGGCTGGGTGCGCTGGATCTCCACGGTGGTCACGCCCTCGTAGCCGCCGTAGTCCCACTCCCGCAGGTCGGCGTCGACCCGGGCGTCGGGCACCCCGATCAGCTCGGCGGTCTCGCGGGCCCGCTGGAGCGGGCTGACGAAGGCGGCACCGATGCGGTGCGAGCGGATCGACGGCACCAGCCGCCGCGACTCGTCCCTGCCGTGCTCGGTGAGCGGCACGTCGGTCCACCCGGTATGCCGTCCGGACCGCGACCACTCGGTCTCACCGTGCCGGACGAGGAAGACATCAGCCATACGTCAGAGGCTAAGAGCCCACCGTTCCAGTTCGGCGAACTCACGCGCCCGCAGGCCGTGCCGCGGATCCACCGGAAGGAGCAGTGCGGGGCCGTCGTGGTGCTCGGCGACGTGGCGGACGTCGAGTTCGGTGACCATGTCGTCCACCCACACGAACGGCCTGCCGGCCGCCCACGCAACGACGGTCCGCGTCTTCCAGTACAGGCCGTCCGGATCCTTCGCGAACAGCTCCGGCCACTCGATGACGGGCAGCTCGGGCAGCCCGACGACCGGCCCGATCATCTCGTTGGCCTCATGCATCCAGGTGGTGGCCCAGGCCAGCTCGTACGGCAGTGCGAGCAGCCGGGCCCCGTGCCCCGGATGCAGCCGCACCCGCAGCCCCCGGCGCAGCCTGCGGGAGCCGGGCCGCTGACGGGCCGACCAGTTGGCGGGGTGCAGCCTGCGGGTCACGTACCCGCGGTGCTGCAGGAACCGGGCCCGGAAGGGGTTGAGGGGGCCGTCGACGTCGAGGAGGAGCAGAGGCCGCTGGGTCATGGGCTGGGTCATGGGGAGGACCTACCCGGACGGCCCCCGCGGCCCACTACCGGTCCGCTACTGCCGATAGCCGCTGAGGAACCGTCCGATCCGGCCGATCGCGGTCTCCAGGGTCTCCGCGTGGGGGAGGGTCAGGATGCGGAAGTGGTCGGGGGCGGGCCAGTTGAAGCCGGTGCCCTGGACGACCTGGATCTTCTCCTGGAGCAGCAGGTCCAGGACGAACTTCTCGTCGTCGTGGATCGGGTGCACCTTCGGATCGATGCGCGCGAAGGCGTAGAGGGCGCCCTTCGGCTTGACGCACGAGACACCGGGGATCTCGTTGAGCTTCTCCCAGGCCACGATGCGCTGCTCGTACAGCCTGCCGCCGGGGGTGACGAGTTCGCGGATGGACTGGCGGCCGCCGAGCGCGGCCTGGATGGCGTACTGGGCGGGGGCGTTGGCGCACAGCCGCATGGAGGCCAGCATGGTGAGGCCCTCCAGGTAGTCCCTGGCGTGCTGCTTCGGGCCGGTGACGACCAGCCAGCCCGAGCGGAAGCCGGCCACCCGGTACGTCTTCGACAGGCCGCAGAAGGTCAGGACCACCAGGTCCGGGGCGAGGGCGGCGACCGAGTGGTGGACGGCGTCGTCGTACAGGATCTGGTCGTAGATCTCGTCCGCGAAGACCATCAGGCCGTGCCGGCGGGCCAGGTCGAGGATGCCCTCCAGGATCTCCTTGGGGTACACCGCGCCGGTCGGGTTGTTCGGGTTGATGATGACCACGGCCTTGGTGCGGTCCGTGATCTTCGACTCCATGTCGGCCAGGTCCGGGTACCAGTCGGCCTGCTCGTCGCAGAGGTAGTGCACCGCCTTGCCGCCGGCGAGGGTCGTCACGGCGGTCCAGAGGGGGAAGTCCGGGGCCGGGATGAGGACCTCGTCGCCGTCCTCCAGCAGCGCCTGGACGGCCATCGACACCAGCTCGGAGACGCCGTTGCCGAGGAAGACGTCGTCGACGCCGACCTCCAGGCCGAGCGTCTGGTAGCGCCCCGCCACGGCCCGGCGGGCGGAGAGGATGCCGCGCGAGTCCGTGTAGCCGTGTGCCTGCGGGAGCATCCGGATCATGTCCTGGAGGATCTCCTCCGGCGCCTCGAAGCCGAACAGCGCGGGGTTGCCGGTGTTCAGGCGCAGCACGCTGTGGCCCGCCTCCTCCAGCGCGTTGGCGTGCTCGATCACCGGTCCGCGGATCTCGTAACAGACCTCGCTGAGCTTGTTGGACTGCCGGAACTCCATGCGCCCCTCCGGAAACTCGTGTTGCTTGGTTTTACCAAGTAGGAGCTTGGAAAGTCCAACATCTTGTCTAGACTGCGTCGCATGTCACCTCGCCGAAGCTACGACCAGTACTGTTCCGCAGCCCGCGCCCTCGACGTCGTCGGCGACCGCTGGACCCTGCTGATCGTCCGGGAGCTGCTCGCCGGTCCCCGCCGCTACACGGACCTGCACGCGGATCTGCCGGGGGTCAGCACGGACGTCCTCGCCTCCCGGCTGAAGGACATGGAGCGGGACGGGGTCACCACCAGGCGGCGGCTGCCCCCGCCGGGTGCGGCGTACGTCTACGAACTCACCGAGCGCGGGCGGGAGTTGCTCCCGGTGCTGCAGGCGCTGGGGAAGTGGGGCGAACCCGAACTGGGCGAGCGCCGGCCGACCGACGCGGTACGCGCCCACTGGTTCGCGCTGCCGCTGCTGCGGAGCCTGGCGGGCCTGGAGGGCGAGGGGCTCGTCGAAGTCCGGCTGGGAGAGGGGCACTTCCACCTCCACGTCGGCGCCGAGGGCGGCCCGGTGTACGGCGACGGCCCCGCCCCGGCGGAGCCCGACGCGCGACTCGTGCTGGACGCCGGGACGGGCGCGGCCCTGGCCCGGGGCGAGTCGGGGCTGGTACCGGCGGTGCGGGACGGGCGCGTCACGGTGACCGGGGACGGCGCCCTGGCCAAGGAGCTGCGAGAGGCCTGAAACGACGACTGGGCCGCCGCGAACGGGGCCCAGTCATCAAGGTCGGTATCGGATCACATGCCTGGCGGCACTCGTGACGGCCGCCCCGCCCCCCGCGTCAGCGCGTACCCGCCGATGCCCGCCAGCGCGGCCAGCACCCCGCCGATCCCGGTCCACACCCAACGGTCGGTCCACCAGCCGGAGGACCAGCCGTCGTCGGGCTCGATGGAGGACAGCACCGCGGACTTCGTCGACGAGGAACTGTCCTCGTCCGACTCGGACTTGACCGCGATCCCCGGCACCAGCGGCTTGGCCAGCGAACCGTCCACCGCCGCCGATCCGCCGATGTCCTTGGAGTCCACCTTCACCTCGGCGCTCACCGGCTGGCCGAGGTCCGCCGAGGTCAGGTTCACCACCGTCAGCCGGATGTAGTACGTGCCGGGCAGCGGGTCGTCGGCCCACGGCTCCGACCAGGCCCGGACGGTACGCATCACACAGGCCAGCTCCACCGTCGCGGCGTCCTGCGCGGCCGTGCGGGTCTGCGCGCCGTACTGGCAGGCCTGCCGACGCCGCAGCCCGTCGTACACGTCTATCTGCCAGGTCTGCGCCGCGTGCGAGTCGGGCAGTTTCACCGTCGCCTTGACGTCCGGACGCTGGCCGGCGTCGGCCGGGAAGGACCAGTACAGGTAGTCGCCGGCCGAACCGCTGGCCGTCGCCTGCTGGCCCTGGTCGATCTCCGTCGCCGTACGGAAGGACGTGCCGGCCTGGGTGGGCGCCGCGCTGTCGTCCGAGGCGCTCGGGGAGGGCGAGGAGTCGGCCGCCGCCGGCCCCGCCGCGAGGCCCACCGCCAGCAGGGCGGCGCTCAACACACGTGTGATCGACATCAGTTGGTCCTCCAGACCGCGACCCGCCAGCGGGACACCCAGCCCCACACCAGACCCGCGAGGAAGCCGGTCAGCACGAGTGCGCCGAGCAGCCACCAGCCGCGGCCGAGGCCGAAGGAGGCGACGTCGCTCGCCTTCGACGGCCCGTCCACCACGTCGACCGTCAGCTCGACCGGCAGACCGGGGCTGGTCTTCACGCCGGACGCGGCGGAGAAGGAGTTGGTCACCTGGAGGCAGACGGTCTCCGGGGTGGTGTCCTCGTCGTCGTCGCTCTCGGCCTTCGGATACCGCAGCCCGGTCGAGATGACGTCCGTACGGCCGAGGCCCGACGCCTCGCCGCGCACGATCTCCCGCCCGTGCACGGTCACCGCACGCAGCAGCACCCCGTAGTCGGCGTTGACGGCCCGGTCGGCCGCGACGCTCACCGAAGCCCGCAGCTCCTGGCCGGGGTTGACGTCGACCTTGTACCAGCGCTGCTGCCCGAACTCCTCACGGTCGGTGTACAGCCCCGACTTCAGCGTGGGCGCGGACGAGCACTGGTCCGTCCCCTCGGTCGCCACCGGCGTGACCACGGGGTCCGCCGCCCGGTCCACCAACTGGCCGACCCGGTCGGTCAGTTCCTCCTTGTGCTGGACGGAGGTGTACGTGCCGCCGGTCGCGTCCGCGATGCAGCTGAGCTGGTCGCGGGTCTTGGCGTCCGGCACCAGGCCGAGCGTGTCGATGGTGAGCCCGACGCCCTTTGCGGCGATCTCCCGGGCCACCTCGCACGGGTCCAGCGGCTGGCAGGTGTCCTCGCCGTCGCTGATCAGGACGATACGGCGGGTCCCGTCACCGCCCTGGAGGTCGTCGGCCGCCTTGAGCAGCGCGGGGCCGATCGGGGTCCACCCGGTCGGCGAGAGCGTGGCGACGGCGGTCTTCGCCTCGGTGCGGTCCAGCGTGCCGACCGGGTACAGCTGCGCGGTGTCCTTGCAGCCCTCCTTGCGGTCGTTGCCGCGGTAGTCGGCGCCCAGTGTGCGGATGCCGAGCTGGACCCCCTCGGGGGTGGCGTCCAGCACCTCGTTGAACGCCTGCTTGGCCGCGGCCATCCGCGTCCCGCCGTCGATGTCCGCCGTCCGCATGGAGCCGCTGACGTCCAGCACGAGTTCCACCTTGGGGGCGGCCTGTGTGGTCTCGTCGGCGACCGCTTGGCCGGGGAACGCGATCCCGGCCGCCAGGGCGGCGAGCAGGGCGCAGATCCCTGCCGCCGGCCGATGTGTTCTGATCATCGGCGGATCCTATTGATCAATGGTGCCGGGCTCCAAAACGGGGTCCGGAGCCCGAAACCGGAGTGACCGGCAGGCCAACGGAGGGCGGCGGGCGGGCCGGTGCGCTCACCCGCCGGGGTCGGGCGGTCGGCGGGCCGCGGCGTTCACCGGGCGACCGCATTCACCGGGCGGCGGCGCTCACGGGGCGGTGGCGTTCACGTGGCGTCGGCGTTCACCGCACGTCGGCGAGCGGGTTCGGCAGTGCCGCCCACTGGTCCCCGGGCACCTCCGGCGACAGCCGCATCAGGGTCAACGCCTTGGCCGGCAGCGGGCCTTCGAGCAGGGCCGTCAGGTCGGGGGAGGCGGGCAGGTGCCGTACGGCCGCCTGCAGGGCCGCCGCCAGGGCCGGTCCGGAACCCGCCGTGCCCGCCAGCGCGCCCGCGACCAGGGAGCCGAACAGCTTGCGGCGCAGCATCGTTTCGTCGTCCGTGACCAGGCGGCCCGTCAGGTCGGGCGGGGTGATGCCGTGACGGCTGAGGCGGGCGGGGCTGAGGCGGATGTCGGCCAGGTCGCGGTAGACCAGCCGGAGGGGTGCCCCGGTCCCGGAGAGCACCACCAGGAGGTTCTGGCCGTGCGCCTCCAGGGCCACGCCCAGGTCCAGCAGCCGCAGCCCCACCGTGAGGGCGAGCCGGGTGAACTCGGCCAGCCAGGACGGCGATCCGGGGAGGGCGGTGGTGGCCAGCGCGGCCACCGGGAGGACCCGCTCGCCGGGCGCCGCGTACAACTCCGGCGACTCGCGCAGCAGCGCCGCGAGGTCGGGGGAGCCCGCGGTCACCGCGCCCAGGGTGCGGGTGACGTGCAGGAGGCCGTCCGTGCGGGCCGCCAGGTCCGTCGCGAACGACGACAACGTCGCCGCCGCGCCGACCGAGTACGCCGAGATGTCCCGCACGGACGAGGTCAGCCGGGCACTGAGCGCGGTCTTCACATGCGGCCCGCCGGGGAGCGCGAGCGTGCGCAGGGACATCAGCGGATGCGCGTCCCGCCAGTGCCCGGCGGAGCCGTCCTTCAGGACATGGGCGCTCTGCCACGGGTGCACCGGGATCAACAGCCGTTCCCCGTCCCGGAGTTCGTCCGGCCAGTCGCCGGTCAGCAGGCAGTCCCCGGCCGCGGCCGGGACCGCCTCCAGCCGTACGGCCGGCCGGTGCTCCGGCCCGTACGCGAGCTGCTCCGCCACCGAGAAACCGGGCCGGGAACGGCAGTTGGGGTGGAAGGGGTGCCCGTCGACGACCCGCTGCTCCCACTCCCAGTCATGGTCCGGCCACTCCTTCGAGGGAAACTCCCGGTCGGCCCGCGAGAGCGCCAGCGACGCGGCACTGTGCCCGAGTTCGGCCGCGAACCCACCCGAGTGCGGCCACCCCAGATCCGTCGTCAGCCGCGCCGGATCGTCGTACGCCACCCCGTCCAGGCGTACGGCGGTCACATACCCGTCGGTGGCGTACGGGTCCGCCCGCGGGCCGTGCAGCGCCCGCCCGTCGGCCAGCCGCAGGGCGAGGCTGTGCGCCCCGTGCACCCGGCGCGTCACCCACGGCAGCGGCTCGTGGGCCAGCGCCCGCCACAGCCGGCTCAGCACCGCCGCCCGCGCACCGGGCAGCTCGGCCTCGTACCGGTCGACGAGATCCGGCCGCACCTCGGCCAGCTCCGCGGCGAGCCGGGTCTCGATGGGGGAGGGAGGGTGCACGGGAGGGCTCCTCGGTGACGGGTACGAGGGTCATGATGACCAATGACGGGCGACATACTGATCACGATCGGACTCTGTGGACGCAGAGAACGAGACGCAGAGAACGAATGGAACGAGTGGACCTCATGCCCTCCAGCGACGCCGTCGGCGAGCGCGCCGACGCGTACGCTGCCGCGCCCCTGCTCAACTGCCTGCTGCGGGAGGTGGCCCAGCCGCTCCCGGACGCCGGGGAAGGGCGGTCGCGGGTCTACCGGCTGCCCGGCGGCGGCCGGCTGCTGCGGGTGCGCGGCGAACGCCGGCCGGCCGCGCCCGAGGTGTACGCGGACGGCACCTGGCACCACATCGGCCACACCGAGCTGGTGAAACTCGTCGCCGAGGAACTGCGCGGCCACACCGGGCTGTCCAACGGCGACCTGCCGACCGAGATGATCGACAGCCGGGACGCGGTCGCCGCGCTGCTCACGGCACGCGCCCGGGCGACGGCGCCCGACGACCCGTATCTGCGTTCGGAACAGTCCCTCATCACCGGCCATCCCTACCACCCCGCCCCCAAGGCGCGCGGCGGCGGCCCGGTCGCCGCCTGGTTGCCCTACGCCCCCGAGGCGCACGCCCGGTTCCCGCTGGTGCTGCTCGCGGTCCGCGAGGACCAGGTGGTGGAGGAGGGCGACACCGTCGCACTGGACGCACTGGACGCCTCGGCCGCCGTACCGCGGGGCTACCGGCTGCTGCCCGCCCACCCCTGGCAGCTGGACCTGGTCGCCCGCGACCTCGCCCCGGCCTTCGCGGACGGGCGGCTGCTGCGCCTCGGCGAGACCGGGTTCACGACCTGGCCGACGGCCGCGATCCGCACGGTGTACGAGCCGGAGCGGGATCTCTTCCTGAAGTTCAGCCTGGACGTCCGGATCACCAACGACATCCGCCGCCTGTGGGCCCACGACCTGCGCAGACTGCGCCGCACCAACGTGGCCGCGACCGCCGCGTTCACGGCGATGGGCGGGCCCGCCGGCTGGCTCGGCGACCGCGGCTACCGCACCGCCCGCTTCGCCTTCGAGGAACTCGCCGTGCTCGTCCGCGACGGGCTGCGCGGGGCGCTGCTGCCGGGGGCCACCCCGTTGCTCGCCGCGGGCCTGGTGGAGGGCTTCGACGGCGACCCGCTGGCCGCGGCTCCGGACCCGGGTGCCTGGTGGGAGGCGTATCTGCGGGCGGTCGTACCGCCGGCCCTCACCGCGTTCGCCGAGCACGGCGTCGTCATCGAGGCGCATCTGCAGAACACCCTGGTCGCCGTCGACGCCGACGGCGTCCCGGTGCAGGCGCTGTACCGGGATGCCGAAGGGGTCAAGCTGCTGGCCGACGTGGAGCGGGCCGCCGGATGGGAGCGGCTGGTGTACTGCCTGGTCGTCAACCACCTGACCGAGGTGGCCGCCGCGCTCGCCGAGCACCACCCCGGGTTCGATCCGTGGCCCGCGGCACGACGGGAGCTGGCCCGGCATACGCTCCCGGAGGTCACCGACCTGCTGACGTCCCCGACCCTCCCGGGCAAGACGAACCTGCTGCTGCGCTGGACCGGCGCGGACGGCGCCGACGCGCGCTATCTGCCGCTGCCGAATCCCCTGGCCTGACACCGCGGGCCGGACCGACGGCGGGCACGACGGGACGTCACGCGCGAAACGGCCCAAACGACTCCACGTATGTGCATGATGGTGGCTTCTGCTGCCATACGTCATATTTCATATGCCGTTGAACGGGATGGAGTCGGTGCCGTGGCGTTCGCGGAGTCGGCCGGTGGTGGTGAGCCGGTGTCCTCTCCCGAGCCGGCTCCGGAGTCCGGGCGGCGGGCCTGGGCGCCGCTGCTGGCCGTGTGCGCCGGGTACTTCATGGTGATCCTGGACGTGACGGCCATCAACGTCGCCGTGCCGGTGATCGGCCGGGAACTGTCGGCCTCGCTCACCGGGATCCAGTGGATCACCGACGGGTACACCATGGTCTTCGCCGGGTTCCTGCTGACCGGTGGCGCACTGGGGGACCGGGTGGGCAACCGCCGGGTCTTCTGCGCGGGCGTGGCGGTGTTCACGCTGTCCTCGGCCGCGTGCGCGCTCGCGGTGAGCGCCCCGTTCCTGGTGGCCGCCCGGCTGGTGGAGGGGCTCGGCGCGGCGCTGATCGTGCCCGGTTCGCTCGCCCTGCTCCAGCAGGCCTACCCGACGCCGGCCGCCCGCTCGCGGGCCTTCGGACTGTGGGGTTCGATGGCGGGCGTCGCGGCCGCCGCCGGTCCGCTGCTGGGTGGGCTGCTCGTCTCCACGCTGGGCTGGCGCTGGGTGTTCCTCGTCAACCTGCCCGTCGGTGTGGCCTGCCTGGTGCTGACGCTGCGCCATGTGGCGTGCTCGCCCCGGCGCGCCGACCGGGCGCCGGACTGGCCGGCGCAGTGCGCGGTGGTGGCGGCCGTGGCGTTGCTGACCGCGGCGCTCAACGAGGCCGGACGCCGGGGCTGGTCCGATCCGGCCGTGCTCGCCGGGGTGGGTCTGGCCGTGCTGGCCGCCGCGGCGTTCGCGGTGCGCGAGCGGCTGGCCCGCTCTCCGGTCCTTCCGCCGAGCCTGCTGCGGTCCCGTGCGATGAGCGGTGGAGCCGTCATCGGCCTGCTGTTCAACTTCGCCTTCTACGGCATGGTGTTCACCGCCAGCCTGGAGTTCCAGCGCGGGCGCGGCTTCAGTGCCCTCGGCACCGGACTGGCGCTGTTCCCGGCGGTGGCGATGACCATGTTCGCCTCCGTGCTGTCCGGGCGGCTGGCCCGCCGCACCGGCCATCGTCCGCTGGTGGTCTCCGGCATGCTCCTCGCGGCCCTGGGCCTGGCCGGGTGGGCCGCGGCGGGCGCCGACCCCGCCTACCCGGTGCTGGTGGCACCGATGATGGCCGCGGGGTTCGGTACCTCCTTCGCCCTCACCGGTTCGACCGCCACCGTGATGGGTGCGGCACCCGCGGCGTACTCGGGCGCCGCCTCCGCCCTGTTCAACACCACCCGCCAGATCGGCAGCGCCACCGGCGTCGCGCTCGGCGGCAGCCTGCTCGCCACCGCCACCGACTACACCACCGGGCTGCGCACCAGCATGGCCATCGGCGCGCTCGCCTACCTGGCCGCCGCAGGCCTCGCACGGCTGTGCGTGCCGGCGGTACCGAAGAAGACCTGGTCGTTCCGACACCGCTGACCGCGCCCGCCCACCGGGTCGAGCGCATCGAACCCGACGGCGTGCCGCGGCAACCCGCCGCTGCGGCACACCTACGCACATTCCGTCCACTTACCCTGCCTACGCTGACACCACCGAGTGGAGGAACGGCATGGCACGCATCACCGACCGGACGGTTCTGATAGTCGGCGCCTCGTCGGGGATCGGCGCGGAGGTGGCACGCCTGCTCGCCCGCGGTGCCAACCGATTCGTGATCACGGCACGGCGCGAGGCCGAACTCGCCACCGTGGCGAAGGACATCCGGGCCGCGGGCAGCGCCTGCCTGGACATCCCGGCGGACGCACTGGACCCACGGGCGGCCGCCGCCG
This sequence comes from Streptomyces sp. NPDC058464, assembly GCF_042721035.1. Lineage (NCBI taxonomy): Bacteria > Bacillati > Actinomycetota > Actinomycetes > Kitasatosporales > Streptomycetaceae > Streptomyces > Streptomyces sp. NPDC058464. Next base: position 59,602 of record NZ_JBHXMA010000021.1, read on the forward strand.
TGGTGGCGGCGGCCGTCGAGGAGTACGGCTCGGTCGACGTCGCGCTCCTGAACGCCGGCCAGGGACCGGACATGCGCATGGACCGGGTGGACGTCGAGGACGTGTCACGGATCATGGCGCTGAACTACGACGTCGTGGTCAACTACCTCGTCCCGCTGATCCGGCAGCTGCGCGGTCAGCCCGGCGGGGGCCTGATCGCCCACACCAATTCCCTGGCAGGACTGATGGGCCTCCCCCGTCAGGGGCCGTACTCGGCGGCGAAGGCGGCCGCCCGCACGCTCATCGACGCCGCACGCGTCGAACTGGAGCCCCAGGGAATCAGGTTCACCTCCCTGCACCCGGGCTTCGTCGCCACCGACCGCATCAGCGGTGACGGGCTGCCCAAGCCGTTCCAGATCAGTACGGAGCGGGCGGCCCGGCACGTCGTACGAGCCCTGGAGAACGAACCGGCGCAGGCGTACTTCCCGTGGCCCACGGCGACGCTGGTCCGCACGCTGCGCACCCTGCCCACGCCGGTCGCGTCCTGGGCGCTGCGGAAACTGGCCGCCGACTAGGGCCGGTCGGCGATCGGCCGAGGCCGGTACGGCGTCGGGGCCGGTACGGCGCCCGGGCGGGCAAGGAGCACGTCACTCAGGTCGGGTCCCGGCGGTCCCCGCCAGGTTCTCGGGGGACGCGGACACGACGGCGATCCGCGGCGCGGGCACCTCGTCCCCGAGGGCCAGCAGGCGGGTACGGATCTCGTCGGCCGCGGTCGGGTCGGTCCGGGTCAGAAGCCGCAACGCGCGCTCCCAGACCGTGCGGGCCGCGCCGGGGTCGCCGGTGGCGAGATAGGTGTCGCCGAGGTGACGGAGTGTCCCCGCCTCGCTGAACAGGTCGCCGACCTCGCGGTAGAGCCGCAGTGCGCACTGGTACGCGGCGACGGCCCGCCGGTGCTCGCCGAGGTGGTGGCGGGCGACACCGAGGCTGTCCCAGGTCCCGGCCTCGCCGTACCGGGTGCCGTCGAGTCCGGCGAGGCCGCCGAGGGCCTCCTCGAAGTAGGCGGCGGCCCGGTGGTGTTCGCCCCGCAGAACGTGGGTCCAGCCCAGCGCGTGCAGGGCGCTGGTCTCCGCCGCACGGTCGCCGAGGGTCCGGTAGAGGGCGAGCGCCCGGTCGGCCGCGTCGAGGGCACCGTCGTGGTCGCCGACGCGGTCGAGGAGCCAGCCGTGGCTGCGGTGGGCGTGGGCGAGGCCGAGCCGGTCACCGAGTGCCGTGAACAGGTCGAGGGAGTGCCGGATGTGGGTGCGGGCGTCGTCGTACCGTTCCAGGCGGGCCGAGGCCCGGGCCAGGCCGCGGTGCAGATGGGCCTCGGCCGTGCGGTGGCCGTCGCGGACGGCCGCGTCGAGGCCGAGCCGCTGCAGGGCCGCGGAGTCGTGCCAGTGGCCCTGCCGGTCCATGAACCGCTCCAACGCCCAGGCCAGGCCCCAGACATGGGCGTGGTCCCCGCGCGCGACCGCCCTTTCGGCGACGGCGGAGAGCACCTGTGCCTCGGCCGTGTACCAGCGCAGGGCCCGCGTGTCGTCGGCGAAGGACCCGGGACCCGCCCCGGGGACGGCGGCGGGCAGCGGACCGAGCCGCCAGAAGGGCGAGTAGACACCGCCGGCGGCGTGCGCGGTGTGCAGGTAGTGGTCGAGGAGGCGGTGTACGGCGGTTTCCCGTTCGCCCGCGCCCTCGTGCTCCGCCGCGCGCTCCGCCGCGTAGGTACGCAGCAGGTCGTGGCAGGCGTACCGGCCGGGCGCGTGCTCGGTGAGCAGATGGGCGCGGGTGAGCTCGGCGAGCAGGCCTCGGACCGCGGCCGGGTCGTCGCCCGCGACGGCCGCCGCCGCGGGCAGCGTGACGTCGGGGCCTGGGTGCAGGGACAGCAGCCGCAGCAGGCGGGCCGCGCCGGGGCCGAGCGCACGGTAGGACCAGGAGAACACCGCCCGCACGTCCCCGGCCGGGTCCGCGTCGGTGAACGCGTCGAGGCTGCCGCGGGTCGTCCGCAGTTCGTCCGCTATCGCGGCCAACGGGAAGTGCGGGTGGGCGGCGGCCCGGGTGGCGACGACGGCCAGGGCCAGGGGGAGTCCTCCGCACCGGGTGACGATCTCGTCGACGGCCCCCGGGTCGGCCAGGACGCGGTCGGCGCCGAGGCGGCGGGTCAGCGACTCGCGGGCCTCGGCGGCCGAAAGCCGGTCCAGGGCCAGGGGGAGCGCGGCCTCGGCCGTGACCAGGCCGAGGAGGCGGTCGCGGCTGGTGACGACCACGACGCAGCCGGGGCTGCCCGCCAGCAGGGGGCGCACCTGTTCGGCGTCCCGCGCGTTGTCGAGCAGGATCAGTACCCTGCGCCGGGCCAGGAGGCTGCGGTAGAGAGCCGCCTGGGCGTCCGCCCCGGCGGGTATCCGCTGCGGGGGCACGCCGAGGGCCTCCAGGAACCCGCGCAGCACCTGCGCCGGATCCGCCGGGACCCCGCCCGGGTCGAAGCCCCGCAGGTTGGTGTACAGCTGCCCGTCGGGGAAGCGGTGGGCGGCGCGGTGCGCCCACCGCACGGCCAGCGTGGTCTTGCCGATGCCGCCCATCCCGCTGATCACGGCGATCCGGGTGCCCGACGCGTCCTTCGCCGACAGCTCCGCCACGTGCGCGAGTTCGAACCGCCGACCCGCGAACGCGGCCAGGTCGGCGGGCAGTTGGGCGGGCCGGACGAAAGGCGCGGCCGGATGAGGAGTGGCCGGCCGGGGAGCGCCCGGCCGGGGAGCGCCCGGCCGGGCGGCGGTGGTCGCCGGAGCATCCGGAACCACGGTCAGCCGGACCGGTGTGCTCCGCGCGCCGCGGCCCGGCTCCGACGGCTCCGTGCGGGCGTCCTCGCGCAGCACCTCCTGCTGCGCGGCCCGCAGTTCGGAGCCGGGCTCGACGCCCAGTTCGTCGGCGAGCCGGGCCCGGACGAGCTGCCAGGTGCGGAGCGCCGCCGCCCGCTGTCCGGTGGCCGCGAGCGCGCGCACGAGGCGGGCCTGCAGCGGTTCGTCGAGCGCGTGCTCGGCCGCGGCGCGGTGCAGGACGGCGAGCAGCCGCCCGGCCTGGGCCGTGGCCAGTGCCACGTCGGCCGTCTCCTTCACCACCGCCAGGTGTTCGCGCTCCAGGGCGTTGAACGCGGGGTGGGACCGCGCCTCCACCGGGACGCCGCCGGCGACCGGCCCGGTGCGCAGGTTCAGCGCCTCCAGCAGCAGCGGTACGGCCGCCTCCGGGCCCCGGGTCCCGCTCTGCCGTGCCCGCCGCACCAGTTCCCGGAACCGCAGCAGGTCCAGCGTCTCGGGCGTCGCGTGCAGCCGGTACCCGCCGGCGTCCCGTGCCAGCCACCGGCCCGGGGCGCGGACCGGCAGCCCGGGCTCCAGCAGCCGGCGCAGCACGCCGACGTGCCGGTAGACCGCGTTGGCGGGCGAGCCCGGCGGCGACTCGCCCCAGAGAGCGTGCTGCAACTCCTCCATGGCGACGGGCAGCCCCGCGTGGGCCATCAACTGGGCCAGCAGCAGCCGTTGCTGGGCCGCGCCGAGCCCCACCTCATGGCCGTCACGCCAGACCCGTACCGGTCCCAGCACCTCGAACCGCATCGTCACCCTCGTAGTCACCGTGTCCCGCATCCCCGTGTCCCGCATCCCCGTGTCCCGCATCCCCGTGTCCCCGTGTGTTCCGCCCCGTGCCCGGCCTGCCCGCTGTCAGACGGTCGGCAGCCCTTCCAGCCAGCCCAGGACCAGTGCGTTGAACTCGGCCGGCCGCTCCTGGAACAGCCAGTGCCCGACCCCTTCGAGGACGGCCGACGCGCTGTGGGGGTGCCGGCTCAGGACCGCCTCCCAGTCCCCGTCGATCCCCTTGGCCTTGAGCGAGGCGGCTGCCGAGACCGACAGCACCGGGCAGCTCCGGCGCGCCAGGTAGCTCTCGACGCCGGGCCGTACGGTCAGCGGGGCGCCCGCCTCGTCGAACAGGCCGTGGAAGACGTCCCGTACGGTCATCGGGTCCATGGCGAGGACCCGTCGGCGATGCCAGACCCGCAGCGCGTCCGCCTCGGGGCCGGTCGCGGCCGGGTTCTCCAGCCCGCCCAGGACCGCGGCGGCGGTACCGACCGGGTCGGGGACGCGGAAGGCGGCGGCGAGCTGCGGCGCGAACTCCGCCTCGAACCCGTAGCCGGGCTCGACCGCGACGACGCCCCGCACCAGGGACGGGTACTCGACGGCCAGGACGGAGGCGACCACGGCACCCATGGAGTGCCCCACGACGACCACCGGACCGGCGTCGATGCCGTCGAGCAGCTCCGCGAGGTCCGCGGCCAGTTCACGGGGGCGCATCCCGCCCGACAGCCCGGTGGACCGGCCGTGACCGCGCAGGTCCGGGGCGATCACCCGGTGCCGTGCCGAGAACGCCCCGATCTGCGCCGACCAGTCGTGCGAGTCGCAGGTCCCGCCGTGCACCAGCAGCAGCGTCTCGCCGCCGCCGTCCGCGCCCGGCCCCTCGTCGGTGTGGAACAGCCGGTTGCCGTTGATCACCGTGTACGTCACTTGACTCGCCCCCTGTGGAGTGGTGTGGGTGGGTGGCGGGAGCGTAGGCAGGGGGCAGTGGACGAAGTGTGCCTGGCTTGTGACCGGGTGCCGTACCCGGTGACAGGGCGGGCGCCGGGTCCGCGAGGTCCTTTCCCCCCAACGACCTCGACGGGTCATCGGAGCCCGCAGAGCGAGTGGTCGAGCATCCGGCGCAGGCTCGCCCGGCGTTCGTCCTCGCTCTCGGTGGCGCGGACCAGTTCGGTGGCGTACGTGCGGAGCAGGCCGTGGCAGGTGTACCGGCCGGGCGTGCGCTCCGTGACGAGGTGCGCGTCGGCCAGCTCGACGAGCAGGGCCCGGGCCCTGGAGACCGGCACACCCGCGAGGGCGGCGCCGGCCTGGACGGTCAGCTCCGGCCCGGGATGCAGGGAGAGCAGCCGGAACATGCGGGCCGCGGCGGCCCCGAGCGCGTCGTACGACCACGAGAACACCGCCCGTACGTCGAGCGCGGGGTCGGCGTCCCGGAACGCCTCCAGCCCGCCGCGCGCGGCCCGCAGCTGTGCGGCCAGCGCCGCCAGCGGGAACGTCGGCCGGTCCGCGGCGCGGGCGGCCACGACGGCCAGGGCGAGGGGCAGCCGCGCGGTGAGCCGGACGATCTCCTCCGCCGCCCGGGGCTCGGTGGCCACCCGGCCGGCGCCGATCCGCAGGGCCAGCGCCGAGCGCGCCTCGGCCGGCGTGAGCGTGCCCAGGGTGAGCGGGTGGGCGCCGTCGGCGGAGACCAGGCCGCCGAGCCGGTTGCGGCTGGTGACGAGCACCAGGCAGCCGGGTGTGCCGGGCAGCAGGGGCCGGACCTGGGCGGCGTCCCGCGCGTTGTCGAGCAGGACGAGCAGTCTGCGTCCTGCCGCCAGGCTGCGGTACAGGGCGGCTCGGGCGTCGAGCCCCTCGGGTGTCCGGGCGGTCGGCGTGCCCAGGGCGTCCAGGAATCCCCGCAGGGCGTCCTGCGGTCGCGTGGGCCGTCCGGCGGGTTCGAAACCCCGCAGGTCGACATACAACTGCCCGTCCGGGAAGCGATCGGCCGCCTCGTGCGCCAGATGCACGGCGAGAGCGGTCTTGCCGACGCCGGCCGGGCCGGTGATGGTGCTGATCACGACTGCGGGCGCGGCTCCACCGCCCCCGGCGGAGGCGTCGTCGAGCAGGGCGCGCAGGCGGTTGAGTTGTGGGGCTCGGCCGACGAAGACCGGGAGGGCGGGCGGCAGTTGGGCAGGTGCGACGGACGGGAGGTCCGGGCTGCCGGGGTGAACGGCCGTCGGATCCGGGGTCGTCGGCTCGGCCCGCGCGCTCCACGAGGAGTCCCCGGGCTCCGGTCCGGCGGCCGCCCGCCGCTGTGCGGCGACCAGTTCCGGGCCGGGATCGACGCCGAGCTCGTCCGCGAGCCGGCCGGCCGTCGAACGGAACACGTCCAGCGCCTCGGCCCGGCGGCCGGTGGCCGCGAGGGCGCGGACGAGCAGGGCCTGGAGTCCCTCGTCGAGCGGGTGACGGGACGCGCTCTCGGACAGGGCGGGCAGGACGCGCTCCGCACGGCCACCGCGCAGCGCCACCTCGGCCGCTTCGCGCACCACGGCGTCGTACTCGCGGTCCAGCTCCGTGAAGACGGGATGCTCGGGCGCCTGCGCGGGGCATCCGGCGGCCCGGCCGCGCCGCAGGGCGAGCGCGTCGGCGTACACCCCGACGGCCTGCCGCACCTCGCTCTGCTCCCTGGCCCTCGCCACGAGCCGGCGGAACAGCAGCAGGTCCACGGAGTCGGACGGAGCCAGGAGCCGGTAGCCGCCACCGCCGCGCAGCAGCAGCCCGCCCTCGGCCCGCCGCGGCAGCCCCGGCTCCAGCATCCGCCGCAGCTCGCCCACATGGCGGTGCACCATGTTCACCGCGCGAGCCGGAGGCCGGTCCGCCCACAGCGCGTCGACGATGTCCGGCAACGGCACCGGGGTGCCCGTCCGGGCCAGCAGCAGGGCGAGGAGGGTACGGCGCAACGGCGGCCCCGGTGCCACCTCGGTCCCGTCCCGCCAGACCCGTAACTCCCCGAGTACCGCGAACCGCAGTGGCACCGATGCCATCGCCCCGTCCTCCCCCTGCCGGATCCTCATGCTAGGCACCAGCGGGGCGGCACTCACGGGGCTGGACATTCCGGGCGTGGCACGGGGCGGTCGCGGCGGGACGGGAGGTGGGGAGCGGCTACGAGGCCGTCGTCGTGGAAGCGGTTACGAGGCCGTCGCCGTGGGGAGCGGTCCCGAGGCCGCCTCGACCACCTCCGCGACGGCTTCCAGCGCGTCATGGCGCTCGAACGCGGCCCGTAGGGCCTGCGCGCGCTCGCGGTACCCGGGCCCGGCGAGCACGGCCAGCACCGCGTCGCGGACCTCCGCCGGCGAGGGATCCCCGGTGCGCAGATCGACCCCGGCCCCGCTCCACCGGACGCGGGCCGCCACCTCCGGCTTGTCCTCTCCGTCGCCGCCCACGACGAGCGGTACCCCGTGCCGCAGCGCCTCGTGCACACCGCCGTACCCACCGTTGGTGACCAGCACGGACGCGTGGGGGAGGAGTGCGTCGAAGGGTACGTACCCGCCGATGCGCGCGTTCGCCGGTACGGCTCCGGCGGCCTCGATCACGGCCGGGCCGTCCGGGCGCCCCGTCGCGGCCACCACGAGGACGTCCTCGTCGGCCAGGGCGTCGACGGCCGGCCGCACGAGCCTGCCGAGATCGCGGTTGTCGAACGACCCCTGGGTGACCACGACGACCGGCCGCTCCGTGTGCTCCACCTCCGCCCACCAGTCCGGAAGCGGCCGCGGCGGGCGTGGCACGGCGGGCAGCGGACCGACGAACCGGAACGACGCCGGCAGGTCGCCGCGCGGGTACTCGAACTCCGGGACGGTCAGCTGGAGATAGTGGTCCGGCGCGGTGACCAGGCAGTCGAGGACGAATCCGGGCAACTCGGTGCCGCTCTCCCCGAAGTTCTCCTCGATATGCCGCTGGGCACCGGAAAAGACCTCCCTGACCTCGTCGTTCATGGCCCGGTGCCGCTTCTTCGCGCCCTCCCCGACCAGGGGCGGCATCGCGAGCCCGATGGGTGGCGCGTCCTCGCTCAGCAGGGTCGGCATGGTGATACCGAGGCCGATGGTGACCGGCCGGCGGCCGGGCGGGGCGGACAGGCTGAGGGCCGTCGCCCCCAGGAACAACGGATCGCTGATGACCACCGACGCCGGGAACCGACGGGCCAGCAGAGTCCGCAGGGCGCGGTACTGGGCGGCGGTCGGATCACCGAAGACGTGTTTCAAGTCGTACTCCAACTGCGCCGGTCCCGGCGGGAAGGCGGCACGGTCGGGGAAGTACAGGTCCAGCTGCCGGTCGTCGAAGTCCGCTGCGGGCGGCAACGACACATGAAGGGCACCGGCGGCCCGTACGTCCTCGGCGAACCGGCTCCCGGTCAGCACGACGACCTCGTGCCCGCGCCGCACCAGGTCCGATGCGACGGTGAGGACCGGCTGGACATGGCCGTGAAACGGCGATGCGGCGGCGACGATCAGTGTCACGGACGACTCCCTGCGCTCGGTGGACGATGCCACGGGAGCGTAGGAAGCCCTTGTGCAGAAGAAGTGCAGCCTTCGGCGCCGGCGCCCGGGGATGGGTCCGGCCCGTGGGGCGGGGTCCCTGCCGCCCCACGGGCTCACCGTGACATACGGGGTGAACGGCCACTGATGTTCACCCGTACCCCTTGTCGTAAGCCTGGCCGCCGGCCGCGGGCAGGACCACCCGGAAACGGAGAGGCAACGTGCCACAGCAGCCACGAGCCCAGCACACCGGCCGCCTGATGCGCGGCGCAGCCCTGGCCGCGAGCCTGGCGATCGTCCCGTTGACCGCGGCCTGCGGCGGCGGTGACGACGGTGCCGACACCAAGCGCAAGCGGTCGGGAGTCTCCGTGTCGGACGCCCCCGCGAACGGTGTCGTGGCCCCGGCGAAGGTCGAGGTGATCGCAGGCCTGATCGGCTGCAGGCCCGAGATCCGCATCAACGCGACGGAACTGCGCCAGGGCGTGTGCCACACCAAGAAGGTCGACTACCTCATCACCACCTTCCCCAGCGACGAACTCAAGGAGACCTGGCTGGACTCCGCCTCCGGGTACGGCGGCAAGTACCTGGTCGGCACAGAGTGGATCGTCAGCGCCCAGCCCCGGATGCTGGAGGGGTTCCGTGACAGACTCGGCGGCACGATCCGGCAACTGCGCGGCACGGGCCCGGTGGCGGAACCGAGCACGTCGTAGCCCATGAGGACACCGGGTGCGGGCTTCGGCAGTCACGCCTGATGACTATGCTCACTTCATGCCGGAGGCCGGCAGTGAGGGCCGCACCGTCATGGACGGACCGCTGGAGAGACAGGGAGACGAGGATGCCGATCGAGACTCCCCAGCCGTTGAACGCAAGGTAAGTGATCCGTGGGGCCTGGGAAGATGCTGAGAGAGGTCACCGCCACCAGCTACATCGCACCCCTGAGGGCCGGTGGTTCCGTGCCCGCTGTCGTCGAGGCCGACGACCTCGGGACGTACGTCGTGAAGTTCACCGGGTCCGCGCAGGGGCACAAGGCGCTGGTCGCCGAGGTGATCGTGGGGGAGCTGGCGCGGGCGCTCGGGTTGCGGTTCCCCGAGCTGGTCCTGGTGCACTTCGACCCGGCGATCGCCGGGGACGAGCCGCACCAGGAGGTACGCGACCTGCACGCGGCCAGCGGCGGAGTCAACCTCGGGATGGACTTCCTGCCCGGGGCCGAGGACTTCACCCCGCAGATCGCCGAGGTCTTCCCGGTGGACCCGCTGGAGGCGGGCCGGATCGTCTGGCTGGACGCGCTCACCGTCAACGTCGACCGCACGGTGCACAGTTCCAACCTCATGGTCTGGCCGACCCTCGGCATCGCGCCCCCGCGCCTGTGGCTCATCGACCACGGCGCCGCCCTCGTCTTCCACCACCGCTGGGACACCTCGGCCCCCGGGAAGGCGTACGACTTCCGCCATCACGCCCTCGGCCGGTACGGCCCCGACACCCGGGCCGCCGACGCCGAACTCGCGCCCAGGGTGACCGAGAAACTGCTCCGGGACGTCCTCACCGAGGTCCCGGACTCCTGGCTCACCGACTTCGGCTCGCCCGACGAGATGCGCGAGGCCTACGTCGGCTACCTGCTGGCCCGGGTGCGGGCCTCCGCAGAGTGGCTCCCCACCGACTTCCCGGGCCGCGACCAGCTCGCGGCCGAGGAGGCCGCCCGCGCGGCCAGGACCCAGCAGGGCCGCCCGGCCTGGCTGAAGCGGGTTCCCGACCTGCACGGCAAGCCCGCGGCCCAGCAGGACTGGTCGGTCCACCTCGGCTGACCGGCCGCCGCCGTCAGGCAGTTGCTGTCGTCGTCACCGGCGGCGGACCTCGCGGCACCCGAGCGGGAGCGCATCGTGCTGCGGGGCGACCTGCCGAGCCCGGCGAACCCGCCCTCCGGCTGCCGGTTCCGCACCCGCTGCCCGATCGGCCCGCTCGCGCACCCGGAGCGCACGGTCTGCGCGGACACCGACCCGCGGCTCGTGCTCACACCGGCCGGACAGCGGGCCGCCTGCCACTTCGCCGGTGAACTCGCCGGGTGATCACGTTCGGTTACGATGCCCGGATGAGTGAGAGCCGACGCGTCGAGATCGAGTACTGCACCCAGTGCCGCTGGCTGCCGCGGGCGGCCTGGCTGGCGCAGGAGCTGCTGACCACCTTCGAGACCGAGCTGACGGAGCTGGCGCTGAAGCCGGGCAAGGGCGGCGTCTTCGTCGTCCGGGTCGGTGACGAGGTGGTCTGGGACCGGCGCGAGCAGGGCTTCCCGGAGCCGACGGCCGTGAAGCAGGCCGTACGCGACCGAGTGGCCCCGGGGAAGTCCCTGGGCCACTCGGACAAGCCGGCACCGGAGTAGGTCAACCGCGCAGCTGCTCGTACGCGGGCAGCGTCAGGAAGTCCGCGTAGTTCTCGTCGAGGGAGACGGTGAGCAGCAGGTCGTGGGCCTGCTGCCAGTGACCGGCCGCGAAGGCCTCGTCGCCGATCTCCGCGCGGATGGCGTCGAGTTCCTCGGCGGCGATCCTGCGGGCCAGCTCCGGCGTGGCCTTCTCGCCGTTCTCGAACTCCACTCCGGCGTTGATCCACTGCCAGATCTGCGACCGCGAGATCTCCGCGGTGGCCGCGTCCTCCATGAGGTTGAAGATGGCCACCGCGCCGAGCCCGCGCAGCCACGCCTCGATGTACCGGATGCCCACCTGGACGGCGTTGACCAGACCGGGGTAAGTCGGCTTCGCCTTCAGCGAGTCGACCGCGATCAGGTCGGCGGCCTCGACGTGGACGTCCTCGCGCAGCCGGTCCTTCTGGTTCGGCTTGTCGCCGAGGACCCGGTCGAAGGACTCCATGGCGATCGGGACCAGGTCGGGGTGGGCGACCCAGGAGCCGTCGAAACCGTCGTTCGCCTCACGGTCCTTGTCGGCGCGGACCTTCTCGAAGGCGACCTTGTTGACCTCGGCGTCCCGGCGGGACGGGATGAAGGCCGCCATGCCGCCGATCGCGTGCGCGCCGCGCTTGTGGCAGGTGCGGACGAGGAGTTCGGTGTACGCCCGCATGAACGGGGCTGTCATCGTCACGGCGTTGCGGTCCGGGAGGACGAACCGGGGCCCGCCGTCACGGAAGTTCTTCACGATGGAGAACAGGTAGTCCCAGCGGCCGGCATTCAACCCGGAGGCGTGGTCGCGGAGTTCGTAGAGGATCTCCTCCATCTCGTACGCGGCGGTGATCGTCTCGATCAGCACGGTGGCGCGGACGCTGCCCTGCGGGATGCCGACGTAGTCCTGCGCGAAGACGAACACGTCGTTCCAGAGCCGGGCTTCGAGGTGCGACTCGGTCTTCGGGAGGTAGAAGTACGGTCCCTTGCCGAGGTCGAGGAGCCGCTGCGCGTTGTGGAAGAAGTAGAGCCCGAAGTCGACGAAGGCGCCGGGGACCTGCTCGCCGTCGACCTCCACGTGGCGCTCATTGAGGTGCCAGCCGCGCGGCCGCATGACGACCGTCGCCAGCTCCTCGTCCGGGCGCAGCGCGTACGACTTGCCGCTCGACGGGTCCGTGAAGTCGATGGTCCGGGTGTAGGCGTCGATCAGGTTCAGCTGGCCCAGGACGACGTTCTCCCAGGTCGGCGCGGAGGCGTCCTCGAAGTCCGCGAGCCAGATCCTGGCGCCCGAGTTGAGGGCGTTGATGGTCATCTTGCGGTCGGTGGGACCGGTGATCTCGACCCGGCGGTCGTTCAGCGCCGCGGGGGAGGGGGCCACCCGCCAGGAGTCGTCCGCGCGGACGGCGGCGGTCTCCGGGAGGAAGTCCAGGGTCGAGGTGCGGGCGATCTCGGCGCGGCGCTCGGCGCGGCGGGCGAGGAGTTCGGCACGGCGCGGCGAGAACCGCCGGTGCAGCTCGGCCACGAAGGCGAGCGCCTCGTCGGTGAGGACCTCCTCCTGCCGGGGCAGGGGCGCGGCGTCGACGATGGCCGGCGGAGACGGCGCTGGTGCGGACATGAGCTGTCACTTCCTTCAGCGGTGGCACCGGGTGCCAGTCGTTCCGGGTGGAGCGAAGCGCACCCGATCAGGGGTCAGATGCTTCTGAGCAGTGGATACTAGTTTCCTCATTGTGGAAGTTCAATGGTTTGTTGATGTCGAGATTCTCCGAGTCGAGCCAAGGTGGCGCCCGGTGCCATCCCGTTCACTCAAGGTGGCCCAGGTCCGCCTCCGTGTCGATGTCGTACGGCTCGGCCACGTCTCGGCACTCGACGAGCGTGATCGCGTCCTCGTGGGCCTTGAGGTAGGCGCGGGCGCCCCGGTCCCCGGTCGCGCTCGCGGCGATCCCCGCCCAGTGGGCCGAGCCGAACAGCACGGGATGCCCGCGCACCCCGTCGTAGGCGGCCGCCACCAGTGAGTCCTCGTCCCGGTATCCGCCGAGTACCCGCGCCACGGCCGCGCCCCCGATCCCCGGCTGATCCACCAGTGACACCAGGGCGGCCCGCACCCCGGCCCCGGCGAGCGACTCCAGTCCCACCCGCAGCGAGGACCCCATGCCCTCCGCCCAGTCCGGGTTCTCCACGACCACACAGCCGCCCAGTTCGGCCCGCTCCCGCACCTCGTCCGCGCGGGCCCCCAGCACCACGTGCACCGGCCCGCAGCCGCCCGCGCGCAGCACCCCGGCCGCGTGCTCCACCAGCGGCCGGCCCCGATGCGTCAGCAGCGCCTTGGGTCGCCCGCCGAGCCGTCTGCCGCCGCCGCCGGCGAGCAGCAGCCCGGCGATCCGGTCATCCGAGTCCGTCATGCGTCCTGCATACCCGACGCCGGGGCGGACGGGCGGTTTCCGAAGGACTGAAATTCGGTCCGCGCTGTAGCGCTTTCCGTACGGGAGGGCGTTTACTGACCCGCGTCCCCGGGCGCCCGACCACCGTCCTGGGCACCTGGCGAGGGGGGAGAGCTGTGTTGCGGAGCTTGGGGCAGAGGCCAGTGACCGGCAGTGACGAGGATCCGAGGGTGACGGAACTACGCACGGCGGTCTCGCGGCTGCGCCGCGAACTGGCCGCGCATCCGGCCGAGTTCCCGGACCGTGCGATAGCCGAGGACGAACTGGCGGCCCTGGCCGCGATGGCGACGGGCGGCATCCCGGAAATCCCCCGCCTGCGCCGCTCCCTGTTACTGATAGCGGGCGCGATCGGTTCGATGAGCGCGTTGTCCCGGGGCCTGTCGGACGTACGTCAGGCGGTGGACCTGTTCGGAGAACCGAGACGTTAAGGCACCCTTGGGGTCACCCACCCAGGGGCGCGGGGAACTGCGCGCTCAGCCCCCACTCACGCGCACCCGCCAATGTTCCTGTCGGTCCTACCCCTCAGGCCCCTGAACTCACCAGCGCCTGAGACAACTCAACGGCCACCTGCTGCAGCACCGGCACGATCTTCTCGACCGCCGCCTCCGTGACCCGCCCCGCGGGCCCGGAGATCGAAATGGCCGCCGCGGTGGGCGAATCGGGCACGGACACCGCCAGGCACCGCACCCCCACCTCCTGCTCGTTGTCGTCCACGGCGTACCCCAGCCGCCGCACCTCCGCCAGGGCGTCCAGGAACCCCTCCGGAGTGGTGATCGTCTTCTCGGTCGCCGCGGGCATCCCGGTCCGCCCCAGCAGCGCCCGCACCTCCGCGTCCGGCACATTCGCCAGCAGCGCCTTGCCCACCCCCGTGGAATGCGGCAACACCCGCCGACCCACCTCGGTGAACATCCGCATACTGTGCTTCGACGGCACCTGCGCCACGTACACGATCTCGTCCCCGTCGAGCAGCGCCATGTTCGCCGTCTCCCCGGTCTCCTCCACCAGCCGCGCGAGGTACGGCCGCGCCCACGTGCCCAGCAGTCGGGACGCCGACTCGCCGAGCCGGATCAGCCGGGGCCCGAGCGCGTACCGCCGGTTCGGCTGCTGCCGTACGTAACCGCAGACGACCAGGGTGCGCATCAGCCGGTGGATCGTCGGCAACGGCAGCCCGCTGCTCGCGGACAGCTCGCTGAGACCCACCTCGCCGCCCGCGTCCGCCATCCGCTCCAGCAGATCGAAGGCGCGCTCGAGGGACTGGACCCCGCCGCCGGACTTGGCGGAGTCGGTGGTGCTGGCGCTGGACGTCGGCACGGCGCGTTCCTTTCGGACTGGCGGGAGGGGCAGAAGCCTACCCGGCGGTCGGTTGACTCCCTGATCGTGCATAGCTACGTTCTGCTTGCCGGAATCATATTTCCGCTTTGTGGAAACGTCCAGAGTGGGAGCTTGCGGGGCCCCGAGAAGCAGTGTGCCCTTGACGGCACGGGAGCGGGAGTGAAGACTCCTTCAACAGAACGTTGAATTCCGTTACATGGGTGTAAATCCCGTTTCCCGGAAGTAAAACGGCGGCAGAGAGAGGGGTCCGGGTGTCCGACGCTGAACTGGTGCTGCGCTCGACGCGCGTCATCACCCCGGAGGGGACGCGGGCCGCCTCGGTCGCCGTGTCCGCCGGGACGATCACGGCCGTGCTGCCGTACGACGCCCCCGTCCCGGAGGGTGCCCGCCTGGAGGACCTCGGCGACGACGTCCTGCTGCCCGGCCTGGTCGACACCCACGTCCACGTGAACGACCCCGGCCGCACCGAGTGGGAGGGCTTCTGGACCGCCACCCGCGCGGCGGCGGCCGGCGGCATCACCACCCTGGTCGACATGCCGCTCAACTCCCTGCCGCCGACCACGACCGTCGAGAACCTCCGCGTCAAGCAACAGGTCGCCGCCGACAAGGCACACATCGACGTCGGCTTCTGGGGCGGCGCGCTGCCCGACAACGTCAAGGACCTGCGCCCGCTGCACGAGGCCGGCGTCTTCGGCTTCAAGGCGTTCCTGTCGCCGTCCGGCGTGGACGAGTTCCCGCACCTCGACCAGGAGCAGCTGGCCCGGTCGCTGGCCGAGATCGCCTCCTTCGACGGCCTGCTGATCGTGCACGCCGAGGACCCCCACCACCTGGAGGCCGCCCCGCAGCAGGGCGGCCCGAAGTACGCCGACTTCCTCGCCTCCCGCCCGCGCGACGCGGAGGACACGGCGATCGCCCAGCTGATCGCCCAGGCGAAGCGCCTGCACGCGCGCGTGCACGTCCTGCACCTGTCCTCGTCCGACGCGCTGCCGCTGATCGCGGCGGCCAAGGCGGACGGCGTCCGCCTCACCGTCGAGACCTGTCCGCACTACCTCACCCTCACCGCGGAGGAAGTCCCGGACGGCGCCAGCGAGTTCAAGTGCTGCCCGCCCATCCGGGAGGCGGCCAACCAGGACCTGCTCTGGCAGGCGCTGGCCGACGGCACCGTCGACTGCGTGGTCACCGACCACTCGCCCTCCACGGCCGACCTCAAGACGAACGACTTCGCGACCGCCTGGGGCGGCATCTCCGGCCTCCAGCTCAGCCTCGCCGCCGTATGGACGGAAGCCCGGAGGCGCGGCCATGGTCTCGAGGACGTGGTCCGCTGGATGTCGGCCCGCACGGCCGCGCTGGTCGGCCTCGGCGACCGCAAGGGCGCCATCGCGGTCGGCCGGGACGCCGACTTCGCCGTCCTCGCGCCCGACGAGACCTTCACCGTGGACCCGGCGGGCCTGCAGCACCGCAACCGGGTCACCGCGTACGCGGGCAAGACCCTGTACGGCGTGGTGAGGTCCACCTGGCTGCGCGGCGAACGCATCGTCGCCGACGGCGAGTTCACGCCCCCGCAGGGCCACCTCCTCACCCGCACCCCCTGACCTCCTTCTGCTCCCGCACCCGCAGCGGCCGACACCGAAAGGAACACCTTTGACGGCGATCCCGACCTTCACCGGCGACGCGCACCCCTACTCCGGCGGCGACCCGTACGCGGACTACCGCACCGCCGACTTCCCCTTCACCCAGTACGCCGACCTCGCCGCCCGGCAGCTCGGGGCCGGGGTCGTCGCCGCCAACGACGAGTTCTTCGCCCAGCGGGAGAACCTGCTGGTGCCGGGGCGGGCGGAGTTCGACCCCGAGCACTTCGGGCACAAGGGCAAGATCATGGACGGCTGGGAGACGCGCCGCCGCCGCGGGGCCTCGGCCGACCACCCCTGGCCCACCGCCGAGGACCACGACTGGGCGCTGGTCCGGCTCGGCGCCGCCGGCGTCGTCCGCGGGATCGTCGTCGACACGGCCCACTTCCGCGGCAACTACCCGCAGGCGGTGTCGGTCGAGGCCACGTCGGTCGCCGGCTCACCGTCCCCGGCGGAGCTCCTCGGCGACGACGTGAAGTGGACGACCCTCGTCCCCCGCACCCCCGTCGGCGGCCACGCGGCGAACGGCTTCGCCGTCTCCGTCGAACAGCGCTTCACCCACCTCCGCGTCAACCAGCACCCCGACGGCGGCATCGCGCGCCTGCGCGTGTACGGCGAGGTCGTGCCCGACCCCGAGTGGCTCGCCGTGCTCGGCACCTTCGACGTGGTCGCCCTGGAGAACGGCGGCCGGGTGGAAGACGCCTCCAACCTCTTCTACTCACCCGCGACCAACACCATCCAGCCCGGCCGCTCCCGCAAGATGGACGACGGCTGGGAGACGCGCCGCCGCCGCGACCAGGGCAACGACTGGATCAGCTACCGGCTCGCCGCCCAGTCCCAGATCCGCGCGATCGAGATCGACACGGCGTACCTGAAGGGCAACAGCGCGGGCTGGGCGTCGGTGTCGGTACGGGACGGCGAGGAAGGCCCCTGGACGGAGCTCCTCCCGCGCACCCGCCTCCAGCCGGACACGAACCACCGCTTCGTCCTGCCGACCCCCGCCGTCGCCACGCACGCGCGCGTGGACATCTTCCCGGACGGCGGAATCTCCCGCCTACGGCTGTTCGGCACACCGACGGAAGCGGGAGCAACGGCCCTGACGGCCAGGCACCGCGAACTGTCCTGACCCTGTCGCCCGCCCACTCACCCGACTCGCCTTCTCACAGGGCGAACTCTGAAAGCGACGACAGGCCGCAGCGTCCGGGGGAGGGGGAGGGGGTGGGGGCGGCAGGGCCGTCCACGGGGCCGGTGGGTTCCGGCGCACGGCGATGGTCTCCGTGTGCGGGGCCCCGTCGCACGCGGGATGTTGGCGGGGTCCGGGAACGGGATGCTCTTCGAGGAGGGTTTGTCCCGTTCCTTTGAGGCCTCGCTGCTCAGGTGACCGAGTCGGGTCGGTGGGCGGGCAGGGGGAACCGCTGGACCGTCGGCTACGTTCTTCTGCCGTGACTCTTCAGCAAGAAATCGTCGGCAACGCCATGCAGATGGCGGTCGTCAACCTGCACCCCGGCCAGACCGTGTACTGCGAGGCCGGCAAGTTCCTGTTCAAGACGACGAACGTGACCATGGAGACCCGGCTCGGCGGGCCGAACGGCGGCGGCCGGCAGCAGGGCGGCGGTGGCGGCATGGGCGGCATGCTGCGCCAGGCCATGGGCACCGCCATGCAGGTCGGCCAGCGCATGCTCGCCGGCGAGTCGATGGCGTTCCAGTACTTCACCTCCCAGGGCGGCGAGGGCACCGTCGGCTTCGCGGGCGTGCTCCCGGGCGAGATGCGTGCCCTGGAGCTGACCGGCACGCGCGCGTGGTTCGCCGAGAAGGACGCCTTCGTCGCCGCCGAGTCCACCGTCGAGTTCGGTATCGCCTTCTCCGGCGGCCGCACCGGAATGAGCGGCGGCGAGGGCTTCATCCTGGAGAAGTTCACCGGCCACGGCACGGTGATCATCGCCGGCGCGGGCAACTTCATCGACCTGAACCCCGCCGACTTCGGCGGCCGTATCGAGGTCGACACGGGGTGCGTCGTCGCCTTCGAGGAGGGCATCCAGTACGGCGTCCAGCGCGTCGGCGGCCTCAACCGCCAGGGCCTCATGAACGCCGTCTTCGGCGGTGAGGGCCTCTCCCTGGCCACCCTGGAGGGCAACGGCCGGGTGATCCTCCAGTCCCTCACCATCGAGAGCCTCGCCAACGCGCTGAAGAAGGCGCAGGGCGGCGACAAGCAGGGCCCGACCGGCGGACTGTTCTCGACGCACGCGGGGTGAGGGCACACCGGAGACCGGCCGACCGATGAGTTGCCGGTGCCCCAGGGGTCCGAGCCGATGACAACGGACCGCACCCCCGGGAAGCAGGCGCCGCCATGGGCAAGCTCGTCTCCACCATGTTCGTCACCCTCGACGGCGTCTACCAGGCGCCCGGCGGCCCCGAGGAGGACCCCAGCGGGGGCTTCACCCACGGCGGCTGGAGCTTCACCTACGGCGACGAGGACTTCGGCCGGTTCGTCGTCGAGGTCATCGAGCGGGCCGACGCCTTCCTGCTCGGCCGCCGTACGTACGACATCTTCGCGTCCTACTGGCCGAGGATCACCGACCCCGGCGACCCGATCGCGGCCAGGCTCAACGCGCTCCCGAAGTACGTCCCGTCCGCGACCCTGACCGACCCCGGCTGGTCCGGTACCACGGTCCTCGCCGGAGACCTCGCCAAGGAGGTCACGGCCCTCAGGGAGCGCACCGACGGCGAGCTCCAGGTACACGGCAGCGGCGCGCTGGTCCGCTCCCTGCTGGACCTCGGCCTGCTCGACACCCTCAACCTGGTGACGTTCCCGGTCGTGCTGGGCTCCGGCCGCCGCTTCTTCCAGGAGGGCGCCGTGCCGACGAGGTTCCGGCACACCGGCGGGCGGGTCACCGCGACGGGCGTCTCCATCCAGTCGTACGACATCGCGGGCCGACCCGACTACGGCTCGTACATCGCCGAGGCGAACGCCTAGCGGCCCGGTCGCCGATGCGGACGTCCAGCGGCCCGGCCCCGGTCCTTCCCTCGGATCGGGGCCCGCCGGCCCCAGGTTAATTCCCTGAAAACTCGCGGAACCCGGCGGGAAATTCTTCGGACTTGTCATTGACATGCCACACTCTACGCGCGTCATCATGGAGCCATGAGATTCCCCCCACGAATCACCCGCATCGGCGCCGCCGGCGCCCTGCTGTCCGCCCTCCTCGTCGGCGGTACCGTCTCCGCCGCCACCGCGGACGCCGCTGCCAGCTCGGTCGGCAGTATCTGCTACAGCGACCTGCCGTCGCAGGCGTACGACACGCTCGACCTGATCGCGTCGGGCGGTCCGTTCCCGTACTCGCAGGACGGGGTCGTCTTCCGCAACCAGGAGGGCGTGCTGCCGAGCCAGTCCAGTGGCTACTACCACGAGTACACCGTGAAGACGCCCGGTTCCTCCACCCGTGGCGCACGGCGCATCGTGACCGGCAAGGCGTACGAGGAGGACTACTACACGGCGGACCACTACGTCACGTTCGACCTGATCGACTTCGACTGCTGAGCCGCTGACCGAGTCGGCCCAGCGACACCGGCACGTCGATGTCCCCACCTCGGCGTCGGCCGGTCGATCGCCAGGAACGGCGCGACCAGCCGGAGGTCCGGTCCGCGTTCAGCCGGACCTCCGGCTCTCCGCGACGGCGAACAGCGCGCACGCCAGCACGATCAGCGCGACGCTCGCGTAGACGCCGTAGCCGTCGAGGAGGCCGAGCCGTTGCAGGAGGCCCACCCGCCAGTGGGTGAACTCGTGCAGCAGGCCCAGCACACCCTGCACCAGAGCGACGAATCCGATCAGTTCAAGCAGCCGTTTCACGGTACGACCCTCGCCCCGCGGCCTCCCCCCACGCCATCGGCCGCGGGGCGAGTCATGCCCGCCGGAAGACCGTCCGCACGCGCGCGTGGCACACCGAAAGTCCACACGAGCGCAACTTTGGTCGACGATCCCGTGCGCAGGTAGGTGCCGCGGCCCGGTCATGCGTAGATTTGTCGACCGTGAGCGGTGACCTTTCCATACGGACGTTCGAGGGGCGGCGGTGGCTCTTCCCCTCCGCCGTGATCCATGAACTCGACCCCGACGCCGGTCCGGCCGGCCGGCGGCCCCGCCGTACGGCGCGCGACTGGCTCGTCGACTTCAGCTGCTTCCTGCTGGCCGTCCTCCTCGGCGCGGCGGCCGCCAACACGATGCGCCAGGACCCGAACGTCTCGCACGGCCTCGCCGTCGCCGACCAGCTGATCGGCGGACTGGCCTGTGCCGCGGTCTGGCTGCGCCGGCGCTGGCCGACGGGCCTGGCCATCGCCATGATCCCGGTCGGCTTCGCCTCCGACACCGCGGGCGGCGCCGCCATGGTCGCGCTGTTCACCCTCGCCGTGCACCGCCCGTTCCGGTACGTCGCCTGGATCGCCGGCATCAACCTCGCACTGGTCCCGCTCTTCTACTGGCTGCGCCCCGACCCCGACCTGCCCTACCTGGCCGTCGTCATCCTGGTCGTGCTGTTCAGCCTGCTCGTCGTCAGCCTCGGCATGTTCGTGCGCTCCAAGCGGCAGCTGATGGTCAGCCTCCGCGACCGGGCCCGGCGGGCCGAGACCGAGGCCGGGCTGCGTGCCGAGCGGGCCCAGCGGCTGGCCCGGGAGGCCATCGCCCGCGAGATGCACGACGTCCTCGCCCACCGGCTGACCCTGCTCAGCGTGCACGCCGGGGCGCTGGAGTTCCGGCCGGACGCGCCCCGGGAGGAGATCGCCCGGGCGGCCGGGGTCATCCGGGAGAGCGCCCACGAGGCCCTGCAGGACCTCCGCGAGATCATCGGCGTACTGCGCGCCGCCGACGGCGACGAGGCGGGCGGGCGGCCGCAACCGACCCTCGCGGCCCTGGACGCGCTGGTCGCCGAGTCCCGCCAGGCCGGCATGAAGGTCACCCTCGACAACCACGTCGGCGAACCGGCCGCCGTCCCCGCCTCCGTCGGTCGCACCGCCTACCGCATCGCCCAGGAGGGCCTCACCAACGCCCGCAAGCACGCCCCCGGCGCCGAGGTCACCGTCCGCGTCACCGGCGCCCGGGGCGACGGCCTGGACATCACCGTGCACAACCCCGCCCCCGCGACCGAGGCCCCGCACGTCCCCGGCTCGGGCCAAGGCTTGATCGGCCTGACCGAACGCGCCACGCTGGCCGGAGGGCGGCTGGAGCACCGGGCCACCGGCGACGGCGGCTTCGAGGTACGGGCCTGGCTGCCCTGGCCCGCCGCCTGAACGACGACCGACCACGTGCCGCCGTACCCGCGCCGCACCCGCTGACCACGTAGGAGCCATGACCGCGATCAGACTGCTGCTCGTCGACGACGATCCGCTGGTGCGGGCGGGGCTGGCCCTCATGATGGGCGGGGCCGGGGACATCGAGATCGTCGGGGAGGGCTCCGACGGCGACGAGGTCGAGGCGCTCGTGGACCGCACCCACCCGGATGTCGTCCTGATGGACATCCGCATGCCCTCCGTGGACGGACTCACCGCCACCGAGCGGCTGCGCGCGCGTGCCGACGCCCCGCAGGTCGTCGTCCTGACCACCTTCCACGCCGACGAACAGGTACTGCACGCCCTGCGCGCCGGAGCCGCCGGGTTCGTCCTCAAGGACACCCCGCCCGCCGAGATCGTCGCCGCGGTGCGCCGGGTCGCGGCCGGCGACCCCGTGCTGTCGCCCGCCGTCACGCGGCAGCTGATGGCGCACGCGGCCGGCACCCGGGCCGACACCCGGCAGGCACGCGCGCGTGACCGGCTCGCCGCTCTCAACGACCGCGAGCGCGAGGTCGCCGTCGCCGTCGGCCGGGGCCTCGCCAACGCCGAGATCGCCACCGGCCTCTACATGAGCGTCGCCACCGTCAAGACCCACGTCTCCCGCATCCTGGCCAAGCTCGGCCTCAACAACCGCGTCCAGATCGCCCTGCTGGCGTACGACGCGGGACTGCTGGAGGAATAGGGCGCCTCCGGGGCACCTGTGGGGCGGCCCGTGCGTTCTCCGGGTACGGGACGGCCTCGGGGGTCTCCTGAAGGGGGAGCTGAGCATGCAGGTGACCGACCTCGGCGAGTACGGCGACGGTCTGCGCACGGACCCGCACACGGTGTACGCGCGGCTGCGCGAGCGCGGCCCGGTGCACCGGGTGCGGTGGCCCCTGCCCGACCAGTACCACGAGACCTGGCTGGTCGTCGGCTACGAGGAGGGGCGCGCGGCGCTCGCCGACCCCAGACTGGTCAAGGACACCGAGAAGATCGGCTTCAAGTTCCTCGACGAGGAGCTGATCGGGAAGTACCTGCTGCTTGCCGACCCGCCCCAGCACACCAGGCTGCGCAGCCTGATCACGCGCGCGTTCACCGCCCGCCGGGTGGCCGGCCTGGAGCCGAGGATCCAGGAGATCACCGACCGGCTGCTCGACGAGATGCTCCCGCGCGGCCGCGCCGACCTCGTCGACACCCTCGCCTACCCGCTGCCGATCACGGTGATCAGCGAGTTGCTCGGCGTCCCGGAGCTGGACCGCGAGCGGTTCCGGAAGCTGTCCAACGAGGTGGTCGCGCCCAGCAATCCGGGCAGCGAGTACGACGCCTTCGCCGCGCTCGCCGACTATCTGGCGGAGCTGATCGAGGACAAGCGGTGCGCCGGCCCGAGCGGCGACCTGCTCAGCGACCTGATCCGGACCACCGCCGAGGACGGCGACCGGCTCTCCGTCGGGGAGCTGCGCGGCATGGCCTTCGTCCTGCTGATCGCCGGCCACGAGACCACCGTCAACCTCATCGGCAACGGCGTCCTCGCCCTGCTCACCCACCCGGACCAGCTCGCCGCCCTGCGCGCCGACATGAGCCTCCTGGACGGCGCGGTCGAGGAGACCCTGCGCTGGGAGGGCCCGGTGGAGAACGCCACGTACCGGTACGCCGCCGAACCCCTGGAGATCGCCGGCACCGCCATCGACCGGGGCGACCCGGTGATGATCAGCCTCGCCGGCGCCGACCGCGACGCGGACCGCTATCCCGAGCCCGACCGCTTCGACATCCGCCGCGACCACCGTGGCCACCTCGCCTTCGGCCACGGCATCCACTACTGCCTGGGCGCACCCCTGGCCCGTCTGGAGGGCCGGATCGCCCTGCGCACCCTCCTGGAGCGCGCCCCCGGCCTCGCCCTGGACGGCCCGCACGGGGAGTGGCTGCCGGGCACCCTGATGAGAGGAGTGCGCAGCCTCCCGGTGCGCTGGTAGCCGCGCTCCACGGCCGAGGCGGGGCCAGGCGGGTCGTACGGGCCGGACAGGTCGGGCAGGTCGGGCAGGTAGGTCAGGCCAGGCGGTCCGGGACCTCCGCGAGCGCCACCGGTCTGCGCTCGTGCCGGGAGATCTCGCAGGCCTCCGCGATCCGCAGCGCCTGCAGGGCCTCGCGCCCGTCGCAGGGGTTGGCCAGCTGGCCCCGCACCACGTCGACGAAGGCGCACAGCTCGGCCTCGTAGGCGGGCCCGAACCGCTCCAGGAAGCCGGGCCACGGCTTGTCCGCGGGCGGCGGCCCGGTCGGCTCGGTCGAGGCCACCGGCGTACGGTCGTCCAGGCCGACCACCACGGTGTCCCGCTCGCCGGCCAGCTCCATCCGCACGTCGTACCCGGCGCCGTTCAGCCGGGTCGCGGTGGCCGTGGCCAGCGTGCCGTCGTCCAGGGTGAGCACCGCCGCGCCCGTGTCGACGTCACCGGCCTCGCGGAACAGCGCGGGGCCCGCGTCCGAACCGGTCGCGTACACGTCCACGACCTCGCGGCCGGTCACCCAGCGCAGCACGTCGAAGTCGTGGATCAGCGTGTCCCGGAACAGCCCGCCGGACAGCGGCAGCCACTCCGGCGGGGGCGGCGACTGGTCGGACGTCAGCGCCCGCACGGTGTGCAGCCGCCCGAGCCGGCCCGAGCGCACCGCCTCCCGCGCACCGACGTACCCCTTGTCGAAGCGCCGCTGGAAGCCCATCTGCAGCACCGTCCCGGCCTTCTCCACCTCCGCCAGGGCCTGCAGGGTGCCCGGCAGGTCGAGGGCGATCGGCTTCTCGCAGAAGACCGGCAGTCCGGAGCGCGCCGCCCGGCCGATCAGGTCGGCATGGGCCGAGGTGGCGGCGGTGATCACCACCGCGTCCACGCCCCACTGGAAGATCTCGTCCGTCCCCGGCGCCGCCGTCTCCCCGAGCCGGTGCGCCAGATCCTGGGCCCGCCGGGGATCCACGTCCGTGAGGATCAGCGATCCGACCTCGCGATTACGGCTGAGCGTGTTCGCGTGAATGGTGCCGATGCGGCCCGTCCCGATGACCCCGATGCGCATGGGAACAAGGTGCTGGTGCACCCCGGGCGCTGTCAATCCGTATGTCCGGACAATCGAACTACACAACTTCCCGTCAACCCGTCACGGGGATACGCTCGGCCCCGTGCCGAAACCAGATGTGGACCCGACCGTGTCGCTCGACCTCAGTGTGGACCGGAGCTCCCCGGTGCCCTTGTACTTCCAGCTCGCCCAGCAGCTGGAAGCGGCCATCGAGCACGGCTCGCTCACCCCCGGCAGCCTGCTGGGCAACGAGATCGAGCTCGCCGCACGGCTCGGCCTGTCCCGCCCGACCGTCCGCCAGGCCATCCAGTCCCTGGTGGACAAGGGCCTGCTCGTCCGCCGCCGGGGTGTCGGCACCCAGGTCGTGCACAGCCAGGTCAAGCGCCCGCTGGAGCTCAGCAGCCTCTACGACGACCTGGAGTCGGCCGGCCAGCGCCCCGCGACGAAGGTGCTGGTCAACACCGTCGTCCCGGCGTCCGCCGAGGTCGCCGCCGCGCTCGCGGTGGCCGAGGGCACCGAGGTGCACCGGATCGAGCGGCTGCGCCTCGCACACGGCGAGCCGATGGCGTACCTGACCAACTACCTGCCCCCCGGCCTGCTCGACCTGGACACCGTCCAGCTGGAGGCGACGGGCCTGTACCGGCTCATGCGGGCCGCCGGGATCACCCTGCACAGCGCCCGCCAGTCCATCGGCGCGCGCGGCGCCACGACCGCCGAGGCGGAGCGGCTCGCCGAGCCGGAGGACGCCCCGCTGCTCACCATGCAGCGCACCACGTACGACGACACCGGCCGCGCCGTCGAGTTCGGCGACCACATCTACCGCCCGACCCGCTACTCCTTCGAGTTCCAGCTGCTTGTACGGTCCTGAAAGTGACGCCGTTCTGGTCGCAATGTCCGGACAATATGACGCGATGCGGGACGGCTGACCTGGCAGAGGGCGGAGGCGGCGACCCGGACGCTCTACGCCACGAACTGCAACAAGGTCAGGGGCGCGGGGCTGTGACATGTGCGGCTCCGCCGCATGGGCGCGACCAGCCACGGACAAGCCGCACCCGACAACGGCGCCCCACCCGTTCCTTATCTCCCCCGAACGGCACTACACGCACGCGTACGGCAGAATCAAGCCCGATGAGCACCTACCGCGACCTCACCGCCCCCATCGGCTCCCGCCGAGCCCCGGTCCTGCGGACCGTCGGCACCCGGGAACGCCGCTCCCACCTGACGGCACCCCGGGTGCCCACGGTCGGCATCGACATCGGCGGCACCAAGGTCATGGCGGGCGTCGTGGACGCCGACGGCAACATCCTGGAGAAGCTCCGCACGGAGACCCCGGACAAGTCCAAGAGCCCGAAGGTCGTCGAGGACACGATCGTCGAACTGGTCCTGGACCTGTCCGACCGGCACGACGTGCACGCCGTCGGCATCGGCGCCGCCGGCTGGGTCGACGCCGACCGCAACCGCGTGCTGTTCGCACCCCACCTGTCCTGGCGGAACGAACCGCTGCGCGACCGCCTCTCCGGCCGCCTCTCGGTCCCCGTCCTCGTCGACAACGACGCCAACACCGCCGCCTGGGCCGAATGGCGCTTCGGCGCCGGCCGCGGCGAGGACCACCTGGTCATGATCACGCTCGGCACCGGCATCGGCGGCGCGATCCTGGAGGACGGCCAGGTCAAGCGAGGCAAGTACGGCGTCGCCGGCGAGTTCGGCCACATGCAGGTCGTGCCCGGCGGCCACCGCTGCCCGTGCGGCAACCGCGGCTGCTGGGAGCAGTACAGCTCGGGCAACGCGCTGGTCCGCGAGGCCAAGGAGCTGGCGGCGGCCGACTCCCCGGTGGCGTACGGGATCATCGAGCACGTCAAGGGCAACATCAACGAGATCACCGGCCCGATGATCACCGAGCTGGCCCGCGAGGGCGACGCGATGTGCATCGAGCTGCTCCAGGACATCGGCCAGTGGCTCGGCGTCGGCATCGCCAACCTCGCCGCCGCCCTCGACCCCTCCTGCTTCGTGATCGGCGGCGGCGTCAGCGCCGCCGACGACCTGCTGATCGGCCCCGCGCGGGACGCGTTCAAGCGCCAGCTGACCGGCCGCGGCTACCGCCCCGAGGCCCGGATCGCACGCGCCCAGCTGGGCCCCGAGGCCGGCATGGTCGGCGCCGCCGACCTCGCCCGCCTGGTCGCCCGCCGGTTCCGGCGCGCCAAGCGGCGCCGTGTCGAGCGGTACGAGCGCTACGAGCGGTTCGCGGAGGCCCGCCGCACCCGGGACACCGCATGACCGCTGCACTGCCCCGTCAGGCCGCGTCCCCGGAGGAACCGCAGCGCCCGCCCGAGACCCCGGGGCACAAGGCCAAGCGCCGGGGGCTGACGCTGCTGATCATCGGGCTGCTCATCGGCGTGCCGGCCGGCTATCTGGTGATCTCCGCCGCCCAGAGCCGCAACAGCGGCAAGGACAAGGAGTCCAAGTACTCCGCGACCGGCCTCACCGAGGGCTGGCCCTCGAAGGTGCAGCGGCGCCTCTACCAGGTCCCGGTCCCGCACCCGGCCGACACCATCGCCTACTACGAGACGAACAACTGGAAGACCAGCCGTCTCTACGTCCAGTTCCGCACCAACAGCGCCGGACTGGACAGCTTCCTGGAGGGCATGGGCGTCAACCGGGACGCGCTCAAGAAGAACGACATCAGCATCAGCTCCCGCGACCAGAAGATCAGCGGCTGGAAGTTCACCGGCCCCGGAACCTGGTCGGGCCTGACGCACAAGCAGAAGAACCCGGCGCCCACCCAGGACGTCGTCGTGAACACGGCCGACCCGAACTACCCGATGATCTACGTCGTCTCCCGCACCGTGCCGTAGCGGCGCCCCGGCCGGTCGCCGGGGCCGGTTGTCAGACCCCGCCCGTACAGTCGAAGACGTCTGATCCGACAGGTGGGCGGGAGGTGGCAGAACGTATGAGCGGCACGACGGCCGAGGCCGGCACGGGCGTACCGGTGCGCCTCGCGGCGGTCTACCTGCCCGCCGACCTCCCCCGCCAGGGCCGGATCGCCTTCTGGGACCCCGACGGAGACCCGCTGCCCGTCGCCCCGACCGAGGAGCTGACGGTCGTACGACGGCACGGCGCCGCCGGTGTCCGCCGCCGGCAGGTGCCCGCGCTCACCCTGCCGGTCGCCGACGCCCTCCCGCTGCTCGTCCGCGCCCGCCGTGACCCGGCCGCCCACCCCGCCACCGCCTGCTGGGGCGCCGCCGCCCTGCACGCGCTGCGGCTCGCCGCCCGCGGCCGGCTGCTGCCCGGCCTCACCCCGGCCGGTCACGACGCCTGGCGGGCGGGCCCCCTGGAGCCCGCCGACATCGCCCACCTGCGCGCGGTGGCCGCCGCGCTGCCCGCCGAGGGCCACGCCGTCCCGCTGCCCGGTCCCGGCCCGCTCCTGCTGCCCCAGCCGGAAGCGCTGATCCGCTCCTTCCTGGACGCGGTCGCCGACACCCTGCCCCGCACCCCGGCCGCCCCGCACACCTCGGGCCGGCCCTTCGCCGCCCGCGAAGCCCAGCGGCTGCCCGACGCCCGCGAGTGGGCCGCGGAGGTCGCCGCCGGCATGGACGCGGGCGTGCGGATCTCGCTGCGCCTGGACCTGTCGGCGTACGACCTGTTCGACGACGGAGAGGGCGCGCTCCGCGCGGGAGCGGCGATCGTCCAGGTGCACAGCCTGGCCGACCCGACCCTGGTGACCGACGCGGCCGCGCTGTGGGCGGGGGCCTCCGACGCCGCCTTCGGCCCCCGCGCGCGGGTGGACGCCGCGCTGGCCGTGCGCCGGGCCGCCCGGGTGTGGCCGCCGCTGGACCGCCTGGCCGAGCAGGACGTGCCGGACGTACTGGCCCTGTCCGAGGAGGAGTTGGGGGAGCTGCTCGGGGCGGCGGCGACCAGGCTCGCGGCGGCCGGGGTCGCCGTGCACTGGCCCCGGGACCTGGCCCAGGACCTGACCGCAGCGGCCGTGGTCCGGCCCGCACCCGGCTCGGCCACCGACGGCACCGGCTTCTTCGAGAGCGAGGAACTGCTCCAGTTCCGCTGGCAGCTGGCCCTCGGCGGCGACCCGCTCAGCGATGCCGAGATGGACGCCCTCGCCGAGGCCCACCGGCCTGTCGTACGGCTGCGGGACCGCTGGGTGCTCGTCGACCCCGCCCTCGTCCGCAAGGCCCGCAAGCGCGAACTGGGCCTGCTCGACCCCGTCGACGCGCTCTCCGTGGCACTCACCGGCGAGGCCGAGGTGGACGGCGAGACCGTCGAGGCGGTCCCCGTCGGCCTCCTCGCGGCCCTGCGCGACCGCCTCACCGCCGGCATCCAGCCGGCCGAGCCGCCCGCCGGTCTGCACGCCACCCTGCGCGACTACCAGCTCCGCGGCCTGGCCTGGCTCGACCTGATGACCACCCTCGGCCTCGGCGGCTGCCTCGCCGACGACATGGGTCTCGGCAAGACGATCACCGTCATCGCCCTGCACCTGAAGCGGTCCCGCACCGAGCCGACCCTGGTGGTCTGCCCGGCCTCGCTGCTCGGCAACTGGCAGCGGGAGATCGCCCGGTTCGCGCCCGGCGTCCCGGTCCGCCGCTTCCACGGCCCCGACCGCACCCTGGACGGCCTCGCCGGCGGCTTCGTCCTCACCACGTACGGCACCATGCGCGCCACCGCGGCCACCCTCGCCGACCGGCCCTGGAGCATGGTCGTCGCCGACGAGGCACAGCACGTCAAGAACCCCTACTCCGCCACCGCCAAGGCCCTGCGCACCATCCCGACCCCCGCGCGCGTGGCCCTCACCGGCACCCCCGTGGAGAACAACCTCTCCGAGCTCTGGGCCCTCCTCGACTGGACCACCCCCGGACTCCTCGGCCCCCTCAAGTCCTTCCGCGCCCGGCACGCGCGGGCCGTCGAGAACGGCGAGGACGAGGAGGCGGTGACCCGGCTCGCCCGCCTGGTCCGCCCCTTCCTCCTGCGCCGCAAGAAGTCCGACCCCGGCATCGTCCCCGAACTCCCGCCCAAGACGGAGACCGACCACCCCGTCCCGCTCACCCGCGAGCAGGCCGCGCTGTACGAGGCGGTGGTGCGCGAGTCGCTGCTCGCCATCGAGACGGCGGACGGCATCGCGCGCCGCGGCCTGGTGCTCAAGCTCCTCGGCGCCCTCAAGCAGATCTGCGACCACCCCGGGCTCTATCTCAAGGAGGAGTCCCGAAGCGAGGGCCTGGCCGCCCGCTCCGGCAAACTCACCCTGCTCGACGAACTGCTGGACACCGTGCTCGCCGAGGACGGCTCGGCCCTCGTCTTCACCCAGTACGTCGGCATGGCCCGCATGATCACCGCACACCTCCAGGCCCGCGCGGTCCCGGTGGACCTGCTGCACGGCGGCACACCGGTCCCGGAGCGGGAGCGCATGGTGGATCGCTTCCAGAGCGGCGCGACCCCGGTCCTGGTGCTGTCCCTGAAGGCCGCGGGCACCGGCCTCAACCTCACCCGGGCCGGCCATGTCGTCCACTTCGACCGCTGGTGGAACCCGGCGGTGGAGGAACAGGCCACCGACCGCGCCTACCGCATCGGCCAGACCCAGCCGGTCCAGGTCCACCGCCTGGTCACCGAGGGCACGGTCGAGGACCGCATCGCCGAGATGCTGGAGTCGAAGCGGGCCCTCGCCGACGCCATCCTGGGCTCCGGCGAGTCTGCCCTGACCGAACTGACGGACCGCGAGCTGTCCGACCTGGTCTCCTTGCGGAGGACGTCATGAGCGGCGGGGGCGCAGTGCGGTCCGAGGACGGGCAGCGCCCCGGCGACGCGGCACGGCGTGCGCTGCGGGCGGCGCGGGGGCGCGGGGCGGAGACCGGGGACGACGAGAGCGTGGTGGCGGCCCCGGGCGAGGCGTCGGGGGAGCGCGAGGAGCGGGCGCCGCGGCCGGGGGACGCCGCGCGACTGGCGCTGCGGGTGGCTGCCGCCACGAAGGAGGCGGAGCAGCGGCACACCGAGCCCGCGCCCGAGGACGAGCCCGACGCCGTAGCCGACCGCACCGAGCAGGCCGGCACCGGCATCGGCACCGGCATCGGCACCGCCACAAGCACCGACGCCGTAACCGCCGTACCGACGGGCAGCCGTCCCGGTGATGTCGCGCGGGCGGCGCTGCGGGCGGCGCGGGCGGAGGCGAGGCGGGCCGAGGAGGCCGCGGCGGCGGAGGCCTCGGAACGCCTCCCGGCTCCTGCGGAACGACGCCTGCCCTCGCCTTCGCCCGCGCAGGCCCCGGCCTCGGCATCCGCGGCTCGCGGGCGCACCGCCCGTGACCTGAAGCAGTTCCTGACGACCGCGTTCCGGATGCCGAGCGGCGAGGCAGAGCCGGAAACCTCCGAGCCCGCGTCCGGGCCCGCGTCCAAGCCCGCGTCCGAGCCCGCCGCCGTGGCTGCCACCGACCATCCGGAGCCGTATCCTCCGGCCCCCGCACCCGCCGCGACCCCCCACCTCCCCCGCACCATGGCCACCCCCCACCGCGACACCGAACTCCGCCGCACCTTCGCGTCCCTCCCGCCCCGCGACCCCGCTGCTGCCGCTGCTGCTGCCACTGCCGCTTCCGGCTTCGCCGAGACCTGGTGGGGCAATGCCTGGGTACGGGCGCTGGAAGAGGGCGCGTTGGACGTCAAGCGGCTCGGGCGCGGGCGGGGCTACGCCGAGCGCGGGCATGTGGACGCCATCACCGTGACCCCGGGACTGGTCCTGGCATACGTCCAGGGGAGCCGACCCCGGCCGTACCGCGTGCAGCTGCGGCTGCGCACCTTCGGCGAGGACGAGTGGGAGCGGCTGCTTGAGGCCGCCGCCGACCGGCCCGCCGACATCGCCGCACTGCTCGACAAGGAGCTGCCGCAGACCCTCGCCGACAGCGGGGTGGCGCTGCTGCCGGGGCCCGGTGAGCTCGAACCCCGGTGCAGCTGCCCGGACTTCGGCCACCCCTGCAAGCACGCGGCCGCGCTCTGCTACCAGACCGCGCGGCTGCTGGACGCCGACCCGTTCGTGCTGCTCCTGCTGCGCGGCCGCGGCGAGCGCGAGGTGCTCGACGCGCTGTCCCGGCGCAGCGCCGCCCGCGCGGCACGGGAGCGGCGGCCGGCCTCGCTGCCGGGCGTCCGGGCCACCGAGGCCCTCGTCCCGCGCCAACTCCCGCCGCTGCCGCCTCCGTTGCCGGTCCCGGCCCACCCCGAGCAGCCCCCGGTGTATCCGGGGGTGCCCGGCGGCCCGGACCCGTTCGCGCTGGACCAGCTGGCCACGGACGCTGCCGCCCGCGCCCACGCCCTGCTCGCCACCGGACGCGACCCGGTCGGCGAACTGACCCTCTGGCAGGACGCGGTGCGGCTCGCCGCGGCCCGCCCCGGTTCCGGCCTCACCGCGTCCACCCGTGCCCTCTACGCCACGCTCGCGGACGCCGTGGGCCGTACCCCGGGCGACCTGGCCCGCGCGGTCGCCGCCTGGCGGCAGGGCGGCCTGGAGGGGCTGGCCGTACTGGAGGAGCCCTGGGACCCGCCGGCCGGCCGCTTCGACCGGGCCCGGCCCCTGCTGCTCGCCGCCGACCTCCCGGCGTTCCGCCCCTGGCGCAACCACCTCACCCACCCCCGCGGCCATCTCCAGCTCCGCTTCGGCCGCGACGGCCTGTGGTACGCCTACGAGTCGGAACCGGGCCACGACGACTGGTGGCCCAGAGGCACCCCCGACCTGGACCCGGTGGGCGCGCTCACGGGACTGGGCGCGTCGTCCGAACAGGAGTGATCACGGGTCCGCCTGCGCAGACAGTGAATGTGGCCGGTTCTCTGCTCCTCTCGCTCATGGGAATGATCGGAACCCTGATCGGCAGCGGTCTGACGGGTTTCATCGCGCTGCGGTCCGAGCGCTCCAAACAACGGGCCCTGGAACAACAGGAGGAACGTCAGTCACGGCACCGGGAGAGGCTCCAGGAACTCGATCTCCGTCTGGAGCACCATCGCTGGCGTCGCGAGCACCGCAAGGCGATCTACGAGGAGTTCGCCGAGAAGTCGCAGACGGCCCGGATCGCGGCGCTCGACTACCACCGGTGCTGTCTGCCCGGTGCCCCGGAGGCCGCGCAGCGGGAGGAGATCCGACTGCGCGGCAGAATGGCGTACCGGGAAGCCCTGAAGACGTCCTACGCCGTCGAGTTGCAGGGACCCGACGAGGTGGCCGAACGGGTGGTCGACTGCATATCCAGCCTGCGGGACCTCCTGACCTGCGCCGAGGAGCACGAGGCGAGGGCCGTGGCAGGGCCGCTGAGCCAGGACGACGTCGTGGAGATGCACGAGCAGATCACGGTGCACTTCGACGACGCGCAGCACCGGCTGACGCTCTTCACCCGTGCCGGACGGGACGCTCTGGACCGGCCCACGCCGCCCGTCTGAGCCGACGTCGGTGATCTTCGCCCCGGGAGGGTCGTCAGCCCTTCACCGCCCCGCCGAGGATGCCGCGGATGAAGTAGCGCTGGAGCAGGAGCAGGACGGCCAGTGGAAGGAGTACGGAGAGCAGGGCGGCCGCCGCCAGGGTCTCCTGGCCCTGGCCGGTGGTCTGCAGGAGGCCGGCGATCTGGACGGTGAAGGGGGGCGTCGGAGCTGCCGCCGCCGAGGAAGAGCAGGGGGGTGAGGAGGTCGTTCCAGGACCAGATGAAGTGGGACGCGATACGCCTCGCCCAGCAGGGCGAACCCCGCGCCCTGCGCGCTGTACGGGAGGCCGGCGAACGCATCGGCGAGGTCCTCGCCGCCATGGTGTGCTTCCACAACCCCGAACTCATCGTGATCGGCGGGGCCTTCGCCATCCTCCAGGACGACCTGCTCGCCGGCATCCGCAGCGTCGTCTACGAGCGGGCGCTCGCCCAGGCCACCCGCCGTATCCGCATCGAGACCACCACCCGCAACGCCGACCTCGGCATGCTCGGCGCCGGCTGTCTGGCGGTCGAGCGGGCCCTGTCGCCGGCGGGACTCGTCACCTGGCTGTGAACCCGACGGAGGACCAGTGACCGACCTGACCGAGTTCATCTCGCGCCTGCCCAAGTGCGAACTGCACGTGCACATCGAGGGCACCCTGGAACCGGAGCTGAAGTTCGCCCTCGCCGCCCGCAACAACGTCACGCTGCCGTACGCCGACGCGGTCGCCATGCGGGCCGGTTACGCCTTCCACGACCTGCCCTCGTTCCTCGCCGTCTACTACGAGGGCATGTCGGTCCTGCTGACCGAGACCGACTTCTACGACCTGGCGTGGGCGTACCTGAACCGCGCGAAGGACCAGCACGTCCGGTACGCGGAGATCTTCTTCGACCCGCAGGCCCACACCTCCCGCGGTGTCGAGTTCGGCACGGTGCTCCGCGGACTGCGCCGGGCGGTCATGGACGCCCGCCGGCTGCTCGACGTGCGGGCCCAGCTGATCATGTGCTTCATGCGGGACTTCTCCGCCGAGTACGCCATGGCCACCCTGATGGAATCCCTGCCGTACCGGGAGTGGATCATCGGGGTCGGCCTGGACTCGGACGAACGGGCCAACCCCCCGGCCAAGTTCGCCGCCGTCTTCGCCCGGGCCGAGGGCTACCAGTTGACGATGCACTGCGACCTGGACCAGGAGAACTCCCTCGACCACATCCGCCAGTGCCTGGACGTCATCGGCGTGGACCGCATCGACCACGGCGTGAACTGCCTGGAGAGCGAGGAGCTCCAGGACGAGATCAGGCGGCGCGGTCTCGGCCTGACCGTGTGCCCGGTCTCCAACGGCTACGTGCGCGGCGCCAGTTGGCAGGACGCCGTCCGGAAGCTGCTCGATGCCGGCCTGCGCGTCACCGTCAGCTCCGACGACCCCGCCTACATGAACGGCTACGTGACCGAGAACCTCCTCGCGGTGCAGGCGGCGACCCCGCTCACACCGGCCGAGCTCGTCCGACTGCAGCGCAACGCCTTCGAGATCGCCTGGCTGCCCGACGCCGTGAAGGACGGCTACCTCGCCGAGCTGGACGGCTACCCGGCTCCATGACCCCCGCCCGGGATCCGGGCCCCCGCACGCCACGGCCCCCGCACGCCACGGCCCCCGCACGCCACGGCCCCCGCACGGCACGGGCGACAGGCGTCAGACCTCCTCGACCGACACGGCGACCGGTGTCCCGGCCTCGATCGTGCGGCTGACCGTGCACAGCCGGTCGTGGGAGACGGCGACCGCCCGGGGCAGGATCGTGCGGGCCCGGTCGCCGGCCGCGCCCTCCGGGAAGGCGACGGAGAAGGCGACCGAGAGGTCCGTCATCCGGTTGCCGTCCTCGTCGGCGACCTTGTGGCCGCTGACGGTGACGGTGAAGGCGGTCGGTTCCGCATGCCGGCTCGTGGAGACGTCGACGTCCGCCGCCGTACAACCGCCGATCGCGGCGAGCAGCAGTTCGACCGGGGTGAATTCCGTGCCGTCGACGGTGCCGAAGTCGATCGTGCCGCCACGGGCGTTCGTGGCGGTGAAGCGGCCGGTGCCGGTGCGCTCGACCGTGACGAGGCGCAAGGAGTCTTCGCTCATGGAGACGAACCTAAGGCAGCCCGCCCGCCGGTGCCGTCAGCACTGTCCGTGCGGCAAACGCCGTCAGTGCCGTCAGTGCAGGATGTTGACCGCCCGCGCCACCACCAGCATCACCGTCACCAGGGAGACCGAGGACTGCAGCATCATCAGCATCTTGGCCCAGTGCGACAACGGCATCACGTCGGTCGGGCTGAAGGCGGTGGAGTTGGTGAAGGACAGGTACAGGTAGTCGAGAAAGCCCGGCTCCCAGTCCTCCGGCGCGGTCTCCGGACTCTGCATCTGCACGAAGAGGAAGTCCGCGAACTGGTGCCGGCCGAGGACCCGTTTCATCGGTCCGCCACGGTCCCACTCCCAGTACCAGAGGGCGAACACGATGACGTTCGTCAGCCAGATGCCGCCCCCGGTCAGCAGCAGCGGCCCGGCGTCCATGCCCTCGGTCCCGTTCACGAGCCCCGCCACCAGCCGGACCGCCGCCCAGCCGTTGGCCAGGCTGATCGCCCCCATGAGGACCAGTCCCAGCGCCCGCAGCCACCGGGTGCGGGGCTCGACCCGACGCGGGTTGCCGGCGATCAGGCCGGCCAGCAGCACCACCTCCAGGACCGGCAGAGCCCAGTACGGCTGGAAGGCGAGCCGGTGCGGCAGCATCAGCTGGAGGGCGACCGCCACCAGGATCACGGCGGTCACCGCCCAGCGCGGCTCGCCGTGCGTGGCCCTGCGCCACGCCGGCACCACCTCGTGCTCGCCGCTCTCCAGCAGCCCCTCGATCCTGGTCAGTCGGTTCTCGGCATCGGACATTCGGTCGGTCATGGCGACGATTGTCCCCACCCGGGTGCGGTACGCCCCAGGCGCACACCCGACGGCCGGCTCACGCCGTCGGGCGGCCGGGCGTCCACCGCAGGTGAACGGCGTCCTGCGGGGCCTCCCGCAGCAGCGCGAGCCGCGGCCGGACCGCGTCCGTCCGTGACGTGGGCGGCTTGCGGCGCCCCGCCGCGAACTGGACCGGCCACCCGGCGCCCGCACCGCGGTACTCCTGCTCGGCGGCCGCCTGCAGGGTCCACTGCGGGTTGTAGAGGTGGGTACGGCCCAGCGCGCACAGGTCGGCGCGGCCGGCCAGCAGGATCGAGTTGACGTCGTCGTACGACGAGATCGCGCCGACCGCGATCACGGCCGCCCCCGCCGGTGCGGCGACCTCGTGGCGGATCCGGTCGGCGAACGGGGTCTGGTAGGAGCGCCCGAACGCCGGCTTCTCGTCCTTGGCGACCTGGCCGGACGACACGTCCACGGCCGCCGCCCCGTGGGCGACGAAGGCGCGCGCGATCTCGACCGCGTCGTGCTCGGTGTTGCCGTCGGGGACCCAGTCGGTCGCCGAGATCCGGACCGTCACCGGGCGGTCGGCCGGGAAGGCGGCGCGGACCGCGTCGAAGACCTCCAGCGGGAAGCGCAGCCGGTTCGCCAGGTCGCCGCCGAACTCGTCCGTGCGGTGGTTCGCGAGCGGGGAGAGGAAGGAGGAGAGCAGGTAGCCGTGGGCCGCGTGCACTTCCAGCAGGTCGAAGCCCGCCGCCGCGGCCCTGCGCGCCGCCGCCGCGAAGTCGGCGACGACCGCGTCCATGTCCTGCCGGTTCATCTCCCGCGGTACATGGCAGCCGGCGCCGTAGGGGACCGCGGAGGGGCCGACGACCTCCCAGTTGCCCTCGGCGAGCGGCTCGTCGATGCCCTCCCACATGAGCCGGGTCGAGCCCTTGCGGCCGGAGTGGCCGAGCTGGAGTCCGATCTTCGCCGTGCTGCGCTCGTGGACGAAGGAGGTGACCTGGGCCCACGCGTCGCGCTGCGCGTCGTTCCACAGGCCGGTGCAGCCCGGGGTGATCCGGCCCTCGGGCGAGACGCAGACCATCTCGGTCATCACGAGGCCCGCCCCGCCGAGCGCCTTGGAGCCCAGGTGGACCAGGTGGAAGTCGCCCGGCAGGCCGTCCACCGCCGAGTACATGTCCATCGGCGAGACCACGATCCGGTTCTTCAGCTCCAGGCCGCCGATCGTGACCGGCTGGAACATCGCGGGGGCGGACTCCGGCAGCCCCTGCGCCTCGGCGAAGTCGCGCTCGATCAGCTCGGCGAAGCCGGGGTCGCGGGAGCGGAGGTTGTCGAAGGTGATCCGGCGGGAGCGGGTGAGCAGGTTGAAGCAGAACTGCGCGGGGTCCTGGCCGGCGTACATGCCGATGTTCTCGAACCACTCCAGGGAGGCCTGGGCGGCCCGCTGGGTGGACTCCACCACGGGGCGGCGCTCGGTCTCGTACGCCGTCAACGCCTCGTCCACGGTGGGGTGTTCGTGCAGGCACGCGGCGAGCGCCAGGGCGTCCTCCATCGCCAGCTTGGTGCCGGAGCCGATCGAGAAGTGCGCGGTGTGGGCGGCGTCGCCGAGCAGCACCACGTTGTGGTGGTGCCAGCGCCGGTTGCGGACGGTGGTGAAGTTGAGCCACTTGGAGTTGTTGGTGAGGAGTGCGTGGCCGTCCAGTTCCGCGGCGAAGATCTCGCGGATGCGGGCCACCGACCGCTCGTCGGAGACTCCGGGCGGGAACTCCTCGCCCTCGCTCGCGTCGAAGCCGGCCCGGCGCCACACGTCCTCCGCCATCTCGACGATGAAGGTCGAGCCGCCGTCGGAGTACGGGTAGCCGTGGATCTGCATGGTCCCGAACTCCGTCTGTTTGACGAAGAACTGGAAGGCCTCGAAGACCCGGTCGGTCCCCAGCCACATGTACTTGTTCGCCCGCGGGTCCAGCGTCGGGCCGAACGCGTCGGCGTACTTGGTCCGCACGGCCGAGTTGAGGCCGTCCGCCGCGATCACCAGGTCGTGGGTCTGACGGAGTTCGTCCACGTCGGGGGCGAGGGTCCGGTAGTGCACCGTGACGCCGAGCTCCGCGACCCGCTCCTGGAGGATGTGCAGCAGGTCCTTGCGGGCCATCGCGGCGAAGCCCTGGCCGCCGACGGTGAACGGGTGCCCGTCGAACTCGATGTCGATGTCGGTCCACCGGGCGAAGCGGCTCTCCATCGCCTCGTGGACGACGGTGTCGGCGTTCTCGATGCCGCCCAGGGTCTCGTCGGAGAAGACCACCCCGAAGCCGAAGGTGTCGTCGGGCGCGTTGCGCTCCCACACGGTGATCTCGTGCGCGGGGTCCAACTGCTTGGTCAGCGCGGCGAAGTAGAGCCCGCCCGGGCCGCCGCCCACGATCGCGATCCTCATGCCGGGTTCTCCTTCTCGATCAGGCGGCGCAGCAGGTAGTGCTGGAGCTTCCCGCTGGTGTTGCGGGGCAGGGCGTCGGTGAAGCGCACCGCGCGCGGGTACTTGTACGGCGCCAGCTGGGACTTGACGTAGTCCTGGATGTCCTTGGCCTTGGCGTCGTCGCCGGTGACCCCCTCGCGCAGCACCACGAAGGCGCAGACGACCGAGCCGCGTTCGGGGTCGGGCTTGGCGACCACCGCGCACTCGACGACGTCCGGGTGGGTGTCGATCGCGGCCTCGACCTCGGGCCCGCCGATGTTGTAGCCGGAGGAGACGATCATGTTGTCGGTACGGGTGCGGTAGTAGAAGTAGCCGTCCTCGTCGCGGACATAGGTGTCGCCCGTGACGTTCCAGCCGTTGACCACGTAGTCCTCCTGGCGCCGGTCGTCGAGGTAGCGGCAGCCGACCGGTCCGATCACGGCCAGTCGCCCCTCGACACCGGGGCCGACCTCCTCGCCGTCGGGGCCGAGGACGGTGGCGCGGTAGCCGGGCACCGGCCGTCCGGTCGCTCCGGGGCGGATGTCGTCGCCGGCGGCGGAGATGAAGATGTGGATCATCTCGGTGGCGCCGATGCCGTCGACGACCTTGATCCCGGTCTCGTCGTACAGCCGCTGCCACACCTCGTCCGCTATGTGCTCCCCGGCGCTGACCGCGGTGCGCAGGCCGCGCAGCCGGTCGGCCTTGCCCGCCTTGAGGATCTGCTTGTAGGCGGTCGGCGCGGTGGCCAGGACGGTGACCCCGGCTTCGGCGACCAGATCGGCGAGCGGCTCGGGCGCGACGGCCTCGGTCAGCAGCGCGCAGGCGCCGGCCCGCAGGGCGCAGACGACGAGGATGCCGAGGCCGAAGGTGAACGCGAACGGCGCGGTGCAGGCGACCAGGTCGTCGGGGAGCAGCCGCAGGACGTGCCGGCCGAAGGTGTTGTCGATGGACAGGAGGTCGCGGTGGAAGTGGGTGGTGATCTTCGGTACGCCGGTGCTGCCGGACGTGGGCCCGAACAGGGCCACGTCGTCTGCCGCCGTGTCCACCGCGGTGAACTCCGCCGGCTTCGCGGCCGCCCTGCGGGTCAGGTCGTCGGGTGCGTCACCGCCGTACGCCACGATCGTGAGGTCCGGCGCGGCGGTGTCGCGGACGGCCTCGACGTCCTCGGTGAACCGGTGGTCGACCAGCGCGACGGTCGGCAGGGTCTTCGCCACGATCGGGGTGAGCTCGCGGGCGCGCAGGGCCGCCATCGTCGTCACGACGATGCCGCCGGCCTTGAGCACGCCGAGCCAGGCGGCCACGGTCCAGGGGTTGTTGGGGGAGCGCAGCAGCACCCGGTTGCCGGGCGTCAGACCGAGGTCCTCGGTGAGGACGCGGGCGATCTGGTTGGCGCGGGCGAGCAGTTCGCCGTAGGTCCACACCTCGCCGTCCGGGGTGCGCAGGGCGGGGCGGTCGGGACCGAAGGCGGCGGTGGGCATGTCGATGATCTCGGCGGCGGCGTTGAGGCGCTCGGGGTACCGGAGTTCGTCCGTGGTGAACTCGATCACCGGCCACAGCCGGTGCGGCGGGAGGTGGTCGCGGGCGAAGGTGTCCGGGTAGGCGGACGGCGACAGGGCCATGGGAATTCCTTTCTGCGGGGGCTACCGGGGGTCCCGTGCACCGGGTGCGGGCCGTGCAGAGGGCAGGAGTTCGGGAGTTCAGGAGGTGGGGCGGATCAGGCCTTCCTGGACGACGGTGGCCAGGTGGACCCCGTCGACGGTGAAGAACCTGCCGGTGGCGAGACCGCGGCCGGACTCGGCGGCGACGGCCTCCTGGGCGTAGAGGAGCCAGCCGTCGACCGGGCCCGGCCGGTGGAACCACATCGCGTGGTCGAGGCTCGCGGTGACCAGTCCCGGATCGGCCCAGGCGAGGCCGAGCACCCGCAGGACGGGTTCGAGGATCGTGTAGTCGCAGACGTAGGCGAGCGCGGCCAGGTCGCGCTGTGCGTCGGTCAGCCCGTCGACGGACCGGAGCTGGTCGAACGGCCTCACCCACACCGCCTGTTGGGGAACACGCTCGCCCTCGACGGTGAGGTAGACGGGCCCGGGTACGTGCCGCATGTCGAAGCTGCGGCCGCCGCTCCAGTACTCCTGCGACACGTCGGTCATCGTGCCCCGGGGAGCCGCCGGACCGCTGCCGGACAGGTACGACGCCGAGCTGGGCAGCGCGTCGGGCTCCGGCACGTCGGCGGGCGGAGGCGTCGCGTAGGCGGCCGAACCCGGCTCGCCCGCCGCGAAGTTGGCGAGGCAGACGTAGACGGGCCTGCCGTTCTGGAAGCCGCGGACCTGCCGGGTGGCGTAGCCGCGGCCGTCGCGCAGCAGTTCCACCTCGTAGCGGACCTCGGCGCCGATGTCGACCGGCCGCAGGAAGTAGGAGTGCATCGAGTGCAGCGTCTTGTCCTCGACCGACCGCATGGCGGCGGCCGCGGCCTGGGCGACCATGTCGCCGCCGTAGGCCTTCGGCCACGGACAGGGCTGGGTGGTCGCGGTGAAGGCGAGGTCGAAGTGCTCGGGCGGGGCCGGCTTGAGGGTGAGGGCGGCGGTGAGGACCGCGGAGGTCGGGGCGGCGGGGGCGGGCGGGGTGGCCGGGGAGCCGGGGGAGGCGGGCGTGTCGTTCATCGGTTCAGCCAGTCGCGCAGGTCGGCGTCCGGGACGTCGGGCAGGTTGACGACGATGTTCTCCGGCGTCCGGGTGGTCATCCACGTCAGCGGCTTGGACCGCGAGAGGTTGCACTCGATGTGCGGCATGAACGGCGGGACGAAGACCCAGTCGCCCTCCGCCATGTCGACGTAGTCCTCGAACTTCTCGCCGAAGTAGATCCGGGCCCGGCCGGACAGGACGTAGCCGCCGGTCTCGGCCTCGCCGTGGTGGTGGGTCACCGAGCGGTAGCCGGGCTCGTTGCTGACCTTGCCGAACCAGAGCCGGGTGGCCGGGGTGTGCTGGATGGAGACGCCGGAGATCCGGGTCGCGCCGGCCGACTGGCCGGTGGCGCCGGCCTCCAGGCCGGCCCGGGTCACGACCGGGACGACCAGGCCGGACGCGTCGGCGTACACCGAGTTGTCGCCTTCCAGGACGTATTTGGAGAAATCGGGTTCCATGCTCAGCTCCTGGTGTCGGTGAGGCGGAAGCGGTTGCGGAGGGTGCCGATGCCGGGGATCTCGGTCTCCAGGAGATCGCCGTCGGCGAGGAAGACCGGCGGAGTCATACCCATCCCGACACCGCCGGGAGTGCCGGTCAGGACGATGTCGCCCGGACGCAGGACCGTGAACGCGGAGACGTAGGCCAGCAGGGCGGCCGCGTCGAAGACGAGGGTGCGGGTGTTGCCGCGCTGGCGTTCGGTGCCGTTGACGCGGCAGATCACCTCCACGCCCGTGACCGGGTCGAGTTCGTCGGGGGTGACGACCACCGGGCCGAGCGGGGTGGTCCGGTCCCAGGCCTTGCCCTGGAACCACTGCAGGGTGCGCCGCTGCCAGTCCCGCACGCTGACGTCGTTGGCGACGGTGTAGCCGGCTATGGCCCGCGCGGCCGTCTCCCGGTCCGCAGCGCGGAGTTCGGCGCCCACGACGACCGCGAGCTCGGCCTCCCAGTCCACGTCGAGGCCCTTGGGCAGGACCAGGTCGTCCTCGGGGCCGGTCAGCGTGTCGGCGTACTTGGCGAAGAGCGTGGGGTGGGCCGGCAGCTCGCGGCCCATCTCGGTGATGTGGTCGGCGTAGTTGAGGCCGCAGCAGACGACCTTGCGGGGCGACGGCAGCGGCAGCACGGGGACGGCGCCGGGCAGCACCGCCCCGGCGAGCTCCGTGAGGCGGTCGGGCGCCGTGGTGGCCAGTAGCGCGGAGAGGTCGTCGGCCGGCAGTGCCCGCCAGCCGCCGGTGTCGAGGACGGCGGCCGACGTACGGCCGTCGTGGGCCACGG
This sequence comes from Streptomyces sp. NPDC058464, assembly GCF_042721035.1. Taxonomy (NCBI): domain Bacteria; kingdom Bacillati; phylum Actinomycetota; class Actinomycetes; order Kitasatosporales; family Streptomycetaceae; genus Streptomyces; species Streptomyces sp. NPDC058464. The sequence goes on from NZ_JBHXMA010000021.1 coordinate 101,617, forward strand.
TGGCGAGCTTCATCGGAGTTCTCCCTGGGGCCTCGGAGCAGCGATATAGCGAGATTTTCACGACCGTCGAAAAACGTCAATAGATGGGTTACGCTGCCTGCATCCACCCAGTCCCAGGAGGTACGCCCCATGGCTCCGACCCCGGTGAACCCGCCCTCGCTCCCCGCGCCGAGCGGCTACTCGCACGGCACCCTGAGCGGCAACACGCTCCATCTGGGCGGGCAGACGGCGCTCGACGAGCACATGCGGATCGTCCCGGGCGGCATCGTCGAGCAGTTCCGGCAGGCCTTCGGCAACGTGCTCACCACGCTGCGTGCCGCCGGAGGGATCCCCGAGGACCTGGTGAGCATCACGCTCTTCCTCACCGACATCCCCGACTACCAGGCGCACGGCAAGGAGATCGGCAAGGTCTGGCGCGAGCTCGCCGGCCCGGTCTATCCGGCGATGGCGGGCATCGGTACGACGGCGCTCTGGCAGCCCGAGGCGATGATCGAGATCCTCGGCGTCGCCGTGATCCCGGACGAGCGGCTGGTCCGCCCGCAGGGCTGAGGCGACCGCTGCCCGGCGCGTGCGCGCGGGGCAGCGATGGAAATGGCTATGACATGTGCATGCCTTAAAGTCCTGGTCGACCTCGCTCCCTCCGCCTCTCGGAAGGTCTGTGAAAACAGGGATGACCAGAACGAGTAAGAGAAGGAAGTCCAGGACGCGGCCGACGGCGTTAGCCACCCTCCTGTGCGGCCTGCTGGCGCTCACCCCGGCGGCACCGTCCGTCGCGGCCGACTCCAACGCCCTGGCACCGGCGACGGCCGCGGCGACGGGAACGGCTGCGACGACGGGAACGGCCGCGGCGGCAGGGACGGCCGCGGCCGGCACCACGAGCACGGAGCCGGCCACCCGCGCCCTGTGCGCACGACCGACCCGACCCGACCAGGTGTCCTGCTTCGCGCTCGCCCGTGAAGACCTACGTCAGGCCGAGGGCCTCCAGCCCCTCCTGACCCCGGCAGGACTGGGCCCCGCCGACCTCCAGAGCGCCTACGACCTGCCCTCCGACACCGCCGGAGCCGGCGCCACCGTGGCCGTCGTCGACGCCTACGACGACCCGAACGCCGAGGCCGATCTGGCCGTCTACCGCAGTCAGTTCGGCCTGCCGCCCTGTACCACCGACAACGGCTGCCTCCGCAAGGTGGACCAGCGCGGTGGCACCGACTACCCGATCCCCGACTCGGGCTGGGCCGGGGAGATCGCCCTCGACCTCGACATGGTGAGCGCCGCCTGCCCGCAGTGCTCGATCCTGCTGGTCGAGGCCGACGAGCCGAGCATCGAGAGCCTGGGCGAAGCCGAGAACACGGCGGTCGCGCTCGGCGCCGCCGACGTCTCCAACAGCTGGGGCGCGAGCGAGAGCGCGATCGGCGACGAACCCGGCGACGCCTACTACAAGCACCCGGGCGTGGCCATCACCTTCAGCACCGGCGACAACGGCTACGGCACCAGCTACCCGGCCTCCCTCCCCTACGTCACGGCGGTCGGCGGCACCTCGCTGAGCCGGGACTCCTCGACGGCCCGGGGCTGGAGCGAGTCCGCCTGGACGGGCGCGGGCAGCGGCTGCTCGGCCTACCAGGCCAAGCCCTCCTTCCAGACCGACGACGGCTGCGCCCACCGCGCCGTCGCCGACGTGTCCGCGGTGGCCGACCCCGCGACCGGCGTCAGCGTCTACAACACCTACGGCGACGCGGGCTGGAACGTGTACGGCGGCACCAGCGCCTCCGCCCCGATCATCGCCGCCACCTACGCCCTCGCCGGAAAGCCGGGCGCCAGGACCTACCCCAACGCCTACCCGTACACCCGCACCGCCGCCCTGCACGACGTGACCACCGGCACCAACGGCTCCTGCGACACCGCGTATCTGTGCACCGCCCGCAGCGGCTGGGACGGCCCGACCGGCCTCGGCACCCCCGACGGCACCACCGCCTTCACCACCGGCCCCTACGGCGAGCTGACCGGCCGGGTCACCGACCCGGACACCGGCACCGGACTCTCCGGCGTCCGCGTCACGGCGGGCGCTAACGCCACGACCACCGCCGCCGACGGCACGTACGACATGACGCTCCCGGCGGGGACGTACGACGTGACCGCCGCCCGCTTCGGCTACGGCGACGCGGTCTCGGCCGGCGTCGAGGTGGGCGACGGCGACACCGTCGGCCGCGACTTCACGCTCACCGAGCAGCCGCTCGTCACCTACACCGGGCGGGTACGGGACGGTTCCGGGCACGGCTGGCCGCTCTCCGCGGGCGTCCAGGTCGCGGGCGAGCCGTCGACCCGGACGTACACCGACCCGGCGACCGGCCGCTACACCCTGCGGCTGCCGGCCGACAGCGCCTTCACCCTCCAGATCGACCCCGTCTACACCGGCTACCAGGTGACGACGGCCGACGTGACGACCGGGACCGGGGCGGGGCATCGGGACTTCGCCGTCCCGGTCGACGCCGCGTCCTGCGTGGCGCCCGGCTACCGGCAGACGTTCAGCGCTCCCACCCAGGCCTTCGACGGCACGACGGCACCGGCCGGCTGGACCGTCACCGGCGCCGCCACCGGACACACCTGGGTGTTCGACGACCCGGGCGGGCGTGACAACCTCACCGGCGGCTCGGGCGGCTTCGCCGTCGCCGACAGCGACCACTACGGCGACGACGAGAACACCTCGCTCGTCTCGCCCGTACTCGATCTGACCGGCTACGACACCGCTGCCGTCCGCTTCGCCACCTTCTACAAGAAGTTCGACGACGACTCCAAGGCGGACGTGGACCTCAGCACGGACGGCGGCCGGACCTGGTCCACGGTCTGGCACCGGGACACTGCCAACGCCGGACCCGGCGTCCAGGCACTGAGCCTTCCGGACGCGGCCGGGAAGTCCGCCGTACGCGTACGGTTCCGCTACACCGCGCGCAACGCCTACTACTGGCAGCTCGACGACGTCACCTTCGGGGGCGTGAGATGTGACCCGGTCCGGGGCGGACTGCTCTACGGGACCGTGACGGACCGCAACACCGGCGCGCCGGTGGCAGGAGCCGCGGTCGACGGCCCGGAAGGCGCCTCGGCGACGACGGCCGGGGACGGCACCTACGCGCTCTTCTCCCCGCGGACCGGCCACCAGCGGATCACGGCCACCGCCGACCACTACACCCCGGCGACCAGGAAGGTACGGGTCACGGCCGACCATGCCGCCCGCCTCGACCCGGTGCTGCGCGCCGGACAGTTGTCGGTCGGCCCGGGGTCGGTCACGGAGACGGTGCGCCGGGGACGCACGGCGACCGCACGGCTCACCCTGCGCAACACCGGCTCGGCGCCGCTGTCCGTGACGCTCACCGAGCGGTCCGGCGACATCCCCACCGCCACGGCCGCGGACCCCGCCGCGCAGTTCGTGCCCGGCGACTACAGTCCGCTGCCGCTCACAGCGGTCAAGTCCAAGAACGCCCTGGCCACGCGGTCGGCGACGCCCGCAGCCGCACGCTGGAGCGCCGTCGCCGACTACCCGACGGCCGTCATGGACAACGCGGTCGCCACCGGTCCGGACGGCCGGGTCTACTCCGTCGGCGGCATCGACGGCACCTCCCTCCTGGACGGAGGAAACGTCTACGACCCCGTCACCGGCGCGTGGACGGCGATCCCCGGTGGCCCGGCCACCCCGCGCGAGGCCCCCGAGGCCGCCTTCCTCGACGGGAAGCTCTACGTCACCGGCGGCTGGGACGGCACCGGCACCCCCGTCGCCGGCACCGAGGTCTACGACCCGCAACTCCACACCTGGTCCACCGTCGCCGAGGCGGCAACACCGTACGCCGCGGCCGCCTCGGCAACAGTGGACGGCAAGTGGTACGTCGTCGGCGGCTGCGCCGCGGTCGGCTGCGGCACCACCACGGTCCAGGTCTACGACCCGGCCGCCGACACCTGGAGCGCCACGACGCCGTATCCCGAGGCCATCTCCTGGCTCGGCTGCGGCGCCGTTGCCGGCCAGCTGTACTGCGCGGGCGGCTACACCGCGGACGGCGGCACGCGCCACGCCTACGCGTACGACCCCGGCACCGCCGCCTGGACCCGGATCCCGGATCTGCCGATCGACCTGTGGGGCTCCGCCTACACCGCCGTCGACGGCCGGTTCCTCGTCTCGGGCGGCACCAGTGACCTGATGAGCGGACGCACTGACGGCGGCTACGCCTACGACCCGGCCGCCCGCACCTGGACGGCCCTGCCGCCCTCCGCCAACGCCCTCTACCGGGGCGGCAGCGCGTGCGGCTTCTTCCACGTCGGCGGCGCCCGCAGCGTCTTCGACGCCACCCCGGCCGTCGAACAACTGCCGGGCCTCGACGACTGCGTCCCGGCCACCGACGTGCCCTGGCTCACGGCCGCCCCCGTCACCCTGCGGCTGCGTCCGGGCGCCCACGTCACCGTCACGGTCCGGCTGGACGCGTCCGTCACGACGGCCGACCGGACCGGGACGTACACGGCCGCGCTGGCGGTCGGCACGGACACGCCGTACACGTACCCGGTGGTTCCGGTGCGGATGACCGTGCACTGACATCGGCCGACGGCCCGTCACCCGCCGTCCGGCCGCACTCCGATCGAGTCCGGCCGGACGGCACAGCGCTTCACCGGATCGCGGCCTCACCGGATCGCGCCCTGGTGCCGACGACGTTCGCAGCGGTGTCCGGGGTCCGGTCAGAGCAGTCGCCGGATGTCACCGCGCACCCGGTAGAAGCCGCCGGCCGCCGTGTGCAGGGAGTCCACGACGTAGCGGGCCCCGGGCTCTCGTATCGCGCGCGGGAACTGGACGTTCCGCGCCTGGTCGTAGCCGTCGGACACGACGTGCACCCGGATCCGGCCCGCCTCCTGGACGCACTCCACGACGATCGACCCGGTGGGCGCCTGCGCGACCGTCGCCACCGCGCCCACGGTCGTGGCCGGTGCGTAGGCCGGCATCGCCGCGGCCAGCTTGACGTCCCGGGCCACCGGCACCGTGCCCTGCTGGGCCGCCGTGACGGCCGCCTCGCTCGCGTCCACGCAGACCAGCGAGCCGTCGGTGGTCACCAGGTAGAGCCGCTCGTCGTGGTACTGCATCGACAGCGCCGAACCGCCGCCCGTGCCCAGCTTCCACAACCGGGTGCCGTCCTGGTCGAAGCAGTAGACGGACGAGGCCGCGTCACCCGCGAACACGAACCGCCCGCCGGGCGAGGCCGCGCACGAGTACACCGCGCTGTCGCAGGTGTACGTCACCTCGATCGCGCCGGTCGCCTTCGACAGCCGCTGGACCGCCTTGTGCGCGGTGCCCGCGTACACCACGTCGCCCTCCTGCCAGCCGAACAGCACCCCGCCCTTGGTGGGCGTGTGCCACAACTCCCGGCCGCCGTCGGGGGCGTAGGCGGTGACGCCTCTGGTGTGGCCGTGGTAGACGGCCCGTTCGTCGGCGCGGACCATCCAGGCCTGCTCGCCCTGGCTGCGGCGGGCCCACTGGTGCTCGTCCTCGTGGTCGATGACGGTGAGCCGGCCGTCGCGGTCGGAGACGTCCAGCACGCCCTCGTGGATGTCCAGCCAGAAGATGTCGACGTCCGCCGCGATGTCGTAGGCCACGAAAGGCAGCTTCGAGGACAGGTCGTACACCTTGCCGTCGTCACAGCCGGCGTAGATCCAGAAATCGTCGGCGACCAGGCACTTCACGCCGTCCGGCAGGCTGAAGCGGGCCAGCACGCCGCCCTCGTGGTCCAGGGTGTACACATCGCCCGACTGGTTGCCGACCCAGCAGCGGTCGTCGTCGACGTGGATGCCGAACGCGGCGGAGCCGGTGCGGAAACGCCACAGCACGGGCGCGGTGGAGCGCGCGGTGGAGGGGGCCGAGGCGACCTGACGCCGGGTCACCGAACGCGGCGCGCGCTGTCCCTGTACGGCCGGGGCGTATCCCTTGCGGACCTTCTCGCCGACCTTCTTCGCGGCGGCGGCCCGGGCCTTCTCCGCCGTCGCGAACGTCGTCGTCTGCGTCTGTCCCCCGGCGCCGATCCGGCCGTACCGCACTGTCACGACCAGGTCGGCGACGGTCACCTCGTAGAACTTGTGCGCGGCGCCGTCCTCCTGGGACAGCTCCAGATAGGTCGTCGACACTGCGGCAGAACCGGTGGACATGGCAGACCAGACCCCTCCCCATACGGGTCCGCCGTCCGTCCAGCGGAACCCACTGATCAAACCGTAGACGGGGGCACTGACAACCAGCTTCCACCTGCAGGGATACAGCCCGCAGAGCGTGCTCGTGGGGGCGGTCAGCAGGTGAGGTTGGAGCCTGCGGGGACGCCGAGGACGGAGGTGAAGGAGAGGTAGTCGTTGACGCGGTCCTGCATCTCGGCGGTGTTGCCGCCGTTGCACTCGATGCTGCCGTTGATGCTGCGGATGGTCTCGCCGAAGCCCGCGCCGTTGACCATGGCGTTGTGTCCGGTCATCGTGCCGGGGCCCGTCTGGGTGTTCCAGTACCACAGGCCGGTCTTCCAGGAGATCGCCGCGTCCGAGGCGACCAGGCCGGGGTTGTCCAGCAGGTCGACGCCGAGGGCGTCGCCGGCGGCCTTGTAGTTGAAGTTCCAGCTGAGCTGCATCGGGCCGCGTCCGTAGTAGGCGTAGGTGCCGGCGGGGCAGCCGTAGGGCTCGCTCGCGCAGTAGTTCCCGGACTGGTCGACCTCGTTGATGTAGACGAGGCCGCCCGTCTCGTGGTCGACGTTGGCCAGGAACGCCGCGGCCTCCTGCTTCTGCACGGTGGTGCTGCCGGTGGTGGCGAACCCGGGGTAGGCGCTGAGCGCGGCCACCAGGCCGCTGTAGGTGTAGAAGGAGTTCCGGTTCGGGAACATCTGGTTGAACTGGGCCTCGCTGACCACGAATCCGCCGGTGCCGCCGCCCGTGCCTCCGCCACCGGAGCCGCCGGTGCAGGTGTAGGGGGACCAGTACCAGGTGCTGATGGTGGGGTCGTATCCCGGGTTGTCATGGGTGGCGATGTAGTACTGGCCATTGGGGCTGTACTTCACGACGGCGCCGGTCGCATAGGACTGTCCGGCCACCCAGGCGGGGTAGTTGCAGCTGCTGCCGGTGCCTCCTCCGCCGGAGCCGCCGCAGGCTCCCTGATCGGCCCAGACCGCGGCGACGCCGGGCGTCTCGCCCTGTGTCCACCACTTGGCCTGCCAGTTGTCGCCGTTGTAGGAGGCCGTCATGCCGCCGGTGTAGACCGCGCTGGAGCTCCAGGCGGCGGCGCAGTCCGCCGCCGCCGCGGGGCGCGCGGCGCCGAGGACGGTGAACGCGCCGAGGAGACAGGCCAGGACCGCGAGCAGAGCTGTCATGCACCTGCCATGCATGACCCTGCGGGGCCCGCCGGGCATGGTTGTGCTCATGTGCCACTCCGGAGGTAGGGGGTGAGTGGTGACCCCAGCAGCAAAGCGTGATTGGTCCAGACCAGTCAAGGGCCGGGTGACGACTTTTGTCGGTACATGACCCACCTCCTGGCAGCGCGGGGCGCGCCAGGAGGATCGGCAGGACGTCGTTCGTCGCGTCAGTGTGGCGCTGCCGGCCGGCCGAGGGCCTGGAAGACGGCGACGGGGTCGAGGTAGTCGCGCCAGTGCGTCACCTGGCGGTCCTTGACGGTGATCACGGAGACGAAGTGGTTGTCGTAGGCGCGTCCGGTGTGGACCGCCCGCCCGTGCACGGCGTACTCCAGGACGACCACGGACGTGCCGGTGTCGTGGTGGACCCGCAGCTCGTCCGCTCCGGTCAGGACCATCGCGTCGCCGTAGCCGCGGTACAGGTCGGCGACGGCGCGCCGTCCCTCGACCCGGCGCGGGTAGCCGGGGACGGAGACCACGTACTCGGTCACGACGTCCTCGGCCAGGAGGTCGAAGAAGTGCTCCCCGTCGACCAGGCCGGCCAGGCCCTCCTGGACGATCCGGAAGAACGGGTCCAGGGCCGCGAAGTCCCCGAGGTTCTCGATCGCGTTCTCGATGGCGTTCTCGCTGGGCATGGTCACACGGCCGCCGTCGCCGTCCAGGCGCGGGCGTTGCGCCGCGCGAACTCGCGGAAGGCGGTCGGCTTCCGGCCGGTGACCTTCTCGATGTCGTCGTTGGGCGTGGAGCCGTGGCCGGTGAGGATGGTGCCGGTCAGCCAGCGGAGCATCACCGCGTAGTCGGCGGGCACGATTCCGGCGGCGACGGCGCCGCCGATCCATGCCTCGGGGTCGAGGTCCTGATGCGTGACGGACTGTCCGGTCACGGCGGTGATGATGTCGGCGACCTCGGCGACCGTGAGTGCCTGCGGGCCGGTCGGCGCGTACACGGCGCCCTCGTGGACCTCGGGGGCGAGCAGCGTCTCGGCCGCGACGGCGGCGATGTCCGCCGCGTCCACGAAGGCCTCCCTGCCGCTGCCGGTGGGGACCGTGATCGCCCCGTCGACGACGGGCAGGTGGTCGTCGGTGAAGTTCTGCATCACCCAGGCCGGGCGCACGACGGAGTGGGTGAGCGTCGACCGGGCGGCCAGGTCGGCTTCCACGGCCTTGATGTCGATCTGCGGCGGTACGCCGTCGGCGCCGTAGGTGCTCAGGTAGGTGACGTGGCGTACCCCGGCGGCCTCGGCGAGGTCGAGGAAGGCCGCGGCCTGGTCGGCGTACGCGACCCGCATGACGGGCGTGACGAGGTAGAGGCTGCCGACGCCGCGCAGGGCGTCGGCGTGGGTCGCCGGGTCGTCCCAGTCGAACGGCACGTCGGCGCCGTGCCGGGCCGCGGTACGGACGCCGCGCCCCCGCTCGACGAGCCTCTTCGCCAGGAGCGAGCCGGTGCGGCCGGTGCCGCCGAGAACGAGCGTGGTCTGCGGTGATTCAGTCATGGCTCAAGCGTGGGAGAGACCGTGGGAGCGGATCAATGTGCGAATCGCTCGTTCTTTTACGTCAAACGCTCTGATCGTTGCCGATGGAGATCGCCCTGCTGATACTGGTCGTATGGACCTACTGCGTGATCACCTCGCGCGGGCTCGCGCCGGCGGCGCGGTGTTCGCCCGCACGGTCGCCGAGCCCCCGTGGGGGCTGCGGCTGGCCGGCACGATCCAGCTGTCCGTGCACACCGTCGTCCGGGGCCGGGGATGGCTGTGGTTCGACGCCGACGACCCGGGCCGCGCGGTGGAACTCATGCCCGGCGAGGTGACCCTCGTACGCGGCGGTACCGACCACTACATCGGCCACGAGCCCGGCACCGACTGCCTCGGACCGGAGGAGTTCAGGGCCCGGCACGCCACCGACGGGGAGTCGGACACCCCCGGGGCGACCGTGTTCCTCTGCGGCGCCTACCGGTTCTCCGGCGACATCGGCAACGGGCTGCTCACAGCCCTGCCGCGGGTCCTGACCCTGCAGGCAGCCGTCGGCGATCCGCTCAGGGACGTGATCGCCCTGCTCTCCCACGAGCTCGCCCACCCCGAACCGGGCCAGTCCACCGTGCTCGACCGACTCCTCGACGTCCTCCTGGTGCTCGCCATCCGCAGCGAGTTCCGCCGCAGCCCGAACGCACCCCGCTGGTACCGCGCCTCCGCCGACCCCCGCCTCGGCGCCGCACTCCAGGCCATGCACGAGGACGCGGGCCGTCCCTGGACGGTCCCCGAACTCGCCGCAGTCAGCGGCCTGTCCCGGGCCGCCTTCGCACGGACCTTCCACGAGGCGCTCGGCCAGACCCCCATGCAGTACCTGACGGACTGGCGCATGACCCTCGCCCGCGACCATCTGCGTACGGGCGACCTCGGCATGGCGGGCATCGCCCGGAGCGTCGGCTACAGCTCGCCCTACGCCTTCGCAGCCGCCTTCCGCCGCCACCACGGCGAGCCCCCCGGCGCCTGGCGGCAACGAGAATCCGGGCGCGACAAGGAATTTCAGGAGAGCGGCACCCACCTCCACTGAGCCCCGGTACGCGGCGGTCGTATGTGAAGCCGGGTGCAGGGGATCTTCGCGAAGCCGCCACGACGGGGGACGGCTTGCACGGGGATCGCACCCGGGTACGTGAGAAATCGTGAGATGTGGGAGCGTGAGCCGGGTGAGTGAGAGTACGTCCAACACCCTGCAATACCGTTTTGACGGGCCGGAAGAGGCCCCCGTACTGGTCTTGGGCCCGTCCCTGGGCACCACTTGGCACATGTGGGACCGGCAGATCCCGGAGCTGATCCAGCAGTGGCGGGTCTTCCGCTACGACCTGCCCGGGCACGGCGGTGCCCCGGCGCACCCGGCCGGTTCCGTGGCCGAGCTGACCGCGCGGCTGCTGGCCACGCTGGACTCCTTCGGCGTGCAGCGCTTCGGCTACGCGGGCTGCGCGCTCGGCGGTGCCGTCGGCGTCGAGCTGGCCCTGCGGCACCCGGAGCGGATCGCCTCGCTGGCGCTGGTCGCCACCTCGCCCCGGTTCGGGACGGCCGACGAGTTCCGGCAGCGCGGGGTGATCGTACGGACGAACGGCCTCGACCCGATCGCCCGGACCTCGCCCGACCGCTGGTTCACCGGCGGGTTCGCCGCCGCCCAGCCCGCGATCACCGAGTGGGCCGTCCAGATGGTCCGCACCACCGACCCCGGCTGCTACATCGCCGCCTGCGAGGCCCTGGCCGGCTTCGACGTACGGCACGAGCTCGCCCGGATCGGAGTACCGACGCTCGTCCTGGTCGGTTCCGACGACCAGGTCACCGGCCCCGCCGAGGCCCGCACCCTGGTCGCCGGGATCCCGGACGCCCGGCTCGCGGTGGTACCGGGCGCCTCCCACCTGGTCCCGGTCGAGCAGCCCGCGGCCGTCACCGAGCTGCTGGTGCGGCACTTCTCCGCCGCCTGGCAGCCCGCCTACGACTCGACCACCGGGCAGATCGCCATCCCGGCCGCTCCGGTCAAGCCGGTCCTGCTCGCGGCGCCCCAGGCCGTGCCCCAGGCCGTGCCCCAGGCCGTGCCGCAGGTCGCTCCCCAGGTCGCGCCGATCGCCGAGATCGCGCCGGCCGTCGTACCGCCCCAGCCGCTCGGGCGGCCCGACCCGTACGACGCGGGTCTGAAGGTCCGCCGGGAGGTGCTCGGGGACGCGCACGTGGACCGGGCGCTGGCGCAGGCCGACGAGTTCTCCGGCGACTTCCAGGAGTTCATCACCCGCTACGCGTGGGGTGAGATCTGGGACCGGCCCGGACTCGACCGGCGCTCGCGCAGCTGTGTCACGCTCACCGCGCTGGTCGCGGGCGGCCACCTGGAGGAGCTGGGCTTCCACGTCCGGGCCGCGCTGCGCAACGGCCTCACCCCGGGCGAGATCAAGGAAGTGCTGCTGCAGGCGGCGGTGTACTGCGGGGTGCCGGCCGCGAACAGCGCGTTCCGGGTGGCCCAGCAGATCATCCGCGAGGAGACCACCCCCGAGGGCTGAGGGACTGCCCGGCATCGGGGGGTTCGCCGAGGACCGGAGGGTGGGTCGGGGGCAGGATGGTGACCATGAAGCTCACCAAGAAGTCCCACGCGTGCGTGCGCCTGGAGAAGGACGGGCGCACACTCGTCCTCGACCCCGGCGGGTTCAGCGAGGAGGACGCGGCCGTCGGCGCGGACGCGATCCTGATCACCCACGAGCACCCGGACCACTTCGACGAGGGCCGGCTGCGGGCCGCTCTGGACGCCGACCCGGCCGCCGAGATCTGGACCCTGAAGTCCGTCGCCGACCAGCTCGCGGCGGCCTTCCCGGGCCGGGTGCACACCGTCGGCCACGGCGACACCTTCACCGCCGCCGGCTTCGACGTCCAGGTGCACGGCGAGCTGCACGCGGTGATCCACCCGGACCTCCCGCGCATCACCAACGTCGGCTACCTCGTCGACGGCGGGAAGGTCTTCCACCCGGGCGACGCCCTCACCGTCCCCGACCACCCCGTCGAGACGCTGATGCTCCCGGTGATGGCCCCCTGGAACAAGATCTCCGAGGTCATCGACTACGTCCGCGAGGTGAAGCCGCGGCGCGCCTACGACATCCACGACGCCCTGCTCACCGACCTGGCCCGGCCGATCTACGACCGCCAGATTGGCGCCCTGGGCGGCGCGGACCACCAGCGGCTCGCGCCGGGGGCCTCGGCGGACGTCTGAGGCCGGTTGTCAGAGGGGCCCGGTAGGTTGTGGGGCATGCGCATCGCGACCTGGAACGTGAACTCGATCACCGCCCGCCTGCCGAGGCTCCTCGCCTGGCTGGAGAGCAGCGGCACCGACGTGCTCTGCCTCCAGGAGGCCAAGGTCGCCGAGGAGCAGTTCCCGTTCGAGCCGCTGCGCGAGCTGGGCTACGAGGCGGCGGTGAACGCCACCGGGCGGTGGAACGGCGTGGCCGTGCTGTCGAAGGTCGGCCTGGCGGACGTCGTCAAGGGGCTGCCCGGCGACCCCGGCTACGACGGCAGTGTGGAGCCCCGCGCGATCTCGGCGACCTGCGGCCCGGTCCGGGTCTGGTCGGTGTACGTGCCCAACGGCCGCGAGGTGGACCACCCGCACTACGCCTACAAGCTCCAGTGGTTCGAGGCGCTGCAGGCCGCCGTCGCCGGGGACGCGGCCGGCAGCCGCCCCTTCGCCGTCCTCGGCGACTACAACGTGGCACCGGCCGACGACGACGTCTACGACACGGCCGCCTTCGAGGGCCTCACCCATGTCACCCCGGCCGAGCGCGCCGCGCTCACCGCCCTGCGCGGGACCGGCCTGACCGACGTCGTCCCGCGCCCGCTGAAGTACGACCACCCGTACACCTACTGGGACTACCGCCAGCTCGCCTTCCCCAAGAACCGCGGCATGCGTATCGACCTGGTGTACGGCAACGAAGCATTCGGCAAAGCCGTGAAGGACTCCTACGTCGACCGCGAGGAGCGCAAGGGAAAGGGCGCTTCCGATCATGCCCCGGTGGTGGTGGACCTGGAGGTGTGAGTGTCAACCTGGGACCATGAACATCCCCTTTCTGGGTAACAGGCACGGCAAGCCCGGTGACGTCCCGCACGTCGCCGACCCCGATCTGCTCGCCGAGTGCGAACTCCTGCGCGCCCAGGCGGCCGAGGAGGGTGTCGCGCTCGACGACACCCCGGCCTCGCTGGAGGCCCTCGACCAGCTGCTCCCGCGCTGGCGGGACGACGAGGACACCCTGATCTGGCTCGGCACCGACGCGGGCCTGTATCTGGGCACCGTCCTGATCCGGACCGTGCCCGGCGCCGAGTGGGAGATCCGGGCGGACGGGGAGCCGGTCGTACGGCTGGCGTCCGGGCGGGAGTTCGAGGTCGTCGAGTCGGGACACGACTGGGCCGCGAGCGGGGTCCCCGAGCTCTCGCAGCTCTACGCGGAGGTCGCCGAGGCCTGAACGACGGCGCCCCGCGCGCGACAGAGACGGCGTAAATACGGCTAATGCCCGAAAAGTGCGTGTCGTGCATCGAGCCCGCCCACGGCTGGATAGTTTGCGGCAACCACGACACAGCTGAGAGCGGGTAGGGCTGCGGATGGCCGTCGATCCTCTGATCGAACTGCGGGACGTCAACAAGTACTACGGCGAGCTCCATGTCCTCCAGGACATCGACCTCACCGTCGGCAGGGGAGAGGTGGTCGTGGTCATCGGCCCCTCGGGGTCGGGAAAGTCGACGCTGTGCCGGACGATCAACCGCCTGGAGACCATCGAGTCCGGGACGATCACCCTCGACGGGCGGCCGCTGCCCCAGGAGGGCAAGGCCCTCGCGACGCTCCGCGCCGAGGTCGGCATGGTCTTCCAGTCCTTCAACCTGTTCGCCCACAAGACCGCCCTGCAGAACGTCTCCCTCGCCCAGATCAAGGTCCGCGGACGCAAGAGGGACGAGGCGGACCGGCGCTCGCGTGAACTCCTCGACCGCGTGGGCCTGCTGGCGCACACCGAGAAGTACCCCGCACAGCTCTCCGGCGGCCAGCAGCAGCGGGTGGCCATCGCCCGTGCCCTGGCCATGGAGCCCAAGGCCCTCCTCTTCGACGAACCCACCTCCGCCCTCGACCCCGAGATGATCAACGAGGTCCTGGAGGTCATGCGGCAGCTCGCCCGGGACGGCATGACCATGGTCGTCGTCACCCACGAGATGGGCTTCGCCCGCTCCGCCGCCCACCGCGTCGTCTTCATGGCCGACGGCCGCATCGTCGAGGACCGCGCCCCGGAGGAGTTCTTCACCGCCCCGCGCAGCGAGCGCGCCAAGGACTTCCTGTCCAAGATCCTCAAGCACTGAGCGGGGAGCACACCACCCATGGTCCGTACGACCCGTACGCCCGGCTCCCGTCTGCCCGCCGTCCTGACTCTGCTCACCGCGCTGCTCGTCGGCGCCGGCGCCGTGTTCGGCGTCGCCGGCTGCGGCAAGGAGGGCAGCCCGCCGCGGAAGGGCCCCGCGGCCGACCGGCTCCCCGACTACGAGGTCGCGCAGGACTTCCGGCTGCCGGACTCCCCGACCTGGACCCGGGCGAAGAAACGCGGGTACTTCGTCGTCGGCGTCAAGGAGGACCAGCCCTACCTCGGCGAGCGGGACCCGGCCACCGGCGTCTACTCGGGCTTCGACATCGAGATCGCCAGGATGATCTCCGCCTCCCTCGGCCTCGACCCGAAGAAGATCCGCTTCCGGACCATCGCCTCCGCCAACCGCGAGACCGCCCTGCAGAACGGCCAGATCGACTACTACGTCGGCACCTACACCATCAACGACAACCGCAAGAAGCTCGTCGGCTTCGCCGGGCCGTACTACATGGCGGGCCAGTCCCTTCTGGTCCGCCGCGACGAGAACGACATCCACGGCCCCCAGGACCTCGCCGGCAAACGCGTCTGCTCGGCGGCCGGTTCCACGCCGTACCAGCGGATCAAGGCCGACTACCCGAAGGCGGTCCTGGTCGCCTACGACACCTACTCCGTGTGCGTCGACAACCTGCTCACCTACCAGGTCGACGCCGTCACCACCGACGACGCCATCCTCATCGGCTACGCGGCGAAGGCGCCTGACGAACTCAAGGTCGTCGGCAGGCCCTTCTCCGAGGAGCCGTACGGCATCGGCGTCCCCCGCGGCGACACCGCCCTGCGCTTCGCGATGGACGACGCATTGGAGGCACGTGAGAAGAACGGCGACTGGAAGAAGGCGTACGAGGCGACGCTCGGCCTGTCCGGCGTACCCGCCCCCACGCCGCCCCCGATCGACCGCTATCCCGCGAGCTGAGCGAGGACGGCATGAACGTACTGACAGACAACTTCCACACGTACGCCCAGGGTTTCCTCGGCACACTCGAACTGACCGTCTACTCCTCGGTGCTGGCCCTTCTCCTGGGCTTCCTGATGGCGTCCTTCCGGGTGGCGCCCGTCGGTTCCCTGCGGATCTTCGGCACGGCCTGGGTCACCGTGCTCCGCAACACCCCGCTCACGCTGCTGTTCTTCGCGGTGCTGCTCGGCCTGCCCCGGTTCGGACTGGTGCTGCCCTTCCAGGTGTTCGCGGTCCTCGCCCTCGGCTGCTACACCTCCGCCTTCGTCTGTGAGGCGCTGCGCTCCGGCATCAACACGGTGCCCAGGGGACAGGGCGAGGCGGCCCGCAGTCTCGGCATGACCTTCGGGCAGACCCTCCAACTGGTGATCCTGCCCCAGGCGTTCCGGTCGGTCATCCCGCCGGTCGGCTCCACCCTCATCGCGCTCGCCAAGAACTCCGCGATCGCGGGCGCCTTCAGCGTCACCGAACTCCTCGGCACCTACCGGACGCTGAGCGAACTCGGCTACAACATCGTCTGGACCTTCGTCTGGATCGCCGTCGGCTACCTGGTCATCACCCTCGCCATCAGCGCCCTGTTCAACCTGATGGAGCGCACCTGGGGAGTCGCCCGATGAGCGAGGCCACCGCGCTCTACGACATCCCGGGGCCCGCCACCAGGAGACGGCACAAGCTGTACGGAGTCCTGGCGACGGCCGTCCTCCTCGCCCTGCTCGCCTGGATCCTGTATCTCCTCTTCGACACCGGCCAGTTCACCTCCACGAAGTGGATGCCCTTCGCCTACCAGGGAATCCAGGAACTCCTTCTGCGGGGCCTCGGCAACACGCTCAAGGCCTTCGCGGCGGCGGCCGTCCTCTCCCTCGTGCTCGGCGGGCTGCTGGCCACCGGACGGCTCTCCGAGCACCGCCCGGTGCGCTGGGCGGCCACCGTCGTCGTGGAGTTCTTCCGCGCCATGCCCGTCCTGGTGATGATCTTCTTCGTCTTCGTGGCGCTGAAGGTCCAGCCCCTGCCCGCGCTGGTCGCCGGACTCACCCTCTACAACGGCTCGGTGCTCGCGGAGGTTCTCCGCTCCGGGGTGAACAGCGTCGAACGCGGCCAGCGGGAGGCCGCGTTCGCGCTCGGCATGCGCAAGACACAGGTCATGTCGTACGTCCTGGTGCCGCAGGCCGTACGGGCCATGCTGCCCGCCATCATCAGCCAGCTCGTGGTGGCCCTGAAGGACACCTCGCTCGGCTATCTCATCACCTACGAGGAGTTCCTCCATGCCGGGAAACTGATCGCCTCGAACCTCGACTACGATTTGCCCTTCATCCCTGTGGTGATGGTGATCTCGCCGATCTACATCGGGATGTGCATGTTGCTCTCGTGGTTCGCCGGCTGGGTGGCCAGGCGGGAGCAGCACAGTCCCAGGACCGGGGCCGCCGAGGTGGCCCCGGCCGAACCGGGGACGCTGCTGCCGTAGGGGGCAGCAGCCAGGGCCAGGCCCGGCCGGCGGCAGCCGGAGATCACTGCTCGCGCAGCGGAACGGACACGTACGACGGGTCGTCCACCGGCGAGGAGAAGGTCAGCTGCGCGCCGGACGGGTTGTGCTCGATGTAGAGCGGGTCCACCGTGTCGACCACCAGCGCGAGCCGGTGCCCGGCGGGCACGTCGTAGGCCGTGGCGAACAGGTCCAGGTCCACGCCGAACGCCCTGCCGGGCGTCCGGCCGTGCCAGGTGTACGGCGCGTGGGTGACCAGCTTGCCGAGGCCGAGCGGCCCCACGTCGTAGAGGTAGGCGACGAGGGTGCCGCTCTCGGCGGTCGGGGTGAGGGTGGCGTGCAACCGGGCGGTGCCGCGCACCTGCTGGGCGCTGCCGTACCGCTCGGACTGCCAGACGGCGGCCCAGCGCCGGGGCAGCAGCGGGATCGAGGCGACCGGGGGCAGCTGGGCGACCTGGTCGAGGATGCTGGAGAGGAAGACGGTCCCGCCGTCCGCGCCCGAGTCGACGTTGGCGTGCACGGTGGCCGTGCCCGCGAGATCGATCTTCCGCCGCGTGGCGCCGACCGACTTCCAGTCCGGATAGCCCTCGTAGCCGCCCGTGGAACGGGACTTGAGCTCCACGGGCTGCTCGCGGTCGATCCCGTTGGCCGCGCCCTTGAGGTAGTGGTCGAACCAGCGCTCGGTGTCCGTCCACACGTCGTTGGGCAGCCCGAACAGTCCGGTCAGCTCGGCGGTGGCGTGGTCGCCGGGGCGCAGTTCGAGCCGCTTGGGGCCGGTCAGCCTGCCGTAGAAGTCGGCGATCTGGTTGGGCGGGAAGATCGTGTCGCCCCAGGCGTTGGCGAGCATGATCGCCGCGCCGTTCTTGTTGATCTGGTCGACATAGGTCGCGGCGGAACGTTTCTTTCCCCAGTCGATCAGTTCCTGTTCCTTGGACAGGTCGGCGGCGAAGAAGTCCTTGAGGGCCTGGCTGGTCTCCGCGCTCGGGTGCCCGGTGACGAGGCCGACGCCGTCCAGCACGGCCGTGGCCTCGGAGTGTTCGGTGCGGCCCGAGTAGATCGAGTCGATCAGGTCGGCCCAGCCGCTGAGCGAGGCGACCGCCTTGATGCGCTGGTCATGTGCGGCCGCGAGCAGGCTGATGCCGGCGCCGTACGACACGCCGGCCATGCCGATGTGCCCGGCGTCGGACGGGGTGTTGGCGAGCGCCCAGTCGATCACCTTGGAGGCGTCGGCCACGTCGGGCGGACCCGCCACCTCTATCTCGCCGCCGGACTGCCAGAAGCCCCGGACGTTGTAGGCCACCACCACATAGCCGGAGTCGGCGAGCTTCTGGGCCTGGGCCAGGTACTGGACCTGGGGGAAGCCCCAGCTCGTGGGCATGACGAGCAGCGGGTAGCGGTGCGTGCCGTCGGCGCTCGCGGGCGTGACCACGTTCGCCTTGAGCGTCGTACCGCCGTCGCCGGTGATGTCGACGAAGCGGACGCCGTTCGTGGCGGCCTGGGCGGCGGGGGTGAACCCGAGGACGCCTCCGGCGATCAGGGTCGCGGAGACGGCGCCCACGGCGGTCGTGCGCAGGGCCTTGCGCTGGGTTCCCACAGGTCACTCCCCATACGTGTCAATGCAAAGTGACCCGACGGTAACCGCGACCTCTTACCGCAAGTAACCCGTCGGTAAGTTACGTGCGAGTAACGATTGTTGAAGGGTGCAGGTAGTCAGGACGCGCGGTGCGAGGCGGGTGCGGTCTCGGTCGCGGCGGGCGGCAGCGGCGCCTGGGCGGCACGGGTGACGTCCTCGACGAGTTCGACCACGTCAGGGCCGTACGCCTGCGAGTTGACGACCTTGAGGAGCAGCACGAAGGAGTTGTTGCCGTGCTTGCGGGCGAGCCGCTGGTGGTTGCGGGCGAGGTAGCGGGTGGCCGCCTGGTTGGTGATCGCGCGCTGTCCGCAGAAGAGGAACACCGGGCGCGCGTCCGGGCGTTGGCCGGCGGTCAGGCGGGCCAGCAGCACGTACTCCGTGATGCCCGGATCCAGCCGGTAGCGCTCGGTGCCGATCTGGAAGGCGCCGCGGTCCGGGCCCGGCTCCGGGTCGATGTTGACGCGGACGCCGGGCAGCATCGCCGACATGTGGGCGAGCATCCGGCGATTCGACCCGGGACCGCCGACGCAGAACTCGGTCCGCTCGCCGAAGCCCTGCTGGACGTTGTCCTGGGTCACCATCTGCAGGTTCGCGCCGCAGTCCTTGATCAGCGCGGCCAGCTCCAGGAGGGCGAAGACGTCGAAACGGTGGACCGCCGGTTCGGAGGTGGCCGGATCGCGGTTGACGACCAGCAGGGACTCCGAGTTCTCCGGCAGCCCGAAGAAGGCCTGCTTGCGGCGCAGGCTGCGACGCCACAGCGAGGTACGGGCCAGCCAGCCGAGCGCCGCGCTGATGCCGGCCGCCACGACGCCGAGGATAATGTTGCGCAGGTCGTCATTCATGGGCGCGCATGCTAGCGGTCACAGGTGGCCGGAACGTACCCGTGTTCGAAGTGTGGCAGTCATATGACAGTGCCCTGAATGTGGCTGTCGGGGCTGCGGCCCCGTCGATACGCTGCGCGGACGTTCCGGAACTGGAGGTGCGGATGCGTCGCCCTGTCGCGCGGAAACTGACGGTCCTGGCGGTCTCGGCCGCGGTGGTGTCGGTGGGGGCGGCAGCGCCTCCCGCCCCCGGCGCCGCAACCGCCGCGAAAACCCCGGTGGCCGTCGGCTACGGCGGTGCGGTCGCCAGCGTCGACGCGGACGCCACCGCCGCCGGCATCGAGGTGCTCCGCAAGGGCGGCAACGCGGTCGACGCGGCCGTCGCGACCGCCGCCGCACTCGGCGTCACCGAGCCCTACTCCTCCGGCATCGGAGGCGGCGGCTACTTCGTCTACTACGACGCCAAGTCCCGTACCGTGCACACGATCGACGGCCGCGAGACCGCGCCGCTGACCGCCGACTCCAACCTGTTCGTGGAGAACGGCCAGCCGCTGGCCTTCGCCGACGCCGTGAGCAGCGGACTGAGCGTCGGGACGCCGGGGACGCCGGCGACCTGGCAGACGGCGCTGAACCAGTGGGGGAGCGAGCGGCTCTCCACGGTGCTGAAACCGGCCGAACGGATCGCCCGCAACGGGTTCGTCGTCGACGACACCTTCCGGACGCAGACCGCCGCGAACGAGACACGGTTCCGGTACTTCCCCGACACGGCGAAGCTGTTCCTGCCGGGCGGGCAGCTGCCGGTGGTGGGCTCCACCTTCAAGAACCCGGAACTCGCGCGGACTTACAAGGAGCTGGGGAAGAAGGGGGTCGCGGACATCTACCAGGGCGACCTCGGCAAGGACATCGTGTCGACGGTCGACAACCCGCCGGTGGACCCCGCTTCGGGGTGGAAGGCGCGGGCGGGCAAGCTGTCCACGAAGGATCTGGCCGCCTACCGGGCCAAGTTGCAGGCGCCGACCGAGACCGGGTACCGCGGGCTGAAGGTGTACTCCATCGCGCCGTCGTCGTCCGGCGGGACGACGGTCGGGGAAGCCCTCAACATCCTGGAGAACACCGACCTCTCCAACGCCAGCGAGGTGCAGTACCTGCACCACTACATCGAGGCGAGCCGGATCTCCTTCGCCGACCGGGGGCGCTGGGTCGGCGACCCCGCGTTCGAGGACGTGCCGACGAAGGGGCTGCTGTCGCAGCGGTACGCCGACGAGCGGGCGAAGCTGATCAGCGACGACGCGGTGCTGACCAGCCCGGTCGCGCCGGGTGACCCGAACAACCCCGGGTCGACGGGCACGGCGGCGCCGACCACGTACGAGGGCGAGAACACGACGCACCTCACGGTCGCCGACAAGTGGGGGAACGTCGTCTCCTACACGCTGACCATCGAGCAGACCGGCGGCAGCGCGATCACCGTGCCCGGGCGCGGGTTCCTGCTCAACAACGAGCTGACCGACTTCTCCTTCGCCCCGGCGAACCCCGCGGTGCACGACCCGAACCTGCCGGGGCCCGGGAAGCGGCCGCGGTCCTCGATCTCGCCGACGATCGTGCTCGACAAGGCGAACAAGCCTGTGGTCGCCGTGGGTTCGCCCGGTGGGGCGACCATCATCACCACCGTGCTCCAGGTGCTGACCGAGTTCCTCGACCGGCATCTGCCGCTGGTGGACGCGATCGCCGCGCCCCGGGCGTCGCAGCGGAACGCGGCGAAGACCGAGTTGGAACCGGCGTTGTACAACGACGCCGATCTGCGGGGGAAGTTGGAGGCCATCGGGCACTCGTTCTCGTTGAATCCCGAGATCGGGGCGGCGACGGGTGTGCAGCGGCTGCCGGGCGGGAAGTGGCTGGCGGCGGCTGAGACCGTGCGGCGGGGTGGGGGTTCCGCGCAGGTGGTGGATCCGGCTCCGTAGTTCGCGGTCTGCGGGCGCGTGGGGGCTGGTCGCGCGCACGCGGCGGAGCCGCAAATCGATACAGCCCCGCGCCCCTTTGGGGTGCGCCTCAGGCAGGGGCGCTTGACTGGTTCTGCTTGTTGAACACCAAGCGCTCGCCCTCTACATCCACCGTCACCCTGCTGCCCTCGGCGACCGTGCCGTCCAGGAGCAGCCGGGACAGCTGGTTGTCGACCTCCCGCTGGATGGTCCGCCGTAGCGGTCGGGCGCCGTACTCCGGCTGGTAGCCGTGTTCTGCCAGCCAGTTGACCGCCGCGTCCGTGAAGTGGGCCGTGACGCCCTGGGCGTGCAGCATGCGGCGGGTGTGTTCCAGGAGGAGCTCGGTGATCTGGTGCAGCTGCTCGCCGGTGAGCTGGCGGAAGACGACGATCTCGTCGATGCGGTTGAGGAACTCCGGGCGGAAGTGTTCCCGCAGCGGGCGCAGGACGCGTTCGCGGCGGGCCTCCTCCGTCGCCTCCTCGCCGCCGGGGCCGAAGCCGATGCCGGCGCCGCGCCTGGTGATCACGTCCGAGCCCAGGTTGCTCGTCATCACGATGACCGTGTTGGTGAAGTCCACCGTGCGGCCCTGGGAGTCGGTCAGGCGGCCGTCGTCCAGGACCTGGAGCAGGATGTTGAACACGTCGGGATGGGCCTTCTCCACCTCGTCCAGGAGGAGGAGGGAGTACGGGTGGCGGCGGACGACCTCGGTGAGCTGGCCCGCCTCCTCGTGGCCGACGTAGCCGGGCGGGGCGCCCACCAGGCGGGAGACGGTGTGACGCTCCTGGTACTCGCTCATGTCCAGGCGGACCATCCGGTCCTCGCTGCCGAACAGCACCTCGGCGAGCGCGCGGGCCAGTTCGGTCTTGCCGACGCCGGTCGGGCCGAGGAAGAGGAAGCTGCCGATCGGGCGCTGGGGGCTGGCGAGCCCGGCGCGGGAGCGCATGACCGCCTCGGAGACGACGGCGACCGCCTCGTTCTGGCCGATGACCCGCTGGTGCAGATGGGCCTCCAGGCCGAGCAGCCGTTCCTTCTCCTCCTGGGTGAGGCTGCTGACCGGGATGCCGGTCTGGCGCGAGACCACCTCGGCGATCGCCTCGGCCGTCACCTCCAGGTTCATCCCCTCGTCCACCTCGTCCTCGCCGGAGAGTTCGGTGGTGCGGGTCTTCAACTCGCCGATGCGGTCGCGTAGCTGGGTGGCGCGCTCGTACTGCTCGTCGGCGACCGCCTGGTCCTTGTCGCACGTGAGCCGCTCGATCTCGCGCTCCATAGCCCGCACGTCGCTGCCCTTGGTGCGGGCGCCGAGGCGGACCCGGGCGCCGGCCTGGTCGATCAGGTCGATCGCCTTGTCCGGCAGCCTGCGGTCGGTGAGGTAGCGGTCGGAGAGCTCCACGGCGGCGACCAGCGCCTCGTCGGTGTAGCGGACCTGGTGATGGGCCTCGTAGCGGTCGCGCAGGCCGCGCAGGATCTCGATGGTGTCGGGGACCGTCGGCTCCGGCACCAGGATCGGCTGGAAGCGGCGGGCCAGCGCCGCGTCCTTCTCGATCTTGCGGAACTCCTCGAGGGTGGTCGCGCCCACGATGTGCAGCTCGCCCCGGGCCAGCGCGGGCTTGAGGATGTTGGCCGCGTCCATGGCGCCGCCCTCGCCGCCGCCCCCGGCGCCGACCACGGTGTGCAGCTCGTCGATGAAGACGATCAGCTGGTCGGAGTGCGAGCGGATCTCGCCCACGATGTTGTTGAGCCGCTCCTCGAAGTCGCCCCGGAAGCGGGTGCCCGCGACCACGCCGGACAGGTCGAGGGCGACCACCCGGCGCCCGGCGAGCCCGTCCGGCACGTCGCCGTCGGCGATCCGCTGGGCCAGCCCCTCGACGATCGCCGTCTTGCCGACGCCGGCGTCACCGATCAGCACGGGGTTGTTCTTGCCGCGCCGGGAGAGCACCTCGATGGTCTGCTCGATCTCGTCGTCGCGGCCGATCACCGGGTCGATGCGGCCCTCCCCGGCCAGCTCGGTCAGGTCGCGGCCGTACTTGTCGAGGTTCGGCGTGCTGCTCGTACGGCGCCGGGTGTCCGGTCCGGCGTGCGAGCGGTCGGTCTCGGCGGTGTCCGGCGGCAGGCCGGCGGCGGCGAACCGGGCGGCGTTCAGGATGTGCCCGGCGGCCGAGTCCGGGTTGGCGGCGAGGGCGCCCAGGACATGCTCGGGGCCGATGTATCCGGCCCCGCCGGCCCGGGCCAGGTCGTGCGCGTCCAGCAGGGCGCGCTTCACGGCCGGGGTGAGGGACAGCGAGGTCGGTGGGGGCGCCTCGCCGGGCGGGTGCTGGACCGGGCCCGCGCGGCCGTCGATCTCCGTGGCCAGCGAGTCGGGATCGGCGCCGGACCTGCTCAGCAGGGAGCGGGTGGGCTCCGCCGTGAGCGCGGCGCGCAGCAGGTGCTCGGTGTCGAGGTCCCGGCTGCCGTGCTCGGCGGCGTACTGGGCGGCGCCCTTGACCAGTTCCCTGGCCGGCTGGCTCAGCAGCCTGCCGATGTCGATCTGCCGGGGACCCTGGCGGGCTCCGCCGCCACCGAAGAAGCGCGCGAGGAACTCCCCGAAGGGATCCTGTCCGTAGTCGCCCGGTCCGGGGTAGCCGCTGTTCATGAGCGTTCGTTCCGTTCCGGCGTCCCGGCGCCTTGGGGGACGCGCTCGCTGGTCGACGTGCCGGTCCACGCGGGTGCCCCTGCAGGGCCCGGTCACACCACCTTCGCACGCCCGCCGGAGGGGGGCACGTCCAGCCGTCCGGGCGGCGGGCCGCCTGGCGACTGCGTATTTCACGCTGTGCGTATTTCACACTGTGCGTATTTCACGTCGTGTATTTCAGGGACTACGGCCGCCCTGCCCGCCGGAAAGAATTCAGCACCGGAGCCACTCCGGACGCGATACCGCGGTAATAGACACACTTTTCCTGCGGCGTACCGGCCGGACCCGGAATCCGGCCGGTACGCCTGCGGCGCGTTATGTCAGGTGATCAGCGGCCGTTGGTATTCGGCCGGGGCCGCCGCCGACCCTGGGGCGGAGGCGGCGGAGGGACCGGCTGGCGTCGCGTGGGCCGGGGGAACGGAACTCGCATGCGCACGTTTTCCATGAGAACTCCTTCGCTGATTGGGCGGCTGTTTCTCCGCCCGTCACGGATATGTATACGGGGGGACCGCCGCCGTTGTTCAGTGTTCTGGAGAATTCATTTGTGCTCCACCGGCCCGCATATCACGATAAGAAATGCTCAGGAAAAGCCTGTGTCAGTTCTTTGAATTCCGGGCGGTGAGGACCCGCGGTCCCGCCTCCGTGATCGCCACCGAGTGCTCCACGTGAGCGGCCCGGGAGCCGTCGTTCGTGCGCAGGGTCCAGCCGTCGGGAGCCTCGTGGTAGCCGTCCCGGCCGCTGCTGATCAGCATGGGCTCGATCGCGAGGGCCATGCCGTGCCGGAGCGGGAAGCCGCGCCCGGGGCGGCCTTCGTTCGGCACCTCCGGGTCCTCGTGCATACGGCGGCCGATGCCGTGCCCGCCGAAGCCCTGCGGGATGCCGTAGCCGGCCTCGCGGCACACCCGCCCGACCGCGTGCGCGATGTCGCCGGTGCGGTTCCCGACCACCGCGGCCGCGATGCCCGCCGCCAGCGCCCGCTCCGCCGTCTCGATCAGCCGTACGTCCGCCGTGCGCGGCTCGCCGACCGGGAAGCTGATCGCCGAGTCGCCGGCCCAGCCGTCCAGTTCGGCGCCGCAGTCGATGGAGACCAGGTCGCCGTCGCGCAGCCGGTACGCGGTCGGGATGCCGTGCACGATCGCGTCGTTCACGGACGCGCAGATGACGGCGGGGAACGGGGTGGGCGCGAACGAGGGCCGGTAGCCGAGGAAGGGGGAGGAGGCCCCGGCCGCGCGCAGCACCTCCCGTGCCACCTCGTCCAGTTCGAGGAGGGAGACGCCGACGTCGGCGGCCTCGCGTACGGCCGTCAGGGCTCGCCCGACGACCTGCCCCGCCGCGTACATGGCATCGAGCGATGTGTCTGTCTTCAGTTCCACCATGCCAATTAATATACCGGTTTTCTCGACCGGGTTAGAATGACGGCATGGTACGTACCCCTCTCACCCCGGAAGAGCGCGAACGCGGCGAGCGGCTCGGCCGGTTGCTGCGCGAGGCGCGCGGCGGCCGGAGCATGACCGAGGTCGCCGCCGCGGCGGGCATCTCGGCCGAGACCCTCCGCAAGATCGAGACCGGGCGGGCGCCGACCCCCGCCTTCTTCACCGTCGCCGCGCTGGCCCGCGCCCTGGGCCTGTCGATGGACGACCTGGTGGAGCGGTGCGCCCTGCTCGCCGTGTGACACGCATCGGTCAAGATCGGGCAATGAGGGCTCTGCGCCCCCGCTGAAAACCCCCTGTAGCAATCCCGTAACACAACTGGTGTTGCCTACGGAGCCGGAGTGTTCCGGTCTGGCGGGAGTCGAGCGATGACTGTGGATCAACTCCCCGGCCGGGTGCGGGAGTTCGCAAACTACCTGAACGGCCTGCTGGCGCGCCTGGACCAGGGCGGCGGCTGGTGCGCCGTCTTCTGGCAGCGCGACCCCGACGGTATGCAGGCCTGCCTCGGCGGGCGCGAGGTGCCGCCCTGGGATGTCGTGGAGGCGCTGCTCCAGGACCTCGCGACCGTGTACGGCACCGACGCCGCCGCACACGAGGCCCAGCAGGCCCGGCTGCTGCACGCGGACGCGCTCACCGCGTACGACTCCCGGCCGGGCGCCCGCGAGGACCTGAGCGACCGCCTCGACGGCACGCTCCGCGAACAACGGTACGCCGCCGAACGGCTGGCCCAGCTGGGCCGCGCCCTCGACGCCGCGCACTCCCGCGAGGAGGCCGAGGCCCTGAGCATCGATTTTGCCTGGGCCCGCGACGACCACGAGCGGGCGACCGCCCGGTGTGCCGAACTCCGGGCCCGGATCGGGCGGATGGAGCACCGGGCCGAACTCGCCGGACGCCTGCGGAGTGCGCGGACGACGCAGCTCGGGGGCGGCAGGGAGCTGTTCCGCGCCGGCGAGGCGTTCTCGGCCGGCGGGTCGGGCGATGCCGGCAGGGCCGGAGATCCGGCGCCGGCGGCGACGGACGGCGCGCACCCGGGCGGACCGTCGGGGGAGACCCCGTCGGCGCGCGAGCCCTCCGGGCCAGGCCCGGCCGAACCGCTGGCGCACACCGCGACCGCCGTGGACGCGTACACCGCCGTGGACGCGCGCGAGGCAGGCCCCGCGTCGCTCGGCCACCCGAACGGGACCACGCCCGACGAGGGCCCAACGGCGCGGACCCCGGCCGCGGCTCCCGAGCCGGACCCCGCCCCGGTCCCGGAGGGCTCCGCCCCGGCCAAGCAGCGCAAGCGGCGCCGGGGCAGCGCCCGGTTCGCCGGCATGGCCGAGGACGAGGCCGCGCCCACCGTCGTACCGCAGACGCCCGAGGCGTCCGCGCCCGCGGCCGCCACCGGCCGCCGGACCCCGCGCGGCGCCCGGTTCGCCGGGGCCACCGAGGCGCCGGCGCGGCCGGAGCCGGCGGTGGCCCAGCCCGACGAGGAGGCGGGGCGGGCCGTGACGGCCGCCGTGGAGCGGCTCGTACAGCTGCGGGCGGAGGGCCGCACCGGGGAGGCGCACGCACTCCTGGCCGAGGCCGCGCAGTGGGCCGCCGCCCGGTTCCCGCTGCTTGCGGACGCCCTCCAGCGGGCCGGGCTCGGCGCCGACTGGGCCACGCTGCTCTGGGAGGCGGCCTCGCTGCCGCCCGTCCGGCTCGTCGCGGCCGCCGACGCCCTGACCGCCGCGGGCCGGACCGACGACGGCCGGCAGATCCTGCGCCAGGGCGTCGCCCGCCCCGCCACGGAGATCGGCGAGGCCGTCCTCGTCCTGGACGCGGAGGGCCGGCACCGGGAGGCCCGGGCCCTGCTGGACACCTACGTCCAGGTCCGCACCCCGGAAGAGGCGGCCCACAGCGCGGAACCGGACCCCCAGCGCCTGGTGCCCCTGCTGCTCCGTTCGGCGCAGTCGGTCTCGGACCAGCGCCAGTGGGACCTGCTGCACGCACTGCGGGTGGCCGGCCTCGCTTCTTGAGGGGCGCGGGGAACTGCGCGACCAGCCCCCACGCACCCGCAGTCGGGAACGGAGCCCGGCTGAATCGGCGCTTCCGGGACGGCTCCGCATCCGCCAGCCAGGTAGGAAACGCGATCGACTCGGCGGCTTAACGACGATGGTCTTGGCAAGGGCTCGGAGGAGGCTTACTTTCGACCCTCTACGGGCGTAGAAGGAGCAGCTCATGGCCAACGTCGTACGCGCCGCTCTGGTCCAGGCCACCTGGACCGGCGACACCGAGTCCATGGTGGCGAAACACGAGGTGTACGCACGCGAGGCGGCCCGCCGAGGCGCGAAGATCATCGGATTTCAGGAGGTCTTCAACGCCCCCTACTTCTGCCAGGTCCAGGAACCCGAGCACTACCGCTGGGCCGAACCGGTCCCGGACGGCCCCACCACCCGTCGTATGCAGGAACTCGCGCGCGAGACCGGCATGGTGATCGTCGTCCCGGTCTTCGAGGTCGAGCAGTCCGGCTTCTACTACAACACCGCCGCCGTGATCGACGCCGACGGCACCGTCCTCGGCAAGTACCGCAAGCACCACATCCCGCAGGTCAAGGGCTTCTGGGAGAAGTACTACTTCAAGCCCGGGAACGCCGGCTGGCCGGTCTTCGACACCGCCGTCGGCAGGGTCGGCGTGTACATCTGCTACGACCGCCACTTCCCGGAGGGCTGGCGACAACTCGGCCTCAACGGCGCCCAGTTGGTCTACAACCCGTCGGCCACCTCACGCGGCCTGTCGGCCTACCTCTGGCAGCTGGAGCAGCCGGCCGCCGCCGTCGCCAACGAGTACTTCGTCGCCGCCATCAACCGGGTGGGCCAGGAGGAGTACGGGGACAACGATTTCTACGGGACGAGCTATTTCGTCGATCCACGTGGGCAGTTCGTGGGGGAGGTCGCGAGCGACAAGGGTGAGGAACTCGTCGTCCGTGACCTCGACTTCGACCTGATCGACGAGGTGCGGCAGCAGTGGGCCTTCTACCGCGACCGCCGTCCCGACGCCTACGAAGGGCTGGTACAGCCGTGAACGACCTCTTCGCCCGCCACCGCCAGGTCCTGCCCGACTGGCTCGCGCTCTACTACGACGAGCCCCTGGAGATCACCCACGGCGAGGGTCGGCACGTCTGGGACGCGGCCGGCAACCGCTACCTCGACTTCTTCGGCGGCATCCTCACCACGATGACCGCGCACGCGCTCCCCGAGGTGACGAAGGCGGTGAGCGAGCAGGCCGGCCGGATCATCCACTCCTCCACGCTCTACCTCAACCGCCCCATGGTCGAACTGGCGGAGCGGATCGCGCAGTTGAGCGGCATCCCGGACGCCCGGGTCTTCTTCACCACCTCCGGCACCGAGGCCAACGACACGGCCCTGCTGCTCGCGACGACCTACCGCCGGACCAACACCGTCCTGGCGATGCGCAACAGCTACCACGGCCGCTCCTTCAGCGCGGTCGGCATCACCGGCAACAAGGGCTGGTCCCCGACCTCCCTCTCCCCGCTGCAGACGCTGTACGTGCACGGCGGCGTCCGCACCCGCGGCCCGTTCGCCGAGCTGAACGACCGCGACTTCATCGCGGCCTGCGTCGACGACCTGCGCGACCTCCTCGGCCACACCCGCCCCCCGGCCGCGCTGATCGCCGAACCCATCCAGGGCGTCGGCGGCTTCACCTCCCCGCCCGACGGGCTGTATGCGGCCTTCCGCAAGGTCCTCCAGGAGCAGGGCATCCTCTGGATCGCCGACGAGGTGCAGACCGGCTGGGGCCGCACCGGCGAGCACTTCTGGGGCTGGCAGGCACACGGCCAGAGCGGCCCGCCGGACATCCTCACCTTCGCCAAGGGCATCGGCAACGGCAGCTCCATCGGCGGCGTGGTGGCCCGCGCCGAGATCATGAACTGCCTGGACTCCAACAGCATCTCGACGTTCGGCGGCACCCAGATCACCATGGCGGCGGGCCTCGCCAACCTGTCGTACCTCCTGGAACACGACCTCCAGGGCAACGCCCGCCGCGTCGGCGGCCTCCTCATCGAACGCCTCCGCGGGGTCGCCGCCCAACTGCCCGGCGTACGCGAGGTCCGGGGTCGCGGCCTCATGATCGGCGTCGAACTGGTCAAGCCCGGCACCGACGAGGCCGACCCCAAGTCCGCCTCGGCAATCCTGGAAGCGGCCCGCGAGGGCGGCCTCCTGATCGGCAAGGGCGGTGGCCACAACACGAGCGCGCTGCGCATCGCACCGCCGCTGTCCTTGACGGTGACGGAGGCGGAGGAGGGCGCGGCGATTCTTGAACAGGCGCTGCGGAGTGCCTACTAGGGGCTCCGCCGGAAGTGCCGCGACATGCCGTGTGCCGACTGCGGCGCCGTCGTGGCCGGTCGCGCAGTTCCCATCGCCCCTAAAGGGGCGCCGTGCAGCCCCCTGCTTTTAGGGGCGCGGGGAACTGCGCGACCAGCCCCCACCGGCCCGCAGTTCCCATCGCACCGCACCCGACCAAGGGACACGCAAGATGACCGCCACTTGGGACCCCCCGAACACCACAGACCCCATACTGTCGGTCCGTCAGATCCTTGCCCTGGAACGGGTCCTGGCCGGAGACCCCGAGGTGGTCGCCGGCGCCACCCACCTCGACCGCCCCGTCCGCTGGGTGCACGTCGCCGAGGCCCCCGACGTCGGCGTCATGCTCACCGGCGGGGAAATGGTCCTCACCACCGGCGTCCTGCTCGCCGGCGACGAGCACAAACAGGCCGAGTACATCCAGTCCCTGCACCGCTCCGAGGCCGCCGCCGTGGTCCTCGGCCTCGGCCGCGCCTTCCCCTCCCCGCCCGACGCCATGCGCCGCGCAGCGGACCGCTGCGGCCTCCCCCTGGTGGTCCTGCACCGCCCCTTCCCCTTCGCCGAACTGACTGAGGAGGTCCAGTCCCGCCTGGTCCGGCGGAAGTTCGCCGCCGTCAGCCTCTCCGAGTCGGTCCGCACCGCCCTCACCGGCCTCATCACGGCCGGCGCCCCCCTCCAACGGCTCCTCGACGAAGTCGCCGTGCACAGCGCCTGCCCGGTCGTCGTCACCAACCTCGCGCACCGGGTCCTCGCCACCGCGGGGGAGCGCTCCGCGGTGGACGACGTGCTGCGTGACTGGGAACGCATCGCCCGGCAGGCCGGCGGCGGCACCGGCGACGGGTGGATCCGCGCCGAACTGGGTGGCCGGGGCGAGCGCTGGGGCCAGATCATGCTCTGCGGCCACCGCGGCGACACCGCCACCGGCCGGCTGCTCGCCGACCGAGCCGCCGAGGCCCTCGTCCTGCACCGCATGCTCGGCGGCGGCTCCGCCCACACCTGGGAGGAACAGTCCGCGCAGAGCCTGCTGACCGACCTGGTCTCCGGCGTCGTACCGGCACGCCAACTCCTGCCCAGGGCGCGGGCGGCCGGGCTCCCGGTCAACCGGCGGACCTTCGTCCCGCTCGTCGTACGGGACGCCGAACCGGCCCAACTGGAGCGGATCCTGCGCCTGCTGGGCCTGCCCGGACTCGTCGCCGAACTCACCGAGCGCACCACCGCCGTGCTCCTGAGCCTCGCCCGCGACCAGGACGCCGACGCCCTTGCCGCGCACTTCGCCGCCCGGCTGCACGACGAGTCGGCGGGGCCCCGGGCGGTGGTCGCCGCCGCGGGCGCCCGGACCGTCTGGGACGACGTGCCCGTCGGGCTGCGCGAGGCCCAGCACGTCGCGGACGCGGTCGCCGACACCACCGCCGCCCTCGACCTCCCGGCCGTCGTACGCCTCAAGGACGTCCACCTGCGCGGCCTGATCCGGCTGTTGCGCGACGACCCGCACGTCCAGTCCTTCGCCGAGCGCGAGCTGGACGGACTGCTGTGTCCGGTCGGCACCGACCAGGACCTCCTCGGAGTCCTGCGGACCTACCTCGCCACCGGCCGCAACAAGTCCCGCACCGCCCAGCTCCACCACGTCTCCCGGCCCGCGCTGTACCGCCGCCTGGAGGCGATACAGACCCGGCTCGGCGTCGACCTCGACGACTTCGAGCAGGCCGCCTCCGTGCACATCGCACTCCTCGCGCACGACGCGCAACAGCAGTGAAACATGCGACGACCTGGGAAAACGGCGGTGAAACATGGGCCAACGGCAGCGTGACACGGTGCAACGCCGGGCGCCCGCAGACGTGACACGATGGCACTCAAAGCCTGCTTTCGGGCTTTCTAGGCTCCTCGCACATCGAGCGACACACGCCCGAGCGACCGGAGGTCCCGATGAGCCGAGTGATCCGTGCCGCCCTCTTCCAGACCGCCTGGACCGGCGACAAGGAGTCGATGATCCAGGTCCACGAGCAGGCGGCCCGCGACGCGGCCGCGCAGGGCGCCCAGGTCCTGTGCTTCCAGGAGCTGTTCTACGGGCCCTACTTCTGCCAGGTCCAGGACAAGGCCTTCTACGAGTACGCCGAACAGGTCCCGGACGGCCCGATCGTCCAGCGCTTCCAGGCGCTCGCCCGCGAACTGGGCCTGGTCATGATCCTGCCGGTGTACGAGGAGGAGCAGCCCGGCGTCCTCTACAACACCGCCGCCGTGATCGACGCCGACGGCTCGTACCTCGGCAAGTACCGCAAGCACCACATCCCCCAGGTCCCGGGATTCTGGGAGAAGTTCTACTTCCGCCCGGGGAACGCCGGCTGGCCGATCTTCGAGACGGCCGTCGGGAAGATCGGCGTCTACATCTGCTACGACCGTCACTTCCCGGAGGGCTGGCGGGCGCTGGGCCTCGCGGGCGCCGAGATCGTCTTCAACCCGTCGGCCACCTCGCGCGGACTCTCCCGCTACCTCTGGCAGTTGGAGCAGCCGGCGGCGGCCGTCGCCAACGAGTACTTCGTCGGCGCGATCAACCGGGTCGGCGTGGAGGAGCTCGGCGACAACGACTTCTACGGGAGCTCCTACTTCGTGGACCCGGAAGCCCAGTTCGTCGGCGAGGTCGCCTCCGACAAGGAGACCGAACTGGTCGTCCGCGACCTGGACCTGGCCAAGCTCCGCGAGGTCCGCGACCGCTGGCAGTTCTTCCGGGACCGCCGCCCGGACGCGTACGCCCCACTGACGGCTCCCTGATCGCGCCCCCGCTGAAAGCGTCCCGTCAGGGGCGCGGGGCTGTGTTGAATTTGCGGCTGCCGCCGCGTGGGCGCGACCAGCTACGTCGGACCCGCACGTGACCACGAAGGAGAGGACCCCATGACCGGCCGGACAGTAATCCGTGGCGGACTCGTCATCACCGCGTCCGACGAGATCCACGCCGACGTCCTGATCGAGGACGGCCGCATCGCCGCCCTCGCGGCGACCGGCACCCCCGCCGCCGAGGCCTTCACCGCCGAGCGGACCATAGACGCCACCGGCAAGTACGTCATCCCTGGCGGTGTCGACGCCCACACCCACATGGAGCTGCCGTTCGGCGGCACCTTCGCCTCCGACACCTTCGAGACCGGCACCCGGGCCGCCGCCTGGGGCGGCACGACCACCATCGTCGACTTCGCCGTGCAGAGCGTCGGCCACAGCCTGCGCGAGGGCCTGGACGCCTGGCACGCCAAGGCCGAGGGCAACTGCGCCATCGACTACGGCTTCCACATGATCGTCTCCGACGTGAACCAGGAGACGCTCAAGGAGATGGACCTCCTCGTCGAGGAAGGCGTCACCTCCTTCAAGCAGTTCATGGCCTATCCCGGCGTCTTCTACTCCGACGACGGCCAGATCCTGCGCGCCATGCAGCGCTCCGCCGAGAACGGCGGCCTGATCATGATGCACGCCGAGAACGGCATCGCCATCGACGTGCTGGTGGAGCAGGCGCTGGCGCGCGGCGAGACCGACCCCCGGTACCACGGGGAGGTGCGGAAGGCCCTCCTCGAAGCCGAGGCCACCCACCGCGCCATCAAGCTCGCCCAGGTCGCCGGCGCGCCCCTCTACGTCGTGCACGTCTCCGCGATGGAGGCGGTCGCCGAACTGGCCCGCGCCCGCGACGAGGGGCTCCCCGTCTTCGGCGAGACCTGTCCCCAGTACCTCTTCCTCTCCACCGACAACCTCGCCGAGCCCGACTTCGAGGGGTCGAAGTACGTGTGCAGCACCCCGCTGCGCCCCAAGGAGCACCAGGCCAAGCTCTGGCAGGGCCTCAGGACCAACGACCTCCAGGTCGTCTCCACCGACCACTGCCCCTTCTGCTTCGTCGGCCAGAAGGAGCTGGGCCGCGGCGACTTCTCGAAGATCCCCAACGGCCTGCCCGGCGTCGAGAACCGGATGGACCTGCTGCACCAGGCCGTCGTCGACGGGCACATCTCGCGCCGCCGCTGGATCGAGATCGCCTGTGCCACCCCGGCCCGCATGTTCGGCATGTACCCGAAGAAGGGCACCATCACCCCGGGTGCCGACGCGGACGTCGTCATCTACGACCCGCATGCGGAGCAGGTCGTCTCCGCCGAGACCCACCACATGAACGTCGACTACTCGGCGTACGAGGGCAAGCACCTGACCGGCCGGGTCGAGACGGTCCTCTCGCGCGGCGAACTCGTCATCACCGAGCGGGAGTACACCGGACGCGCCGGGCACGGCGTCTACACCCCGCGCTCCACCTGTCAGTACCTCAACTAGGAGAGGCGCCCATGGACTTCGGACTCGTCCTGCAGACCGACCCGCCGGCCTCCCGGGTCGTCAGCCTGATGAAACGGGCCGAACGCAACGGCTTCCGCTACGGCTGGACCTTCGACTCCGCCGTGCTCTGGCAGGAGCCGTTCGTGATCTACAGTCAGATCCTGGCCAACACCAGCAAGTTGACGGTCGGGCCGATGGTCACCAACCCGGGCACCCGCACCTGGGAGGTCACCGCCTCCACCTTCGCCACCCTCAACGACATGTTCGGCAACCGCACGGTCTGCGGCATCGGCCGCGGCGACTCCGCGATGCGGGTGGCCGGCCGCAAGCCCAACACCCTCGCCCGGATCAGCGAGGCCATGAAGGTGATCCGCGCCCTCGGCGGCGGCGGCGAGGCCGACCTGGGCGGCACGGTGATCAGGTTCCCGTGGATCAAGCCGGGTGCCCAACTCCCGGTCTGGATGGCCGCGTACGGCCCGAAGGCCCTGAAGATGACCGGTGAGGAGGCCGACGGGTTCATCCTCCAGCTCTCCGACCTCTACCTCACCGAGTACATGGTCAAGGCGGTGAAGGACGCGGCCGTGGCCGCCGGACGCGACCCGTCCGAGGTGACCATCTGTGTCGCCGCCCCGGCCTATGTCACCGAGGACGACTCGCCCGAGGCCCTCGCCCACGCCCGCGACCAGTGCCGCTGGTTCGGCGGCATGGTCGGCAACCACGTGGCCGACCTCGTCTCCAAGTACGGCGAGCACTCCGCCGCCGTACCCGACGAACTCACCGACTACATCAAGGCCCGCCAGGGGTACGACTATTCGCATCACGGTCGCGCGGACAACCCGGACACCGAGTTCGTACCCGACGAGATCGTCGACCGCTTCTGCATCATCGGCCCGGCGGAGAAGCACATCGAGAAGCTGAACGCCCTGCGTGAGCTGGGCGTCGACCAGTTCGCCGTCTACGACATGCACGACGCCCAGGAGGCCACCATCGACGCGTACGGGACGAAGGTCATCCCGGCCGTCAACGGCTAGCCCACACCTGGCAGTTGGTCTCCCCCTTCCCGCCGTCCCGGGAAGGGGGTCAGGGCGCCGCCCCACCCGCGTACCCCCCCGCCCCGCCCGCACGGCCTTTCCCGTCCCACCTCACCACGATTGGCCTGCCCATGACCGACACCGCTCCCTCGGCCATACCCATCTCCGGTCAAGTCTCCCTCCCCGACGGGCGCGTCGAGCTCACCCCGGGCTCTCCGCCGCCGAGCGGTCCGTACGCCAACGAGGACCTGCTGCCGGTCCCCGTCGAGAAGCGCACCTGGACCACGTACAACTTCACCGCGCTCTGGGTCGGCATGGCCCACAACACGGCGTCCTGGACCCTGGCCTCCGGGCTCATCGCGGTCGGCATGGACTGGAAACAGGCCGTGTTCACCATCGCCCTCGCCAACCTGATCGTCCTCGTCCCGATGCTGCTCACCGGGCACGCCGGACCGAAGTACGGCATCCCCTTCCCGGTCTTCGCCCGCGCCTCCTTCGGTGTGCGCGGCGCCAACCTCCCCGCTGTCGTAAGGGCGTTGGTGGCCTGCGGCTGGTTCGGCATCCAGACCTGGATCGGCGGCGAGGCCATCTACTTCCTCGCCGGCAAGCTGATCGGCGACAGCTGGGCCAACGCCTCGCACATCGGCGGCTACGCCTGGACCATGTGGCTGTCGTTCGCGCTCTTCTGGGTGCTCCAGGTCGCGATCATCTACCGGGGCATGGACACCATCCGCCGCTTCGAGAACTGGGCCGCGCCCTTCGTGATCGTCGGCGCCGTCGTGATGCTGATCTGGATGAGCAACAAGGCCGGCGGCCTCGGCCCGCTCTTCGACCAGCCCTCCAAGCTCGGCTGGGGCGGCGGCTTCTGGAAGATCTTCTGGCCGTCCCTGATGGGCATGATCGGCTTCTGGTCGACGCTGTCGCTGAACATCCCCGACTTCACCCGGTACGGCAAGAGCCAGAAGGCGCAGACCTGGGGCCAGGCCCTCGGCCTGCCCACCACCATGACCCTCTTCGCCTTCCTCTCCGTCCTGGTGACCTCCGGCTCGCAGGCCGTGTACGGGCAGCCGATCTGGGACCCGGTACAGCTCGCCGCGAAGACGGACAACGTGGTCGGCCTGCTCTACGCCCTGGTCACCGTCCTCGTGGCGACCCTGTCCGTGAACATCGCGGCCAACCTGGTCTCGCCCGCCTTCGACTTCTCCAACATCGCGCCCCGGAAGATCAGTTTCCGCACCGGCGCGCTGGCCACCTGCGTCCTCGGCGTGCTGATCTTCCCGTGGAAGCTGTACTCCGACCCGCAGGGCTACATCTTCACCTGGCTCGGTCTGGTCGGCGGTCTGCTCGGCACGGTCGCCGGCATCCTCATCGCCGACTACTGGATCCTGCGCCGCACCGGCCTCGACCTGACCGACCTGTACCGCACGGGCGGCCGTTACTGGTACGACGGCGGCTGGAACTGGCGGGCGGTCTTCGCCTTCCTCGTCGGCGGCATCCTCGCGATCGGCGGCGCCAGCTTCAAACCGCTGATCGACGGCCGTCCCATCCCGGCCCTGTCCTCGCTCGCCGACTACGGCTGGGCGGTCGGCCTCGGCACGTCCCTGGTGCTGTACCTGGGGCTGACCCTGCTGGTGCCGCCCAAGGAGGCGTGAGGGCGAGCAGTGAACGCGCGAAGGGCGGCCGGTCCGGTCACTGGCTGCCCTTCAGCGCGGTCACCGCGCTCTTCGCCGCCTGGATGGCACCCTTGTTGATCACGTCCGTGCTGGGCGCCTTCTTGGACTCGAAGTCGCTGCCGTTGTAGGTGACGACCACCAGCGCGTTGGAGACCTGGGCCAGCACCACGCCCTCACGGGTCTGCTGCTTGTCCTCGGTGGTCAGGTTCACGACCGAGTAGCCGTTGTCGCCGAGCCCCGGCACCGCCCCGCCGCCGCTCTTCTCGGCGACCCGGTCCTTGTACTCCTTCGCGGCCGCCGCGTTCGTGTCCATGATCTCGAAGGAGACGTCGAGCCAGCGGTAGTCGTACCCCTTGAGCGCGTTCCAGGAGCAGGTGCGGCGCAGCTTGGTGTCCGTGGAGGGAATCTCCTTGCCGGCCGTCTTCGCGCCGGGCACCAGCGACTTGATGGTGGCCACCGGGATGCTCCCGCAGGGGGCGGGGGCGGCGGAGTACGTCTTGGTGGCCGCCGTCGAAGCGGAGGACGTCGAGGGGGAGTCGCTCCCCGACTGGCCGGCCGTCTGCTGGGCGGAGGTGTCACCGGAGGCGCTGGTGGACGTCGTCGTGTCCGGGCCCGACGCCATCACCCAGCCCGCACAGGCGAGCACGGCGACCGGCGTCAGGCGCGCGGTGAGGGCGAGTGGCAGTGGAAGAGAACGCAAGTCGCACTTCTCGCTGGGGGACGGTGTGCGGAGGAGTCCACACTGCGGACGGGACGCCAGTTTCACACGAGTCCCTGTGGGGCGGAAGTGAAATCGATGCCTTGCCTGTGGGGCGGCCCCGGCGCCTGGTTGACGGTGGCCGGGGGCCGTCCCCCTACATCCGGAATGTCGTGCGTCCGCGGTCCCTGTACATCCGGAATGTCGTGACTGCAGCCGGCCTTCGAGGGTGACGGGAGTCACCGCCGTGCCGGTCCGGTGTCTCAGGCGCGGCGCGAGTCGCCGAACAGGATCCGGTAGCCGATCAGCAGGACCAGGGAGCCGGCGATGGCGGCGCCCCAGGTGTAGAGGTCGAAGAAGTGGTTCTCGACCGGGCGGTCGAGGAAGCGGGCCGAGAGCCAGCCGCCGACGAAGGCGCCCGCGACGCCGATGAGGGTGGTGCCGATCAGGCCGCCCGGGTCACGGCCGGGCAGCAGGACCTTGGCGATGGCTCCGGCGAGGAGACCCAGGACGATCCAGCCGATGATGCCCACGTTCGTTGTCCTCCAGTGCGAATGCCGCGTCTGCCGCGTTACGGGTGCTACTCCGCTGAGTTGCGTTGTTGCGCAAGCTTATGAACGGCGGTGGCCGCGGGCCATGCCTGACGTCGAGCCGTCGATGATCTGTCACCCGCTCATGACAATGCGGGGAACACGTGGCGGACATTGCGGGGAGGCCGTGCCGGGGACGGTGACCGCACGCCTACACTGAGTGGGCGTCTGTGCGGAGGCTGTGATGGGGGGAGCGGGCTGTGGGGGAGGACATCGGGGGCTTCACGGATCCCTCCGACGGGGTGCTGGCGGAGGCGGCCGCGGTGTTCGGGCTGCTCGCCTCGCCGGCCCGGCTGCACATCATGTGGGCGCTGTCCCAGGGCGAGAGTGACGTGACACGCCTCGCCGACCGGGTCGGCGGCGCCCTGCCGGCGGTCAGCCAGCATCTGGCCAAGCTCAAGCTGGCCGGTCTGGTGCGGTCCCGGCGGGAGGGGCGGCGGCAGGTCTACTACGTGGACGATCCGGACATCGTGACCGTGGTGCGGGTCGCCGTCGGGCAGCTGACCGCGCGCTCGCACCAGGCCCCGGCGCCGGTGCGGCGGTTGTACGAGGCCGGTGTCTGACCGCGCGGACACGGAGCGGTGCGCGAGGGCGGACGGTGTGTGTGTCCCGGAGGTTTCATGAGATCCCTCACCTGTGAATTCGGGTGGGGTCTGTGCTGTCGGGGCTGTGGGTTTGTTAGATTGCGCAATCACGCAACCCAAGAGGGCCCACCTCGCGGTGGCCAGTGTCCCGCCGCGTACGCCCGACCGTACCCGCAGACGGACCCGACCGTTCATGGGAGTGGAAGATGACCGACCCGTGGGACGGCCCGGGAGGCCAGGCCACACGCAGCCGCACCGACCGGGTGCCCGGACAGCGTGGCTCCCTGCCCGACGGGACGCGGCCGACCGGCGGCCGGGCCGCCGCCCGGCAGGCGGCCAAGACCCGCGGCAGCAGGGGCTCCCGGCGGGCCAGACCGGCGGGCCGCGGCAAGCGGGTCATGAAGATCCTCGGCCTGGTCACGGCCGTCCTGGTCCTGGTCACGGCCGGCGCCGGCTGGTGGTTCTACCAGCACCTCAACGGCAACATCAACAGCGTCTCCCTGGACGGCAAGGGCGGCACCGAGAAGGCCGACGCCTTCGGCCGGACCCCGATCAACATCCTGGTGATCGGCTCGGACGCCCGTACCAGCAAGACCGACTGCAAGCTCGGCGGCGGCTGCAAGGAGACCGGCGTACAGAGCGGCAACGGCAACGCGGACGTGGAGATGGTCGTCCACATATCCGCCGACCGCTCCAACGCCACGGTCATGAGCATCCCGCGCGACACCATGGTCGACGTCCCGGCCTGCAAGGACACCGAGAACAACACCTCCACGTCGGGCTACTACGGCCAGGTCAACAGCGCCCTCCAGTACGGGCCCGCCTGCCAGGTCGACACCATCCACCAGCTCACCGGCATCCCCATCGACCACTTCGTCAAGCTGGACTTCTCCGGCGTGGTCAAGATGTCCGACGCGGTCGGCGGTGTCTCGGTGTGCGTCAACTCCAACGTGTACGACACCTACTCGCACCTGAAGCTGTCCAAGGGCACCCACACCCTCAAGGGCGAGGCGGCACTGGAGTTCGTCCGCTCCCGGCACGGCTTCGGCGACGGCAGCGACCTCGGCCGCACCATCTCCCAGCACATCTTCCTCAGCGCGATGATCCGCAAGTTCAAGAGCGCGGGCACCCTCACCGACCCCACCGCCGTATACAACCTCGCGGACGCCGCCACCAAGGCGCTCACCGTGGACGACGAACTGGGCAGCGTCAAGAAGCTGATCTCGCTCGCGGCCGACGTGAACAAGGTCCCCACCAAGCGGATGACCTTCACCACCATGCAGACCGCGCCCGACCCGAACAACAGCAACCGGGTCGTGGTCGGCGAGGGCGCCAAGGACCTGTTCGCCACCATGGCCAACGACCAGTCGCTGACCACCAGTTCGGGCAAGAAGTCGTCGGCGGCCTCGGCGACCGCGAGCGCCGAGCCGACGGCCACCGCGACCGTCCCCGCGTCCCAGATCGCCGTGACCGTCGAGAACGGCACCGACATCACGGGCCGCGCCTCCGCCATCGCCAACTCCCTGATCTCGCAGGGCTTCAGCACCGGCACGAGCACGGCCAACGCCCCGAACTCCGCGACCACCACCACCCTGACCTACGGCAGCGGCGACAAGGCCGAGGCACAGACCGTCGCCAAGGCCCTCGACCTGCCCAGCTCGCACGTCAAGTCGGGCAGCGGCACCGGCGTCACCCTCGTGATCGGCAGCGACTGGACGACCGGCACCTCCTTCCCGGCGAGCGCCGGCGACACCAAGGCGGCCGTCGCCAACGCCAACGCCTCGACGGCCAGTGACTCCAAGACCTGCGCCAAGGTCAGCCAGTACAAGACGGTCAGCCTCAACGGGATCGCGATGACACCGGCCCAGGCGTACGCGGCGGCGACCAACAAGCCCGACTCGGACAAGTAGGGACGGGGGAGAGGCGAGCCCCCGGCAGGGGGTTCGCCTCGCCACGGCCGTGAAAGCATGTAACAGCCAGACACCTGGCCCGGCCGTGCGCACAGCGAGGTGACAG
Organism: Streptomyces sp. NPDC058464; assembly: GCF_042721035.1. Taxonomy (NCBI): domain Bacteria; kingdom Bacillati; phylum Actinomycetota; class Actinomycetes; order Kitasatosporales; family Streptomycetaceae; genus Streptomyces; species Streptomyces sp. NPDC058464. Next base: position 142,101 of record NZ_JBHXMA010000021.1, read on the forward strand.
ATGCAGTTCACCACCCGTCCGACCCTCCAGGGCACCTTCGGCATGGTGTCGTCCACGCACTGGCTGGCCTCCCAGTCGGCCATGGCCGTCCTGGAGAACGGCGGCAACGCGTACGACGCGGCCGTCGCCGGCGCCTTCGTCCTGCACGTGGTCGAGCCGCACCTCAACGGGCCGGCCGGCGAGGTGCCGATCCTGCTCGCCCCGGCCGGCGGCGAGGTACGGGTGCTGTGCGGCCAGGGCGTGGCCCCGGCCGGCGCCACCGTCGCCCACTACCGCGCGCTCGGCCTGGACCTCGTCCCCGGCACCGGCCCGCTGGCCGCGGCCGTCCCCGGCGCCTTCGACGCCTGGCTGCTCCTGCTGCGCGACCACGGCAGCAAGCCGCTGGACGAGGTCCTCGCGTACGCCATCGGGTACGCCGAGCACGGGCACCCGCCCGTGGAGAACGTGGGCGCGACGGTGGAGAGCGTCCGCAAGCTGTTCGAGACCGAGTGGACGTCCTCGGCCGAGCTCTACCTGCCCGGCGGCCGGGCGCCCCGCACCGGTGAGCTCCTCCGCAACCCCGCCCTCGCCGCCACCTGGAAACGGCTGCTCGCCGAGACCGCGGGCGCCGGGGACCGGGAGGCCCGCATCGACGCGGCCCGCGAGGTGTGGCGCACCGGCTTCATCGCCGAGGCACTGGTCCGGCAGGCCGCCCGCCCCACCATGGACACCAGCGGCACCCGGCACACCGGCACCCTCACCGCCGCCGACCTGGCCGCCTGGTCCGCGAGCTACGAGCGCCCGGTGTCGTACGACTGGAACGGCTGGACCGTGTGCAAGGCGGGCGCCTGGAGCCAGGGCCCGGCCCTCCTCCAGCAGCTCGCCCTGCTGCCGCCCGACCTGCCCGCGTACGGCTCCGCCGACTACGTCCACCTCCTCGTCGAGGGCTGCAAACTGGCCATGGCCGACCGCGAGGCCTGGTACGGGGACGCGGCCGAGGTGCCGCTGGCGGACCTGCTCTCCGACGCGTACAACGCCGGGCGGCGGGACCTGATCGGCGCCAAGGCCTCCGACGAGCTGCGGCCCGGCAGCCCCGGCGGGCGCGTGCCCCGGCTGCCCGGGTACGCGCGCGTGGAGGCCGGGAGGAGCGGCGCCTTCGACCCGCTGGGTGCCGGTGAGCCGACCGTCGCGCAGGTCGCCGCCGACGGCACCACCCAGGTCGCCGCCGACGGCACCACCCGGGGCGACACCTGCCACCTGGACGTCGTCGACCGCTGGGGCAACATGGTCGCGGCCACGCCCAGCGGCGGCTGGCTCCAGTCCAACCCGGTCGTCCCCGAGCTGGGCTTCCCGCTGGGCACCCGGCTCCAGATGGCCTGGCTGGAGGAGGGACTGCCCAACTCCCTCACGCCCGGGCGGCGCCCCCGCACCACCCTCACCCCGTCGATCGCCCTGCGCGACGGCGTCCCGGCGCTGGCCTTCGGCACGCCCGGCGGCGACCAGCAGGACCAGTGGCAGCTGCACTTCTTCCTCGCCGTCGCGCTGCGCGACCAGGTCCGCGGCGGCCTCGACCTCCAGGGCGCGATCGACGCCCCGAACTGGCACAACGACAGCTTCCCCAGCTCCTTCTACCCGCGCGGCCGCCGCCCCGGCAGCCTGACCGTCGAGTCGCGCACGGACCCGGAGACCGTGGCGGAGCTGCGGCGGCGCGGCCACGACGTGACGGTCGGGCCGGGCTGGTCGGAGGGGCGGCTGTGCGCGGTGGCGCGGGACCCGGAGACAGGGGTGCTGTCGGCGGCGGCCAACCCGCGCGGGATGCAGGGCTACGCGGTCGGACGCTGACGCCGACGCGCTGACCTGGTACGTCCGGCGACGGCCCGCCGGACGTCGGCACCGCCTGTTCGTCCGTATTCCATGCGCCGTACATCGAACCCCTGGGGATTGTTGTCAGTGGCGCGTGCTCTCATGGAGGCATGATCGAAGCAACGGAGACCATCGACGAGTTTCTCCTCCAGCACGCCGGTGACGTCGAGGACGCCGTCCGCAAGGCCGCACGGACCGAGATCCTGCCCCGCTGGCGCCGGCTCGCCGACCACGAGGTCGACCAGAAGAGCGGCCCGCACGACCTGGTGACCGACGCCGACCGGCTCGCCGAGCGGTATCTCACCGCGGAGCTCGGCGCCCTCCTGCCCGGCTCCGTCGTCGTCGGCGAGGAGGCGGTGCACGCCGACCCGGAGACGTACGACGCGCTCCAGGGCGACGCGCCGGTGTGGATCGTCGACCCGGTCGACGGCACCCGCCAGTTCGTCCGCGGCGAGGACGGCTTCTGCACGCTGGTGGCGCTCGCCCACCGGGGCGTCCTGCTCGCCTCCTGGACCTACGCCCCGGCCCGCGAGCAACTCGCCACGGCGGTACGGGGCAAGGGCGCCTTCCTCGACGGCGAGCGGCTGCTCGCCGGTGCGCCCGAGGCGGGCCGCGACCTGCGCATAGCCACCTCCCACCCGGACTACACGACCGACGCGCAGAAGCGCGCGCTGCACGCCCTGTGGACCGACGGCGTGGCCCCGCGGGCCTGCGGTTCGGCGGGACTTGAGTATCTCGCCGTCGCCCGGGGCGAGTTGGACGCCACCGCGTTCTCCTGGGAGGCCGCCTGGGACCACGCGGCCGGGCTGCTGCTGGTCGAGGAGGCGGGCGGCGCCCACCTCACGATCGCCGGCCAACCCTTCCGGATCACGGGCGACAACGCCCTGCCGTTCACCGCGGCCCGCGACGCCGCCACCGCCCACCGGATCGTGGACCTGCTGCTGAACCCGCACTGGTAACCCGAGCGAGGGGAGTGTCAGTCCCCCGGCATATCCTGAACCCGAGTGGCCATCGGCTGACGAAGGGGTCCCAAGGTGCCGTCGATGCTCGATGCGGTCGTGGTGGGGGCGGGGCCGAACGGCCTGACGGCCGCCGTGGAGCTGGCCCGGCGCGGCTTCTCCGTGGCGCTCTTCGAGGCGAAGGACACCGTGGGCGGCGGCGCCCGCACCGAGGAGCTCACCCTCCCCGGCTTCCGGCACGACCCGTGCTCCGCGGCCCACCCGCTGGGCATCAACTCGCCGGCGTTCCGCGCCCTGCCCCTGGAGCGGTACGGCCTGGAGTGGCTGCACGCGGACCTGCCGATGGCGCACCCGTTCCCCGACGGCCGCGCGGCCGTGCTGGCCCGCTCCGTCGCCGAGACCGCGGCCTCCTTCGGGCCGCGTGACGCGGGCACCTACCGCAGGCTGGTCGAGCCGTTCCTGCCCAAGTGGGACACCCTGGCCCGGGACTTCATGTCCCTGCCGCTGACCGCGCTGCCGCGCGACCCGGTCACCCTCGCCCGGTTCGGCCTGGCCGGGCTGCCGCCCGCCACCCTGCTGCTGCGCCGCTTCCGCGACGAGCGGGCCCGCACCCTCTTCGCCGGACTCGTCGCCCACGTCATGGCCCCGCTCAGCGGCTTCGCCACCGGCGCGGTCGGCCTGGTCTTCGCGCTCGCCGCGCACGCCCGCGGCTGGCCGGTGGCCCGAGGCGGCTCCCAGGCCATCTCCGACGCCCTCGCCGCGTATCTCGAGGACCTCGGCGGTGCGATCCACACCGACTACGAGGTCAAGCGCCTCGACGACCTGCCGCCCGCGCGGTCGTACATCTTCGACACCTCGCCCACCGCCCTGGCCCGTATCGCCGGCTTCGGCACCTACTACCAGGGCTACCGGTACGGCCCGGGCGTCTTCAAGATCGACTACGCGCTGGACGGGCCGGTCCCCTGGACGGCGCCGGAGGCCCGCCGCGCCGGGACCGTGCAGATCGGCGCGGACAGCGCGGAGATCGGCACCGCCCTGCGCGCCGCCTCCCGCGAGGGCCGCGCCCCCGACCGGCCGTTCATGATCACAGTGCAGCCGAGCGTCGTGGACCCGGGCCGCGCCCCCGACGGCAAGCAGGTGTTCTGGGCCTACGCCCATGTGCCCAGCGGCTGGACCGGCGACCTCACCGAGGTGATGGAGCGTCAACTGGAGCGCTTCGCCCCGGGGTTCCGCGACCGCGTGCTGGCCCGCGCCACCGCCGGACCCGCCGAACTCGCCGCCCGCAACGCCAACTACGTCGGCGGCGACATCGGCACCGGCGCGGTCTCCGGCCTGCAGATCATGCTGCGCCCCAAGCTGTCCCTGCACCCGTACGGCACCCCGCACCCGGCCGTCTTCATCTGCTCGTCCGCCACCCCGCCCGGACCGGGCGTGCACGGCATGTCGGGGCACAACGCGGCGAAGGCCGTGTGGAGGAGGTTGCGACAGTCATGACCCGTATCACCCTCGTCCAGGGCGACATCACCCGGCAGAGCGTCGACGCCATCGTCAACGCGGCCAACTCCTCCCTGCTCGGCGGCGGAGGCGTCGACGGCGCCATCCACCGCCGCGGCGGCCCCGCCATCCTCGCGGAGTGCCGGGAGCTGCGCGCCTCGCACTACGGCAAGGGCCTGCCCACCGGACAGGCCGTCGCCACCACGGCCGGCGACCTCGACGCCCGGTGGGTCATCCACACCGTCGGCCCCGTCCACTCCCAGAGCCTGGACCGCTCCGAGCTGCTGGCCTCCTGCTACCGCGAGTCCCTGCGACGCGCCGACGAACTCGGCGCCCGCACGGTCGCGTTCCCCGCCATCTCCACCGGCGTCTACGGCTGGCCGATGGACGACGGCGCCCGGATCGCGGTCGAGACCGTCCGGGACGCCGACACCGCCGTCGAGGAGGTGCGGTTCGTGCTCTTCGACGAGCGGGCCTACGAGGCGTTCGCCCAGCAGCTGCCCTGACGGCACCGCACGGCACGGGGTGCCGTCGCACCGCCCGCCCCGCACCCTGGACGGCAGGGAAAGGAGCAGGCGATGCCGACCAGCGGGCGCAGACCGCACAGCGGGTCCCGGGCCGACGCGTCCGGGTCCGGTGGGGCCAGAGCCGGTGGGTCCCGCGCTGACGAGTCCGGGTCTGGCGTGTCCGGGTCCGGTGGGTCCGGGGCGGGCCAGTCCGGGTCTGGCGCGTCCGGGTCTGGCGCATCTGGGTCTGGCGTGTCTGGGTCTGGCGGGTCCGGGTCCGCCGCGTCCGGGTCTGGCGCGTCTGGGTCCGCCGCGTCCGGGTCTGGCGCGTCCGGGTCCAGCGCGTCCGGGTCCGGCGTGTCCGGCGGGTCCGGTGTGTCCCGGTGGCGTGAGCGGACCGCGCGTCTGGTCGCCGCCGCGAAGGCCGCGCACCGGCGGGCGGAGACCCGCTTCCCGGTCGTCACGCACCTCGCCGACCGCATGGTGTCCGTGAACATCTTCGACACCGCCACCCGCCTGGCCGCCCAGTGCTTCCTGACCGCCGTTCCGCTGCTCTTCGTCTTCGCCGCGTACGCCCCGCCGGTCGTCCGGGACCAGCTGCTCCACTCCATGCGTTCGGTCTTCGGACTGTCGGGCCCGATCGACACCGGAGTCCAGCAGCTGATGCAGCCGCCGGACGAGAGCCTGCGGCAGACCACCGGCGTGGTCGGCGGACTCATGGTGCTCATCTCTGCCACCGCCGTCAGCCGGGCCGTGCAGCGGCTGTGCAAACGCGCCTGGGAGATCCCCCGGGGCGGCATCCGGATCGCCCCCTGGCGCTGGGTGGCCTGGCTCGCCCTGTGGATCGCCGCCCTGCTCGTGCAGGGCACGCTGCGCAACGGCTTCGGTCTGGGGGTCTGGCTGGGCGTACCGGTCACCCTCGTCTGCCAGACCGGCCTGTGGTGGTGGACGCAACACCTGCTCCTCGGCGGCCGGGTCACCTGGCGGCCCCTGCTGCCCGGCGCCCTGCTCACGGCGGCCGCCCTCACCGCCCTGGCCGCGACCGCCCAGCTGTACATGCCGAGGACGCTCGACCGCACCGTCGCCGAGTACGGCCCCGTGGGCTCGGTGTTCGTGCTGCTGTCCTGGCTGATCGTGATCTGCCTGACCGCCACCGTCAGCATCAGCACCGGGGCGGTCCTCGCCCAGGAGCCGTTCCTCGCCACCCGCCTCGGCAGCCCGCCGCCCGGCCGGGATCCGGACGCGCAGCTGCCCTGATGCCGGGCCGTGGGCCCCGTGCGCCCTGCGCGGCGGCGCCGACACTGGGATCCTGATCGTGTGGAGCGCCGACCACGGCCGACCGGACCCGGGAGGTGATCTCTGTGACCGCGAGGGACGACAGCACACGGGGACCGGCCGTCGGGTACGCCGATCCACTGGGGGAGCCGTTTCTGCGCACCCGGTTCGCCGTCCCGGCCAGACCCGCCACCTTCGTCCGCAGGCCCCGGCTGACCGCCCACCTCGGCCAGGCCCTCGACACCCCGCTGACCATGGTCAACGGCGCCGCCGGAGCCGGTAAGACCCTCCTCGTCGCCGACTGGGCGGCCGGGCTCGGCCAACCGGTCGCCTGGCTCACCAACGAGGCGGGCGACCAGGGATCCGGCATGTTCTGGGCCCATGTCCTGCACGCCCTGCACACCGCCGGAACACCGCTGCCCGCCGGAATCGGCGGCTCTCCCGGCGGCGTCCGCATGGTGGACCACCGACTGCTGGGCCGCCTCGCCGACGAGCTCAACGGCCGCGACCGGCCCGCGATCCTCGTCCTCGACGAGTTCGACCGGCAGACCGCCCCGGAGACGGCCGAGCAGCTGGAGTTCGTCCTCCACCACGCCGGACGGGGACTGCGGCTGATCCTCGTCACCCGCACCGAACCCCTGCTGCCCCTGCATCGCTACCGGGCGGCGGCGGCCATGACCGAGATCAGGAACGACGAGCTGGCCTTCACCCCCGAGGAGGCGGCCGACCTGCTGGCCCGGCACGGCCTGCGGCTGCCCGCCGACGCCGCCCGCGCCCTGGTGGAGCGCACCCGGGGCTGGGCGGCCGGACTGCGTCTGAGCGCCCTGGCCGCCCAGCAGAGCACGGATCCGGAGACGTACTTGAAGGAGTTCGAGGCCGGGCACAGCACCATCGCCGACTTCCTCCTCGCCGAGGTGGTCGGACGGCAGCCGTCCCGGACGCGGGACCTGCTGCTGCGGGTCAGCGTCCTGGACCGGTTCGGCCCCGAGCTGGCGGAGGCGCTCACCGGCCGCCCCGACGCCGGGCCGCTGCTGGCCGGACTGTGCCGGCAGAACGCCTTCGTCGAGGACCTCGGACACTCCTGCTACCGGCTGCATCCGCTGTTCGGGGAGATCCTCCGGGTCCATCTGCGGGCGCGCGCCCCGGGCCTGGAACCAGAACTGCACCGGCGCGCCGCCTGGTGGCTGCGGGCCCACGGCGCGGTGCCCGAGGCGCTGGCCCACGGCGCGGCGGCGGCCGACTGGGAGTGCGCCGCGGGCGCCCTCGTCGACGACCTGGCGATCGGCCGGCTTCTCACGGGCCCGCGCGCCGACGACCTCACCGAGCTGTTCTCCGGGATGGGCCCGGAGGCCGGCGGAGCGGACGTGGACCTGGTGCGCGCGGCCCGTGAGCTGTCCGAGCACGACCTCGACCACGGCCTGGCCCACCTCGGCCGCGCCGAGGAGAGCCTGAACCCCGGCGCGACCACCGCCGCCGGCCGGCTGAGCTGCGAGCTCCTGGAATCCCTGGCGGCCAGGCTGACCGGTTCCCCGGACCGCGCCGAACAGGCGACGGCAGCGGCCGCGCGACTGCGCCGCGAGGTGCCCGCCCACCTCCTCGACAGGCATCCCGAACTCACCGCCCTGCTCCTCACCCAGCTGGGCTCGGCCCGGGTGTGGGCAGGGCACTTCGAGGCGGCCCGCGCCGCCCTGGCCGAGGTGGCCGACCTCCCCGGCGCCGCCCTGACCGAACTGCCCCGGGAGGACTGTCTCGGGCATCTGGCACTGCTCGACTACCTCGACGGCTGGCCCGACCGCGCGGAGAGCCGGGCCCTGGCCGCGACGGACGTGACCCGGCACTGCGGCGGACGCCCGTTCCCCGGCGCCGGGCTCGGACAGCTGGTGCTGGCCGCCGTGGCCGTCGACCGCGACGAGCTGGGGCGGGCCCGGGCCCTGCTGGCCGAGGCCGCCGAGTACGGTCCCGGACCCGGCGTACCCGACCCGGTGACCGAGGCGTGCCGCGCCCTGGCGACGAGCCGCCTGCACCTCGCGCTCGGCGACCCGGATGCCGCCGCGCACGCCGCCGACCCGGCCGTACGGACCCAGGTGACCTCGCCCTGGGCCCGGGCCAACGCGGCCCTGGCCGCCGCGGCCGCCCTGCTCGCCGAGGGACGGCCCGGCCCGGCCGCCGAGGTGCTGGACGGGATCGATCACCCCGGCGCACCCCTGTGCGCGGCGGACGTCGCGTGGGCACGGCTCGTCGCCGGCCGGTGCGAGGAAGCCGTCGAGACGGCCGACCGGCTGTGCGCGGAGGACGGGACCGGCCCCGGGGTCACGGTCCGGGCCACCCTGGTACGGGCCCGCGCCGCGGCCGACGCGGGGGACACCGGCACCGCCCGCAAGCTGCTCGCCAGAGCCCTGCTGGAGGCACGCCGGGACCGGCTGCGGCGCCCGTTCCTCGACGCCGGGCCGGGGATCCGCCGCCTCCTGGACACCCCGCCGCTGCACGGCCTGGCCGCGGGCTGGCTGCACGGCGACGGCCGCGGCGCCGACTCCGCGCCGCTGCTCGTCGAGGAGCTCAGCGGCCGGGAGCGCGAGGTGCTCGGCCGGCTGGCGCAGATGATGTCCACGCAGGAGATCGCCGCCGATCTGTACGTCTCCGTGAACACGGTGAAGACGCACCTCAAGAGCATCTACCGGAAACTCGGCGTGGGCCGGCGCGGCGACGCGGTGCGCCGGGCCCGCGAGCGCGGACTGCTGTGACCGCCACCCGCCCCGGCCCCCGGTTCACCTGCGCCGGGTGAGGCCGGCGGGCGGCCGCGAGGGGCAGGATCACGGGACAGACCGCAGCAGACCCGCGGCGGGAGACGGCTCATGCGCTACGAGATCCGCGTCGAAGGGACCATGTCGGAGTTGCTGACCCGGGCCTTCCCGGAGATGGAACACGTGACGATGTCCGGCGAGACGGTCCTGTTCGGTCCCGTCGTCGACGAAGCGCATCTGTACGGCCTGCTGAACCGCTGTCTGTCGCTGGGGCTGCGGGTCGTTGAGATGCGGCGCCTGCCGGAGTGACAGGGCCGCCGGCACGCGAGCGGCGCACGATCACCCGCATCGGGTGAGGAACCCCGGCGCCCGCCGTGCGCACGCTGGGACCGCAGGGCGCGGCCGACCGGCCGGCGCCGTGGACGGAGGACGTACATGAGCGCGCAGACCTACCTCGCATACGACTATCCGCTGCTGAGCGCCTTCTGGACGATGCTGTGGCTCTTCCTGTGGATCATGTGGCTGGTCCTGCTGTTCCGGATCATCGTGGACATCTTCCGCGACGACTCGATGGGCGGCTGGGCCAAGGCCGGCTGGCTGGCCCTCTGCATCGTGGTCCCCTTCCTGGGCGTCCTCGTCTATGTGATCGCCCGCGGCAAGGGCATGGGACAACGGGAGATCGCCCAGGCCCGCGACCAGCAGAAGGCGTTCGAGTCGTACATCCGGCAGACCGCCCAGGGCGGCCCCGGCCAGACCAGCAGCGTCGACGAACTGGCCAAGCTCTCCGAGATGAAGTCCCGCGGTGACATCTCGGACGAGGAGTTCCGCAAGGCCAAGGCACTGGTCCTGAGCGACTACCCGCCGGCCGAGAGCTCCGGCTCGGTGCCCACCGCCCACGGGCGCTGAGCACCCCCTCCGAGAACGAATCGAGGCAGCCCTATGACCGCCACACATCCCGCGCACCACCCGCACCAGCACACCGCCAAGATGGCGTGGGCCGGCGGACTGACCGCCTTCGCGGGCGTCATGCTCCTGATCGCCGGACTGCTCGCCGTGTTCCGGGGCATCATGGCGATCGCCCAGGACGACGTCTTCGTCACGACCCCCAACTACGTGTTCAAGTTCGACCTCACCAGCTGGGGCTGGATCCACCTGGTCCTGGGCGTGATCGCCGTGGTCGTCAGCATCGGCCTCTTCCAGCCGGCCGCGTGGGCACGCGGCGCCGGTGTGGCCATCGCCGCGTTGGTGATCATCGCCAACTTCCTGTCCCTGCCGTACTACCCGGTCTGGTCCGTCGTGATGATCGCGCTGTCCGGGTTCATCATCTGGGCGCTGTGCGTGGCGCGCGACGACTCGGCGGACACGGGCACTGACCTGGGCTGACGGCGCGGCCGGTGCCGTATCCCGCGTGCGGGACTCGCTTCACACCGAGTCCCGCACGCGCGGCGTGACTCTCCCGTCGGGCACCAGACGTGCCTCGGCCGCGCGGCGGAACGCCGTGCCCAGCGGGTGGCGGTCGCCCGCGCGCGTGGCCAGCACCACCTGGACGGGGCCTGCGTCCACGACCGGGACGAGGGCGATGTCCGGCCGCACGTTGCCGCGGAACCCGGCCGGCGCCAGGGACACCACCTCACCGCTCGCGACCAGCTCCAGCTTGTCCTCCAGGGTCTCCACCACCGGGCCCAGGTTGGTGTGGCCGGGGGGATTCGCCCCGATCCGGTCGGAGCCGGTGAAGCGGGGGAGCGGCTCGTCGGCGAAGTCGGCGAGGGTGACCGACTCCCGGCCGGCCAGCCGGTGGCCGAGCGGCACCAGGAGGACGCGCGGCTCGTCGTAGAGGACCGTGATGTCCAGGTCGTCGGCGGAGAACACGAGCCGCGTGACCACCACGTCGACCCGGTGGTCGAGCAGTGCGTCCCGCGGTTCGTTCCAGTCCACGTGCAGGGTGCGGACGTCGGCCGCCGGGTGGCGGTGGCGCAGCTCGCGCACGGCCGGGGTGACGATCATGTTGGTGGTGTAGCCGACGGTGAACGTGCCCTGCGCGGCCGCCGAGCGCGCACTCGCGGCGGCCCGGCCCGCCGTCCGCAGCAGCTCCCTGGCCTGTGGCAGGAAGACCGCCCCGGCCTCGGTGAGCCGGGTCCCGCGCGGCGTACGGTCGAGCAGCCGGGCGCCCAGCTGGTTCTCCAGGCGCCGGATCTGACGGCTCAGCGACGGCTGGGCGAGATGCAGTGCGTCGGCGGCGCGGCCGAAGTGCAACTCCTCGGCGACCACGGTGAAGTAGCGCACCAGGCGCAGCTCCAGGTCCACCGGCGGTACGAGGGAATCGGGCACCCGTCGACTCTACTCCGGCAGCCGTGAGCTGCGGTCATGACCGGACGGGCATCACCGGGTGCGGAACAGGTCTTGGACCCGGGGTCCGGGCCGGGCGCACGCTGGAGTCATCCCAACACATTCACTCTCCGTGAGGTGATCTGTCATGCGTGTGTTCGTCACCGGCGCCACCGGTTTCATCGGCAGCGCGGTGGTCCGCGAACTGCTCGGCGCCGGCCACCAGGTGCTCGGCCTCGCCCGCTCGGACGCGGCCGAGGCGGCCCTGAAGGAGGTGGGGGCGGAGGTGCACCGGGGCGACCTGAACGACGTCGACGGGCTGCGGATCGCGGCGGCCGCGACGGACGGGGTGGTCCACACGGGCTACAACCACGACTTCTCCGACATGCCGGGTGCTCTCCGTACCGAACTCGGCGTGCTGCAGGCCCTCGGTGACGCGCTCGCGGGGTCCGGCCGGCCCCTCGTCGTCACCTCCGTGACCGGCCTCCTCGCCCCGGGTCGCCTCGGCACCGAGGAGGACGGGCCCGACCAGGCGGGCCCCGGCGTCCACCGGGCCGAGGCGGAACGCTCCGCCCTGGCCCTGGCCGACCGGGGGGTACGGGTCTCGGCGATCCGGCTCCCCCAGGTGCACGGAGCCGGCGACCACGCCTTCGTCCCGCACCTGATCGGCATCGCCCGCGAGAAGGGCGTCGCCGCCTACGTCGGTGACGGCACCAACCGCTGGGCGGCCGTGCACCGCCTGGACGCCGCCGGCCTCTACCGCAGGGCCGTGGAGACGGCCCCGGCCGGCGCGGTGCTGCACGCGGTCGCGGATGAAGGCGTCGCGCTCCGCGACATCACCGAGGTCATCGGCCGCCGACTCGACCTGCCGGTGGTGTCCCTGGCACCGGAGGAGGCGGCCGGCCACTTCGGCTGGCTGGCCCGCTTCGTCGGCAACGACAATCCCACGTCGAGCGCCGCCACCCGGGAGCGGTACGACTGGCAGCCCGAGCGGCCCGGGCTGCTGGCCGACCTCGACCAGGACCACTACTTCGGCTGAGGGCCGCAGGCTCCCGGAGGCCAGCCCACCTTCGTGTCGGATTTCCGCCAGCATCGGCCGCCCCCGGTGGCCGATGCTGGATCCATGCAGAAAGGGATGCACCACGACCGCGAGCACTGCGTACGGGCCGTGCAGTCGAAGGACGCGCGGTTCGACGGCTGGTTCTTCACGGCCGTCCTGACCACCCGCATCTACTGCCGGCCCAGCTGCCCGGTGGTACCGCCCAAACCCGAGAACATGACGTTCTACCCGAGTGCGGCCGCCTGCCAGCAGGCCGGGTTCCGGGCGTGCAAGCGCTGCCGTCCCGACACCAGCCCCGGTTCCCCGGAGTGGAACCAGCGCGCCGACCTGGTCGCCCGCGCCATGCGGCTGATCGCCGACGGGGTCGTGGACCGCGAGGGCGTACCCGGCCTCGCCGCCCGTCTCGGCTACAGCGCCCGGCAGGTGGAGCGCCAGCTGCTCGCCGAACTCGGCGCCGGCCCGCTGGCCCTGGCCCGGGCCCAACGCGCCCAGACCGCCCGCCTGTTGATCGAGACGACCGCCCTGCCGATGGCGGAGATCGCCTTCGCCGCCGGCTTCTCCTCGATCCGCACCTTCAACGACACCGTCCGTGAGGTCTTCGCGCTCTCCCCGAGCGAACTGCGCGACCGGCGCCCCAGGTCGGCGCACCACGCCCCGGGTGCACTCACCCTCCGCCTGCCCTTCCGCGCCCCCCTCAACCCCGACAACCTCTTCGGCCACCTCGCGGCCACCGCCGTACCCGGCGTCGAGGAGTGGCGGGACGGCGCCTACCGGCGGACCCTGCGGCTGCCCTACGGCCACGGCATCGCCGCCCTCGCCCCGAAGCCCGACCACATCGCGTGCCGGCTCACCCTCAGCGACCTGCGCGACCTGCCCGTCGCCATCAGCCGCTGCCGGCGCATGCTCGACCTGGATGCCGACCCGGTGGCGATCGACGACCAGCTCCGCACGGATCCCTTCCTGGCGCCGCTGGTGGACAAGGCGCCCGGCCGCCGGGTGCCGCGCACCGTCGACGAGGCGGAGTTCGCCGTCCGGGCCGTGCTCGGCCAGCAGGTCTCCACGGCCGCCGCCCGCACCCACGCGGCCCGCCTGGTGACCGCCCACGGCACCCCGGTGGACGACCCCGAGGGCGGTCTCACCCACCTCTTCCCGTCCCCGGAGGCGCTCGCGGAGGCGCCCCCGGACTCCCTGGCGATGCCCCGCACCCGCCGCACCACCTTCACCACCCTGGTGGGCCAACTCGCGGACGGCACCCTCCACCTGGGTGTCGAGAGCGACTGGGCCGAGGCGCGCGCCAGGCTCCTCGCCCTCCCCGGCTTCGGCCCGTGGACCGTCGACGTCATCGCCATGCGCGCCCTCGGCGACCCCGACGCCTTCCTCCCCACCGACCTCGGAATCCGGCGCGCCGCCCAGGAGTTGGGCCTGCCCGGTACCCCGGCCGCGCTCACCGCACGCGCGGCGGCCTGGCGCCCCTGGCGGGCCTACGCCGTCCAGTACCTGTGGGCGACCGACAGCCACCCGATCAACTTCCTGCCCGTGTAAGCACGTTCAAGGACATCGCCGTGAAGAACCACACCGTGACCGACAGCCCCTACGGCCCCCTCACCCTGGTCGCCGAGGACGGCACCCTCTGCGGCCTCTACATGGAGGACCAGCGCCACCGCCCACCGCAGGAGACCTTCGGCACCCGCGACGACGACCTCTTCGCCGAGACCCAGGACCAGCTCTCCGCCTACTTCGCGGGCGAGTTGAAGGAGTTCACCGTCGAACTGCGCCTGAACGGCACTCCGTTCCAGCGCAGCGTCTGGGAGCAGCTGTGCCAGATCCCCTACGGCGAGACCCGCTCGTACGGCGAACTCGCCGAGGCCCTCGGCAACCCCCAGGCCTCCCGCGCGGTCGGCCTCGCCAACGGGAAGAACCCGGTCGGCATCATCGTGCCCTGCCATCGCGTCATCGGCGCCAACGGCGGCCTCACCGGCTACGGCGGCGGCCTGCCCCGCAAGCAGCGCCTGCTGGACTTCGAACGGGGAGAGGGCCTCTTCTGACCGCCCGGCGACCGGGTCGGCGGGCTTGAGGGGCCCTCCTCGAACGGCTGCTGCACAGGTCAAACTCCCTTGAATGCAAGGGAGTTGCCTAGCGGTAGCCGTGTAGTGTCCTGTCGTGTGCTGGCTGAACAACGACATCAACTCATCCTGCAGGCGTTGAGATCCGGCGGCACCGCCACCGTGACGGATCTTGCCGGTCGCCTGGAAGCCAGTGCCGCGACAGTCCGTCGTGATCTCCTCAAGCTGGAAGAGGACGGGTTGCTCACCCGTGTTCATGGCGGAGCGGTCATCGAGGAGGACCCCGCGCCGTTCACCGAGGCTGCCGAGGCCCAGGTGGATGCGAAGGATGCCATAGCCGCCAGGGCGGCCACGATGATCGAGGACGGGCAGTCGGTCATCCTCGACTCCGGCTCGACCGTCTACCGGCTGGCCCGCCGGTTGCACGGGCGCAGGATCACCGTGATCACCAACAACCTGGCGGTGTACGAGGAACTCGCCCAGGACGAGAACGTCGAACTCATGCTGCTCGGCGGCGTGGTCAGGCGAGAGTCGCGCATGCTGGACGGCTTCATGGCGGAGGACAACCTCCGCCAGGTGCACGCCGACTGGCTCTTCATGGGAGCCTGCGGCATCCGCGCGGGCGCTCAGGTCATGGACACCACGGTCGCCGAAGTGCCGGCCAGACGCGCCATGATCGCCGCCAGCGACAAGGTGGCCCTTCTCGTGGACGACACCAAGTTCCCCGGAGCCGGCATGGTGAAGATCTGCGGTCCGGAGGACCTGGATGTCGTCGTGACCAACGCACCGCGCAGCGCTACGGCCCGGACGGCGTTGGCGGAAGCGGGTGTGGTCGTGATGCAGGTGAGCCCCGCCGGAGCCTAGGAGTCGTTCTCCGTGCTCAGCCGATGGACCAGCTTGGGCAGCGCGGTGCCGATGGGTTCGCGGATCACTTCGTCGGCGAGTTCGTCGTACGGTGTCGGCTCCGCGTTGACGATGATCAGCTGGGCACCATGGTCGGCGGCCACGCCCGCGAGTCCGGCGGCCGGCTGCACCTGGAGGCTGCTGCCGACGGCGATGAACACCGTGCACGCCTTGCTGATGGCGAGGGCCTCGCCGAGGACGTCCGGGTCGAGCCGCTCGCCGAACATCACGGTCGCCGACTTGAGGATGCCGCCGCACTCCAGGCACGGCGGGTCCTCCTCGCCGGCCTCGACGCGGGCGATCGCGTCCGCCATCGATCCCCGGGCGTGGCACCTGGTGCACACCACACTGCGCGCCGAACCGTGCAGTTCGAGCACCTTGCGGGCGGGCATCCCGGCAAGCTGGTGCAGCCCGTCGACGTTCTGCGTGATCACCCGTACGGGTGTCCCCGCCTGCTCCAGCTCGGCTACGGCCCGGTGCGCAGCGTTGGGCTCGGCCTTCAGCGTCCGGTTCTTGCGCCGCATCTGCCAGGACCGGCGCCGGATCTCCGGGTCGCCCATGTAGTACTCGTAGGTCACGAGCTTCTCGGCCTCGGGATCCTTCCGCCACAGCCCGTTGGGACCGCGATAATCAGGGATCCCGGAATCGGTGGAGATGCCTGCGCCACTCAGGATGGCGACGAGAGGCTTGTTCATGGGCCGAGAGTAGGACGCCTGCGCGAGCGGAGGCGAACGGATATCGGCGACCTTCTCTGCCCCCCCTGTGTCTCCGTTAGGTCTGTTCCCGTTAGGCTCCCCGTTGACTTCAGTCCCGGCGCACGTCGGGTTTCTCGCGTGGGTGCTCTCAGCCGGGGCATCGGGGGGTGGGCGAATGATGGATGCTGCTGTGCTCGGAAGACGGGTCGTCGCGGCGGCTGGGCTTGTGCCGGTGCTGGTGCTGATCGGCGCGTGCGGTGCGGCCGGCGGGGACGATGTCGGAGGGCACAAGAAGTCCGCGACCGCCAGGTCCGCCTCGCCTGCAGGTCTGTCCCCACAGCTGGACCAGAAGGGGCTCGACCGCCTGGCGCTGACCGCGCGGGACGTCCCCGGCTACACCGTCGACACCGTCACCGGCAAGGGCAGCCCGGTGGACCACGACATGCTCAAGACCTACCGCGCCGTCACCCCCGCACCTTGCCGGCCCGTCTACGCCGCCGCGGAGCTGGGCAGCCTGCACGACTTCACGGCCCAGGTCGGTGAGGACGTGGTGTCGGCCTCCGACGATCTCGGGCAGCACGCGAGTGTCGGCCTGTCCTCCTACACCCTTGCCGATGCCCGCAGGGTGATGACCGAACTGCGCGTGGCTCTTGCGAAGTGCACCACCGCCGAGATACGCCCGTCCGCTGCCCACCCCGATGCAGGTATGGGGTATTCCGATACCCGCTCCCGGTCCGTCTCCGACTACGGCGACGAGACCCTCGCTTTCGACGCCACCACGGTCTTTGCCGGCGGGGGACCCAGCGTCCCCGTCACCGTCCTGGTCGTCCGCAAGGACTCCACCGTCGCCACTTTCCTGTCCCTCAACCCCGTCCAGCCCCCGACCGTCCCCCAGGACATCGTCGACGCGCAGCTGAAGAAGCTCGCGTAGCAGCCCACTCGGAGGGCGAAGCACCGCACGCGCGCCGGCTCGCCGGAACAGGCGGGCACCGGTCACCCCACGCGGTTGCCGTTCTCCAGTTCGGCGGGGCCCGTGCCCTCGGCCAGTACGTCCAGGGCGACCAGGACGCGACGGCCCAGCGAACCCGGGAGGTGGGCCGTGATCTCCTCGCGCGGCACCAGCCGCCAGGACAGCAGCTCCTCCTCCTGGAGCCTGATCGCCCCGAGGTCCGCGTCGGCGAGGACACCGCCGTCGTACACGTACGCCACGATCGGCGGACGTCCGGCGCCGTGCACCCAGTCCACCGTCAGCAGCCGGCCCATCTCCCGGTCCAGGCCGATCTCCTCCAGGGTCTCCCGGCGGGCGCCCTGGCGCGGGGTCTCCCCGTCGTCGGACTCGACGGTCCCGCCCGGCAGCGCCCAGCCCTCCCGGTAGTTGGGCTCCACGAGCAGAACCCGTCCCTCGGCGTCCCGGAAGAGCGCGGCGGCCCCGGCGAGGATCCGGGGGAGGCTCGCGATGTACGCGGCGTAGGCGTCAGTCGTGGTCACTCGGGAAGCGTAGCGAGTGCGGACTCGCTGCCGGTCCGGGCGACGCGTACGGTGCGTGCCGCCAGGTCGCCGACGCGGGCCCCGTCGAAGCCGAAGACGGCGCTGCGGACCGTGTCCTCCAGGGGGTCCTTCCACTGGTCCGGGACGGCCGCCGCGCCGGTCAGCACCCCGGCCACCGAACCGGCCGTCGCCCCGTTGGAGTCGGTGTCCAGGCCGCCGCGCACGGTGAGGGCGATGGTCCGGGAGAAGTCGCCGTCGCCGTACAGCAGCCCGGCGGTCAGGACGGCCACGTTCGGGACGGTGTGGATCCAGCCGAGGCCGGAGGTCTCGGCCGAGACGGTGGTGAGGGTGTCCTCCCAGCTCAGCCGGGTCTCGTGGAGGGAGACGACCCGGCGCACGGTCCTGGCCAGCCGGCAGCCCGCCGGTACGACGGTGAGCGCGGTCTCGACCGCCTGCCGCACCGTCGGCGCGGTGAACGCCGCCGAGATCAGCGCGGCGGCCCACATCGCGCCGTACACCCCGTTCCCGGAGTGGGAGAGCACCGCGTCGCGGCGGGCGAGGGCGGCGGCCCGCCGCGGGTCGCCGGGGCAGGTCCAGCCGAAGACGTCGGCACGGATCAGGGCACCGATCCACTCCTGGTAGGGATTGTCGTAGGTGGCGGTGAGGGGCGGTCTCAGCCCGTTGACGAGGTTGCGGTAGGCGGCCCGTTCCGCCGTGAAGGTCTGCAGGTACGGCAGCCTCTGCAGCCAGAGTTCGCCGACCTGCTCGGTGCTGAAGCCGAAGCCGTGGGTCTCCAGGAGGTGCAGGCCGAGGATCGCGTAGTCGACGTCGTCGTCGCGGCAGCTGCCGTGGATCCGGCCGCGCACGCACTGGCGCCACTCCGGGCGCAGCGCGCGGGCGTCGCTCTCGTCGGCGGGCTCGGGGAGGTAGTCGGTGAGCGGCAGGGCGGCGGCCCGACGCAGATAGCCGTCGATGCGCTTCCGGGTCCACACGTCGCCCTGCTCGACCGGTTTGCCGAGCATGTTGCCCGCGATCCGGCCGAGCCAGCCGCCGAGCACACGGTCGGCGAACTCGGGTCCCAAAGGTCCGAGACTGCTCATGGCTGTGGTGTACCCGTTTTCCGGCGTCCTGTCCTCCCAGCCGGTTCCCAGCCCCTTCCCAGGCTTCGGGCTGGGCATGACGGGGAGGGTGTCCTCCGGTTAAGGTCACAGCGGCGCGACTGGCCTTGACGTGCACGAGGCCCGGAGAGCAAGGGGATACAGGTGACACAGCGCGTGCTCATCGCCGCGGACAAGTTCAAGGGCTCGCTGACGGCCGTGCAGGTCGCCGAGCGGGTCACGGCGGGGCTCAGGCGGATCGTGCCCGGCGTCGACGTCGAGGCGCTGCCCGTCGCGGACGGCGGGGACGGCACGGTGGCCGCGGCCGTCGCGGCCGGATTCGAACGGTACGAGCGGGAGGTCGCCGGTCCGCTGGGGCAGGAGGTCACCGCCGCGTTCGCGCTGCGCGGCGACACCGCGGTCGTGGAGATGGCCGAGGCGAGCGGCCTGCAGCGACTGCCCCGCGGTGTCTTCGCACCCCTGACGGCCTCCACGTACGGCTCCGGAGAGCTGCTGCGGGCCGCCCTGGACGCGGGTGCGCGCACCATCGTCTTCGGGGTCGGCGGGAGCGCCACGACCGACGGCGGCGCCGGGATGCTCTCGGCGCTCGGGGCGCGGTTGCTGGACGAGGACGGCGAACCGGTTCCGCCGGGTGGCGGCGGTCTCGCCGACCTGGCCCGCGTGGACCTGTCCGGCCTGGACCCGCGCCTGTCCGACGTCGACCTCGTCCTCGCCAGCGACGTCGACAACCCGCTCACCGGCCCCAAGGGCGCGCCCGCCGTGTACGGCCCGCAGAAGGGGGCCTCGCCGGACGACGTGGCGATCCTGGACGAGGCGCTGAGCCACTTCGCCAAGGTCGTGGAGGCCGAGGCCGGCCCGCGCACCGCCGGGTACGCGACCGCGCCGGGCGCGGGGGCGGCCGGGGGCATCGGATACGGCGCCCTGCTGCTCGGCGCCCGTTTCCGGCCCGGCATCGAGGTGATGCTCGACGTCCTGGGCTTCGCGCCCGCGCTGGAGCGGGCGTCGCTGGTGATCACGGGCGAGGGCTCGCTGGACGAGCAGACCCTGCACGGGAAGGCACCGGCCGGGGTGGCGGCCGCGGCCCGCGCCGCCGACAAGGAGGTGGTGGCGGTCTGCGGCCGCCTCGCCCTGCCGCCGGCGGCGCTCGGCCGGGCCGGGATCCGCCGCGCCTACCCGCTGACCGAGGTCGAACCCGACGTGGTGAAGTGCATCGCGGACGCCGGGCCGATCCTGGAGCGGGTGGCGGAGCAGATCGCGCGGGACTTCCTGAGCTGAGGACGCGGACCTACTCCAGCGGGGTCACCTCGCCGTACGCGTCCCGGTAGTAGCTGCCGCTGGTGAGGCCCCACACCTTGCCCTTGTTGTGGAGCCACTGGAATGAAATGTCGTGCACATACTTGGCGGGGCGTTCCCAGACCACGGAGTGTCCCGCGCCGGCCAGCTGGAACATCAGCTTGTTCGGCCCGTGGATGGCCGTGTAGAGGGCCGGGACGGAGAAGCGCAGGGCCGTTGGGACGGGGGTGGTCGCCGGAGTGTTGGCCGTCTTGTCCAGCTCCCCGTAGACGATGATGGTGGGCACCCGGTCACCGAGTATGGCGTTGCCCGACGGGTCCCGGAGCGGCACGGTCTGGTTGGTCCAGCCCCATCCGAAGGTGTTCCGGTACCGGTGGATGCCCTCGAACACGCCCGGAGACGTCTCGGGACCCCACTTGCTGCCAATGGGGTCGTTCTCCATCATGGCGGCCCACGCCCTGTCCCCCATACCGGGATCCCGCTGAAGCGGGCTGCCCGTCTCGCGGTCCCACCCGACTGTGAAGCCGCTCTTGCTGTTGACGAACATGGGGAAGCCGTACAGGACCGCCGGGTCGGAGACAGGCATTTGCGTCCTCGGCGGAAGGTCGAAGGGGTTCGAGGCGTCTCCCGACCACCTCCCCTGCGGCGGGAAGATCGGGGCGAGCAGGAACAGGCTCTTGACGTTCTCGGGGTGCTGCAGGGCGTAGGGTCCCATGGCCGTTGCCGCGGCGGACCAGCCGATGAACTCGATGGGCGTGGTCATGCGGGGCTGAGCCATGATGTAGTCGACCACCGTGGCCAGCTCCGCTTCTTCGCTGCCGGTGTTGCTCAGCTGGTGCGGGTAATTGGGCAGGCCGGTGTACGGCTCCGGCAGGGGGTTGGGGACCAGGATGTCCCGCTGCGCCGGGTTGGCGTTCCGAGGGTCGTCCATCTTCGGACGTGGCGACCGCCCGTTGCCCTGCAGATCCATCATGAAGACGTCGTAGTGGTGCTTGGCCGCCAGCTGGTGTGCCCAGTTGTAGTCGATGTCGGCCCCGGGGACGTCCAAGTCGAATCCGGCGAGGACCGGCACGCTCCTGCCGTGGAGCATCAGCACGGGCTCGCGCGGCTGGTTGTTCTGGGTTCCGTCGTACTCACGGACGAACAGGTTCACGGACTCGCCCTCGTTCGCCGGAATCTTCGAGATGTGCTGAACCAGGTGGTCCTGCGGTGTGACAGCGGTCATGGTCGTCCTCCGATCCGTAAGACGGGAGTGATCCCCATCCCCGAATGGGGATAAATCCCCGTAAAGTTCAGCCCAATTCCACCGTCCTCCCCTGTCTCGCCCTGCGCAACTCGGCCCCGGCCAGGGGTGGTTGACCGGTCAATGGCCAACGCCGTACGCCCTTGAACGCGAAACGGGTGTGGCCCGAGCCTCGAAGGCTCGGGCCACACCCGTCGGCGGTACGCGGAACGTCAGGGCAGCTGCGCCGCCCGCGCCTCGCGCCTGTTGTCGCGGAAGTTGTTCACCCGGCGGGCCGTGGCGAACAGCGGGATCACCGCGCCCATCACCAGCTGCAGCGCGCAGCCGGTCTGGAGGAGCAGCTGGCCGCTGGGCGCGTCGAAGGCCCAGGAGACCAGGAGGCCCATCGAGAGGACGATCCAGGCGAGCATCGCGACCGCGAGGCGGCCGCGCGGCTTCGGGTACTCCACCCGGCTCACCATCAGCCAGGCCGTGCCCAGGATGGCGAGAAGCGTCGCCACGAAGGGGAGCTCCAGAAGGACGATGGAGACCACCGTCAGCGCACCGAACGGCGACGGCATGCCCTGGAACATGCCGTTCGGCGGTGTCACGCAGCTGAAGCGCGCCAGCCGCAGCACCACCGCCAGCAGAACGACCACCGCTCCGACCGCGGCCACCTTCTGGTACGCGTCGTCGGCCACCATGCCGTAGACGAGCACGAAGTACGCCGGCGCGAGGCCGAAGCTGATCAGGTCGGAGAGGTTGTCCAGCTCGGCGCCCATGGGGGAGGAGCGCAGCTTGCGCGCCACCAGGCCGTCGAACAGGTCGAAGACCGCCGCGCAGAGCATGAGGATGACCGCGGTGGCGGCGCTGTGGCGTGCCATGCCGGCCGACTGGTCGTCCCCGGTGAGGTGCGGGATCAGGATGCCGGTGGTGGTGAAGTACACCGCCATGAAGCCGCACGTGGCGTTGCCCAGCGTGAGGGTGTCCGCTATCGACAGGCGGAGAGAGAGGGGCATCTCCTCCTCGTCCTCGCCGATCTCGTCGGCCTCGGGCACCCAGCCCGCCTGGGTCTCAGGATCAATCACGGTCAATGCGAGTCACCCCAGCCACGGTCTTCTGGCCGACCTCGACCGCGACCTCCACGCCCTCGGGCAGGTAGATGTCGACGCGCGAGCCGAAGCGGATCAGCCCGATGCGGTCGCCCTGCTCGACCTTCGTGCCCTGCGGGACGTAGGGGACGATACGGCGGGCCACCGCGCCGGCGATCTGGATCATCTCGATGTCGCCGAGTTCGGTGTCGAAATGCCAGACTACGCGCTCGTTGTTCTCGCTCTCCTTGTTGAAGGCGGGAACGAAGCCACCGGGGATGTGCTCCACCGACGTCACCTGGCCCGAGAGGGGCGCGCGGTTGACGTGGACGTTGAGCGGGCTCATGAAGATGGCGACGCGGGTGCGTCCGTCCTTCCACGGCATGATGCTCTGCACCACACCGTCGGCAGGCGAGATGACACGGCCCTGGGCGATCTCACGCTCGGGGTCGCGGAAGAACCACAGCATGCCCGCCGCGAGCGCGGTGGCGGGCAGGGCGACGGCCTTGGCGGCGCCGGAGCGACGGGCGCGGAGCAGGCTGACGGCTGCGGTGGCGACGGTCGGGAGAAGCCACGGCGATGCTCCGCGCGCGAGGCGTACGCCGGCCAGGCTGTCTCGATGTGCAGAGGTTTGGCTGTGGGGCATGGATGACCTTCGTAGCGGATGATGCCGCGCAGGAAATGGGGACGGCGGCTTTCCGGGATCGTACCGGTCGCGGGCCACAACTGGGCAAGCCAGGAAGCCGAGTCGGCGGCCGAAGACCGTTGACGGGGTGTGATCTTCTTCTCGAAGAAAACACCCCGTACCGGGATAATCAGCCCTGGAATCGATACTCTTCGAGCAACCTTCGCCCGATGATCATTTTCTGGATCTCGGCGGTGCCTTCGCCGATCAGCAACATCGGCGCCTCACGGTAGAGACGTTCGATCTCGTACTCCTTCGAGAAGCCGTAGCCGCCGTGGATCCGGAAGGCGTCCTCCACGACCTCCTTGCAGTACTCGGAGGCAAGATACTTCGCCATCCCTGCCTCGAGGTCGTTTCGTTCTCCAGAGTCCTTTTTGCGTGCAGCGTTGACCATCATGGCATGTGCCGCCTCGACCTTGGTAGCCATCTCCGCCAGCTTGAACTGGATGGCCTGGTGCTGGGCGATCGCCTTGCCGAAAGTGTGACGCTGCTGGGCGTACCGGACACCCAGTTCGAACGCACGTTGCGCGACACCGCAGCCGCGCGCCGCCACGTTGACGCGGCCGACCTCGACCCCGTCCATCATTTGGTAAAAACCTCGGCCGGTGACGCCGCCGAGCACCCGATCGGCCGGAATCCGCAGCCCGTCCATGATCAGCTCGGTGGTGTCGACACCCTTGTAGCCCATCTTCTCGATCTTGCCCGGGATGGTGAGGCCGGGGCGGACCTCGCCGAAGCCGGGCTCCTTCTCGATCAGGAACGTCGTCATCGACTTGTGGGGGGCCGTGCCCTCGGGGTGTCCTTCGTCACTCCGGACGAGGACGGCCACCAGGGACGACGTACCGCCGTTCGTGAGCCACATCTTCTGGCCGTTCAGGACGTACTCGTCGCCGTCCTTCACCGCCTTCGAGGTGATCGCCGACACGTCCGAGCCGAGCCCCGGCTCCGACATCGAGAACGCGCCCCGGATGTCGCCGGCCGCCATCCGCGGCAGGAAGTGCTCCTTCTGCTCCTGCGTGCCGTGCTGCTTGAGCATGTACGCCACGATGAAGTGCGTGTTGATGATCCCGGAGACGGACATCCAGCCGCGGGCGATCTCCTCGACGCACAGCGCGTACGTCAGGAGGGACTCGCCCAGGCCGCCGTACTCCTCGGGGATCATCAGGCCGAAGAGGCCGAGCTCCTTGAGGCCGTCGACGATCGCCTGCGGGTACTCGTCACGGTGTTCCAGCTCGGTGGCGACCGGGATGATCTCCTTGTCCACGAAGTCGCGGACGGTGGAGAGGATCTCCTGCTGGACGTCGGTCAGACCGGCGGTCTGGGCGAGACGGGCCATCGCTTACTTCCCCTGTTCCTTCAGCTCGGGGCGGCCCGGCTGCTCGCCGCCGCGCTCCTTGATGTACGTCTCGGTCGGCACCATCACCTTGCGGCGGAAGGTGCACACCAGCGTGCCGTCCTGCTTGTAGCCCTTGGTCTCCACGTAGACGATCCCGCGGTCGTTCTTCGACTTGGAGGGCCACTTGTCGAGCACGGTCGTCTCGCCGTAGATCGTGTCGCCGTGGAAGGTCGGCGCCACGTGCTTGAGCGACTCGATCTCCAGGTTGGCGATCGCCTTGCCCGAGATGTCCGGCACGGACATGCCGAGCAGCAGCGAGTAGATGTAGTTCCCGACCACCACGTTCTTGCCGAAGTCCGTCGTGTTCTCGGCGTAGTTGACGTCCATGTGGAGCGGGTGGTGGTTCATGGTGAGGAGACAGAACAGATGGTCGTCGTACTCCGTGACCGTCTTTCCGGGCCAGTGCTTGTAGGTCGCCCCGACCTCGAACTCCTCGTACGTGCGTCCGAACTGCATCGCGCTCAGGCCTCCGGGATCTCGAACTTCGACGTACGGGTCATCCCGGCGGCCCGGCCCTTGCCGGAGATGACCAGGGCCATCTTGCGGCTGGCCTCGTCGATCATCTCGTCGCCGAGCATCGCGGAGCCCTTCTTGCCGCCCGCCTCGGACGTGTAGTAGTCGTACGCGTCCAGGATCAGCTCGGCGTGGTCGTAGTCCTCCTGCGACGGCGAGAAGATCTCGTTGGACGCCTCGACCTGGCCCGGGTGCAGCACCCACTTGCCGTCGAAGCCGAGGGCCGCGGCGCGCTGGGCGACCGCGCGGTAGCCCTCGATGTTGCGGATCTGCAGGTAGGGGCCGTCGATCGCCTGGAGGTTGTTGGCGCGGGCGGCCATCAGGATCTTCATCAGGATGTAGTGGTAGGCGTCCGCCGGGTAGCCGGGCGGCTGCTCGCCCACGACCAGCGACTTCATGTTGATGGACGCCATGAAGTCGGCCGGGCCGAAGATGATCGTCTCGACGCGCTGAGACGCGGTGGCGATCTCGTTGACGTTGTTCAGGCCCTGCGCGTTCTCGATCTGCGCCTCGATGCCGATCTTGCCGACCTCGAAGCCCATGGTCTTCTCGATCTGGGTGAGGAGCAGGTCGAGCGCGACCACCTGCTGGGCCGTCTGGACCTTCGGCAGCATGATGCAGTCGAGGTTCTGGCCGGCGCCCTCGACGACGGTCACGACGTCACGGTACGTCCACTCGGTCGTCCAGTCGTTGACGCGGACCACGCGCGTCTTGCCGGTCCAGTCGCCCTCGTTGAGGAACTTGACGATGGTGTGCCGCGCCCCGGGCTTGGCGAGCGGCGCGCACGCGTCCTCCAGGTCCAGGAAGACCTGGTCCGCCGGGAGACCCTGCGCCTTCTCCAGGAAGCGGGGGTTCGAGCCGGGCACGGCCAGGCAGGAGCGCCGCGGGCGGAGCCGGTTGACGGGCGTGGTCATGCGGGGACCTCCAGGGGGTCGAGCTTGTTCGCTTTCCGGATCTCGTCGACGATGCGGCCGATGATTCCGGTGATGTCGAAGTCCTTCGGGGTGAAGACCGCGGCCACTCCGGCTTCCCTGAGCTGCGCGGCGTCACCATTCGGGATGATGCCACCGGCGATCACCGGTATATCTGTGGCACCGGCCACACGGAGTCGTTCCAGCACGTCCGGGACCAGCTGGGCGTGCGACCCGGAGAGGATCGACAGGCCGACCGCGTGCACGTCCTCGGCGATGGCCGCGTCCACGATCTGCTCGGGCGTCAGCCGGATGCCCTGGTAGACGACTTCGAAGCCGGCGTCCCGGGCGCGCACCGCGATCTGCTCGGCGCCGTTGGAGTGGCCGTCAAGACCGGGCTTGCCGACGAGGAACCTCAGCTTGCCGGAGCCCAGGTCGCGGGCGGTCGCGTCCACCTTGGCCCGCACCTCGGCGAGCGCCGAGCCCGCCTCGACGGGGACGGCGACGGGAGCGGAGGACACCCCGGTGGGCGCCCGGAACTCGCCGAACACCTCCCGCAGGGCCCCTGCCCACTCACCGGTCGTCACGCCCGCGCGGGCGCACTCCAGGGTGGCCTCCATGAGGTTGCCGGTGCCCTTGGCGGCCTCCTTCAGCCGCTCCAGGGCCTTGCAGGGCCGCGGGTGGTTGAACGGCGGCTGGTAGCGCGTGTCGCGCCAGTGCCCGATCGCCGCCACCACCCTCGCCTCGACCGCCGGGTCGACCGTCTGGATCGCGGTGTCCAGGTCGGCGGTGAGCGGGTTCGGCTCGGTCGTCTCGAAGATGTTGACGCCGACGATCTTCTCCTGGCCGGACTCGATCCGGGCCCGCCGCTCCGCGTGGGACGAGACCAGCTGCGACTTCAGATAGCCCGACTCGACGGCGGCCATCGCGCCGCCCATCTCCTGGATCCGGTCGATCTCCGCGAGGGAGTCCCCGACCAGCTGGGCGACCTTCTTCTCGATGACGTGCGAGCCCTCGAAGATGTCCTCGTACTCCAGCAGATCGCTCTCATGGGCGAGCACCTGCTGGATCCGCAGCGACCACTGCTGGTCCCAGGGCGTCGGCAGCCCGAGCGCCTCGTTCCAGGCCGGGAGCTGGACGGCACGCGCGCGTGCGTCCTTCGACAGCGTCACCGCGAGCATCTCGAGGACGATCCGCTGGACGTTGTTCTCCGGCTGCGCCTCGGTCAGACCCAGGGAGTTGACCTGGACGCCGTACCGGAACCGCCGCTGTTTGGCGTCCTCGATGCCGTACCGCTCGCGGGTGATCTGGTCCCAGATGCGGCCGAACGCCCGCATCTTGCACATCTCCTCGACGAACCGGACGCCCGCGTTCACGAAGAAGGAGATACGGGCGACGACGTCACCCATGCGCTCCTGCGGCACCTGGCCGCTGTCGCGCACCGCGTCGAGGACGGCGATCGCGGTGGACATCGCGTACGCGATCTCCTGGACCGGCGTGGCGCCCGCCTCCTGCAGGTGGTAGCTGCAGATGTTGATCGGGTTCCACTTCGGCATGTGGGAGACCGTGTACGCGATCATGTCCGTCGTCAGCCGGAGGCTCGGCCCCGGCGGGAAGACGTGCGTCCCCCGGGACAGGTACTCCTTGACGATGTCGTTCTGGGTCGTGCCCTGGAGCTTGGTGATGTCCGCGCCCTGCTCCTCCGCGACGACCTGGTAGAGCGCCAGCAGCCACATGGCGGTGGCGTTGATCGTCATCGAGGTGTTCATCTGCTCCAGGGGGATGTCCTGGAACAGCCGGCGCATGTCACCGAGGTGCGAGACGGGCACGCCCACCCGGCCGACCTCGCCGCGGGCGAGGATGTGGTCGGGGTCGTAGCCGGTCTGCGTCGGCAGGTCGAACGCCACCGACAGGCCGGTCTGGCCCTTGGCGAGGTTGCGCCGGTACAGCTCGTTGGACGCCTCGGCCGTGGAGTGTCCGGCGTACGTGCGCATGAGCCACGGGCGGTCCTTCTCCCGCGCACCTTGGGCGATCTGACGCTCAGTCATCTATGACCTCGGGTGTCTCAGATGTTGCGGAAGCGGTTGATGGCGTCGAGGTGCTTGGCACGCATCTCCCCGTCGCGCACGCCGAGGCCCTCCTCGGGGGCGAGGCAGAGCACGCCGACCTTGCCCTGGTGGAGGTTGCGGTGCACGTCGTAGGCGGCCTGGCCGGTCTCCTCCAGGGAGTAGACCTTCGACAGGGTGGGGTGGATCTTGCCCTTCGCGATCAGCCGGTTGGCCTCCCAGGCCTCGCGGTAGTTGGCGAAGTGCGAGCCGATGATCCGCTTCAGGGACATCCACAGGTAGCGGTTGTCGTACTCGTGGTTGTAGCCCGAGGTGGAGGCGCAGGTGACGATCGTGCCGCCCTTGCGGGTCACGTAGACCGAGGCGCCGAAGGTCTCGCGGCCGGGGTGCTCGAAGACGATGTCGACGTCCTCGCCGCCGGTGAGCTCACGGATGCGCTTGCCGAAGCGCTTCCACTCGCGCGGGTCCTGCTCGTGCTCGTCCTTCCAGAACCTGTAGCCCTCGGCGTTGCGGTCGATGATCGCCTCGGCGCCCATGGCCCGGCAGATCTCCGCCTTCTGCGGCGAGGACACGACACAGATCGGGTTGGCGCCGCCGGCCAGCGCGAACTGGGTGGCGTACGAGCCGAGCCCGCCGCTCGCGCCCCAGATCAGCACGTTGTCGCCCTGCTTCATGCCGGCGCCGTTGCGGGAGACCAGCTGCCGGTAGGCGGTCGAGTTGACCAGGCCCGGGGCGGCGGCCTCCTCCCAGCTGAGGTGGTCCGGCTTCGGCATCAGCTGGTTGGACTTGACCAGCGCGATCTCGGCGAGGCCGCCGAAGTTGGTCTCGAAGCCCCAGATGCGCTGCTCGGGGTCGAGCATCGTGTCGTTGTGCCCGTCGCTGGACTCCAGCTCGACGCTCAGGCAGTGCGCGACGACCTCGTCGCCGGGCTTCCAGGCGTTGACGCCCGGGCCGGTGCGCAGGACGACGCCCGCGAGGTCGGAGCCGATGATGTGGTACGGCAGGTCGTGCCGCTTGGTCAGCTCGCTGAGGCGGCCGTAGCGCTCCAGGAAGCCGAAGGTCGACAGCGGCTCGAAGATCGAGGTCCACACCGAGTTGTAGTTGACACTCGATGCCATGACGGCGACCAGGGCCTCGCCCGGGCCCAGCTCGGGCAGGGGGACCTCGTCGAGGTGGATCGACTTGCGCGGGTCCTTGTCGCGGGTCTCCAGGCCCGCGAACATGTCCGTCTCGTCCTTGTGCACGGTGATCGCGCGGTACGACTCGGGGAGCGGCAGGGCGGCGAAGTCGGCCGGCGTAGATTCCGGCGACTGGATCGCGTCCAGAATGGCCTGAGTGGTCACGGTGTTGCCTCCGGCGATGCGCGCCCCCGAGGGAAGGGGCGCTGAGGGTTACGTCGGTGCTGCTGAGGGTTTTGGGAAAGGTGCCGTCGGTTCGGCGGGGGTGGTGCTTCGGCAGCGCTTTGTGGCGCGGGAGGTTGCCTGTGACGCAGGCGTCCGGCGGGCGAACTGGTGGGTTCGCCGGGACAGGCCGGACACCATCAACGTATGACACCGCGTGTCAGGTGGCAAGGCACTGAGTGCCAGGAATCGCTCTCAGATGAAATCTTTACGTAACAAATGAGCGATGATCGATCAAAGTTACCGGCAAGTAGGTGCCAAAGGGTACTTTTCAGCCGGGGGCGGCTACCGACTCAGCCCCTCCGGCGATTTCAGCCCCTCCGGCGATTGAGGACGAGCGGCGGAGCCGCGGTGCTGTGACCGCAACCCGCCACCACCGTCGCTTTACGCCCGCTCCTTCAGCGCCTGCTCGATCGTGCGCATCACCTCGTCCAGCGGCGCGTCCGTGCGCGCCACCGTCACCAGCACCTCACCCTGCGACGCGACCGAGGCCGCCGCGGCCGGGCGAGGCGCAGCCTCCCTGCCTGCCCCGATCCCGTTCCCGAACGTCTTGCGGACGATCGCGAAGGCGTGGTCCAGCTGGGTCTCCACGTCCCCCTGCCCGCCCGCCCGCAGCCAGCGCCGCAGCACGTGGTTGTGGGCGGTGACCACCGCGGACGCCGCGACCTCGGCCAGCAGCGGGTCGTCGTTCGCGTCGTCCGCGTGGGCGTGCTCGTCGAAGTGGCCGAGGAGGTAGCGGGTGAAGAGGCGCTCGTAGCGGGCCACCGAGGCGATCTCGGCCTCGCGGAGGGTGGGCACCTCGCGGGTGAGCTTGTAGCGGGCGACCGAGATCTCCGGCCGGGCCGCGTACATCTTCATGACTTCCTTGATGCCGCGGCACACCGTGTCGAGCGGGTGCTCATGGGCCGGCGCCGCGTTGAGCACGGCCTCGGCGCGGATCAGCGTGTCGTCGTGGTCGGGGAAGATCGCCTCTTCCTTGGAGCGGAAGTGGCGGAAGAAGGTGCGGCGGGCGACCCCGGCCGCGGCCGCGATCTCGTCGACGGTGGTCGCCTCGTACCCCTTCGTCGCGAAGAGCTCCATCGCGGCGGCCGCCAGTTCCCTGCGCATCTTGAGCCGCTGGGCCGCCGCGCGGCTGCCCGCGGCACTCTCCGGCGCGTCGGGCGTGGCGGCGGTACGTGAGGACTTCGCGGGCTGGGGCATGACCCGAACGTACTGCATGTGCGCAGCTTGATGCGCAGGTCCGGGGTTTCCCCCGCCCGTGAAGGGCGGGGGGCCGGCGGTGGGGTCGAGCAGCCCGCCCCACTCCCTCTCGTCCCGGAACCAGTCGCCGACGCCGTCAGCGGCGGGCATATTCGCGGAAGCCGCGGCCGGTCTTGCGGCCGAGGCAGCCCGCGGCCACCAGGTGCTCCAGGAGCGGCGCGGGCGCGAGGCCAGGGTCGCGGAACTCCCGGTGCAGCACCTTCTCGATGGCGAGCGACACGTCCAGGCCGACCACGTCCAGGAGCTCGAACGGACCCATCGGGTAGCCGCCGCCCAGCTTCATCGCCGCGTCGATGTCGTCGAGGGACGCGTAGTGCTCCTCGACCATCTTGATCGCGTTGTTGAGATACGGGAACAGCAGCGCGTTGACGATGAATCCGGCCCGGTCGCCGCAGTCGACCGCGTGCTTGCGGATCTTCGCGCAGACCTCGCGGACCGTGGCGTGGACGTCCTCCGCCGTCAGCACGGTACGGACGACCTCGACCAGCTTCATGGCCGGCGCCGGGTTGAAGAAGTGCATGCCGATCACGTCCTGCGGACGCGAGGTGGCGCGGGCACAGGCGACGACCGGCAGCGAGGAGGTGGTGGTGGCGAGGACCGCGCCCGGCTTGCAGACCTTGTCGAAGGTCGCGAACAGCTGCCGCTTGACCTCCAGGTCCTCCGCGACCGCCTCGACGGCGAGGTCGACGTCGGCGAAGGCGTCGTACGAACCCGCCGGGGTGATCAGGTCCAGGGTCTGCGCGGCCGCCTCGGCGGTCATCCGGCCCTTGCCGACGGAGCGGTCCAGGGACTTGCCGATCCTGGCCTTCGCCGCCTGCGCCTTCTCCTCGCTGCGCGCGGCGAGGACGACCTCGTACCCGGCCTTGGCGAAGACCTCGGCGATGCCGGAGGCCATGGTGCCGGAGCCGGCGACACCGACCGAGCGGACCGTACGGCCCGGGGTGGGCGCGGCGCCGTCCAGCGGGGTGAGGGCGTCGCGGACGACGGTGGCGCTGCCGGGGGCCTCGTAGGTGTAGAAGCCACGCCCGGACTTGCGGCCGGTCAGGCCCGCCTCGCTGAGCTGCTTGAGGATGGGCGCCGGGGCGTGCAGGCGGTCGCGGGACTCGGCGTACATGGCCTCCAGGACCGTACGCGCGGTGTCGATGCCGATCAGGTCGAGCAGGGCGAGGGGGCCCATCGGCAGGCCGCAGCCGAGCCGCATGGCCGCGTCGATGTCCTCGCGGGAGGCGTACTTCGCCTCGTACATCGCGGCGGCCTGGTTGAGGTAGCCGAACAGCAGACCGTCCGCGACGAAGCCGGGGCGGTCGCCGACCGCGACCGGCTCCTTGCCCAGCTCGATCGCCAGGTCGGTGACGGCGGTGACGGCGCCCGGCGCGGTGAGCACCGAGGAGACCACCTCGACCAGCTTCATCGCCGGGGCCGGGTTGAAGAAGTGCAGGCCGAGGACGCGCTCGGGGTGGGCCGAGTCGGCGGCGAGGCGGGTCACGGAGAGCGCGTTGGTGCCGGTCGCGAGGATCGTCCCGGGGCGGACGACGGCGTCCAGCTCGCGGAAGATCTGGTGCTTGATGTCGTACGACTCCGGGACCACCTCGATGACGAGGTCGGCGTCGGCCGCCGCCGTCAGGTCGGTGCCGGTGCGGATCCGGCCGAGGACGTCGGCGCGCTCCTGCTCGGTCAGCCTGCCGCGGGCCACGGCGCGGGCCGTGGAGGTCTCCAGCGCGGCGACGGACCGGGCGGCCTGTGCCTCGCTGACGTCGATGCCGATCACCTCGCGGCCGGCCTTCGCGAGGACCTCGGTGATACCGGTGCCCATCGTGCCGAGGCCGACGACGGCGATCGTCTTGAGCGGGGACAGAGAAGAGTCGGACTGGGGAGTGGCCATCGCGGGACTCCAGGAATGAGGGTGACGACTGGAAACGCGCCCGGGTGCGCCGAGGGGGCGCACCGGGTGCGGAGAGAGCTGCGTGAATGCGGGTGTCGCCGGGCTGCGAGCGCACACGCCCGGTGCTGCTGCCGCGGGCGTGCACACGCCCGGGAGCGGCGGATTCCGACCGGCCCTGTCCCAAAGCCGAGTCGTACTGCGGTACCGAGGTACCGAACCGACCTGATACTCACGCGGCTGCGTCACCAAACCGGCGTGAGCGTTACTGCGAGTGGGTGACTCGCTCGATTGAGCTTAACCGGCGGGTAACGAGCGCGCCAGCCCCCGGACTTTGTGATGTACGTCCCCCTGTCCTCGCGACCCCTCTACGCTGGGCTTCGTGGACGAAGAGTTGCGATCACTCACGGAGCGTTTGCGGCAGGAGTCGCAGGGGACGGCCGCCTTCGACCGGCTCCTGACCACCGAGGACCACGACGAACTGGCGGAGGTGCTCACCGCGGCCGGACAGCCCCTGTGGGCCAGGGAGCTGGCGGCGTTCCGGCTGGGGACGGCCGGTGACCGGCGGGCCTTCGAGACCCTGGTCCTCCTGCTCAACCACCGTGACCCACCCCGCTGCGCCTCCGCCGCCTACGCCCTCTCCCGGCTCCAGGACCCGCGCACCGCCCGCGCGGCCGCCGCCCTCGCCACCAACGAGCTCCGCGTCGCCTACGCCCTGCACCCCGTCCGCCTCCTGGTCGAACTCCGGGCCCCGGAGTCCGTCCCCGCCCTGATCACCACCCTGGAACGCCGGCTGCGCCCGCACGATCCCTATCGCAAGGTCGCCCTCGCCTGCGTGGACGGCCTCGGCTGCCTCGGCGACACCCGCGCCCGCCGCGTCCTGAACGAGGCCCTGGCCCACCCCACCCTCGCCGAAGCGGCGGTCCAGGCCCTGGCCCGCATCCCTAGGCCGAGGTGACGCCGGGCTCGATGACGTAGCGCACCTCGGGCACCGGCACCCCGTCGACCACGTACGGCTCCTCGGCGCCGTCCGCCGCGAAGCCCGCGATCTCGTAGAACCGCCGGGCGCGCGCGTTGCCCTTCAGTACCCACAGGTACACGCGCGCGTACCCGGCGCACTGGCCGAGGGCCGTCGTGAGCAGCGCCCGCCCGGCGCCCGTGCCCAGGTGCGCGGCGTCCACGTAGATGGCGTACAACTCGGCGTCCCCGGTGCGCACTTCACCCTCCCGGTACGGCCCGTGCGCGGCCCACCCCACGA
The DNA here is from genome assembly GCF_042721035.1 of Streptomyces sp. NPDC058464. Classification (NCBI taxonomy): domain Bacteria; kingdom Bacillati; phylum Actinomycetota; class Actinomycetes; order Kitasatosporales; family Streptomycetaceae; genus Streptomyces; species Streptomyces sp. NPDC058464. The sequence continues at coordinate 175,544 of NZ_JBHXMA010000021.1, forward strand.
TCGCGCCGTCCCGCTCGACGACCAGCTCCGTCACCCCGTCCCCGCCGTCCAGGAACCGGGCCCGCCGCCGCTCCGCGTCCCGTTCGACACTGAGCCCGTCCAGGAACGGCTGCGGCATGAGGCCCCGGTAGGCGTACTGCCAGCCCCGGACCCGTATCTCCGAGACCCGGTCGCAGTCGTCGAGTGTCATCGGGCGGACCTGGAGAGAGGGGGCGTCGGGGGCGGGGCCGCGGAGCGGGTTCTCGTCGTTCATGACGGCACCCTAGGGGAAGGGACGGCCCCGCCCGCCCGGGATCCGGCGGCGGCCGGTCACCACCGCCGGGGCCTGCAGGACCGGTTCAGCCGCGGAAGCCCAGCAGGCCGTGCAGGGTCGAGCCGCGGGACGACGTCGAGGCCGCCTTGGCGGTGAGGGGCTTCGGGTCCGGGGTCTTCCGGCAGACCGCGTCGGCGGTGCCGTCGCCGTGCGGGACCGTGCCGTCGGTCAGGTACGTGGCGAGGTACTTGTCCAGACAGGTGTTGCCGCTGAGGGTGATGCCGTGGTTGCCGCCGCCCTGTTCCACGACCAGGCCGGAGCCGGCCAGCAGCCGGTGGACCGTGACGCCGCCCTGGTAGGGCGTGGCCGCGTCGTCCGTCGCCTGGAAGAGGAGGGCCGCCGGCAGCTTGCCGTTGGCGATGTTCGGCGGCTGCAGCGTCTTCGTCGGCCAGTACGCGCACGCCGCGTTGTACCAGGCGTTGTTCCAGACCATGAACGGTGCCTTCTCGTACGCCGCCCAGTTGTCCTTGCGCCACTGGTCCCAGTCCCGCGGCCAGGAGGAGTCCCGGCACTGGACGGCCGCGTAGACGCTGTAGCCGTTGTCGCCGGACGCGTCGACGGCCGCGAAGTTCTCGTACGCCTCGACCAGCGCCGCCGTCTTCCTGCCGTTGACGTAGGCGGAGAACGCGTCGGCCAGGTAGGGCCAGTAGCCGTTGTAGTAGCCGCCCGGGATGAAGGTGTCCTCCAGCTCGGAGGCGCCCACCTTGCCGCCCGCCGGCTTCTTCGCCAGCGCGGCCCGCATGGCGTACCACGCGGCCTCCACCTTCGCCGGGTCGGTGCCGAGCTTGTACGTCGAGTCGTACTTGGCGATCCACGCCATCAGGGCGCGCTGGCGGTCGTCGAACGCGTGGTCCTGGCTCAGGTTGTCCTCGTACCAGACGCCCGTGGGGTCGACGATCGAGTCCAGGACCAGGCGGCGGACCCGGTCCGGGTGCAGCTTCGCGTACACCGCGCCCAGGTAGGTGCCGTAGGAGTAGCCGAAGTAGCTGATCTGCCGGGCCCCGAGGGCCTCGCGGACCGAGTCCATGTCCTGTGCGGCGCTGACCGTGTCGAGGTACGGCAGCACGCTCGCGTACTTCTTGCCGCAGGCCGCCGCGAACGACTGCACCCGCTTGAGGTTCGCCTGTTCGAGAGCGGGGGTGGCCGGGACCGAGTCGGGGCGCACCGGCTTGAAGTAGCCGGGCGCGCAGTCGATCGCCGGACCGCTCCTGCCGACCCCGCGCGGGTCGAAGCCGATGACGTCGTACTGGGCCGCCACCTTCTTGGGCAGCGTGGACGCCACGAAGCCCGCGAGGGCCAGCCCGCTGCCGCCGGGGCCGCCCGGGTTGACCAGCAGCGGCCCCTGAGAGGCCGACGCGGTGTGCGGGACGCGGGAGAGGGCGAGGGTGATCTGCCTGCCGCGGGGGTTCCGGTGGTCGAGGGGCACCCTGACCGAGCCGCACTGGAGCGTCGGGTAGTCGGTGGTGCCGCACTTCTTCCAGGTCACCGGGGACACCTGGACGGGGGCTCGGGTGGTGGCGCTCGCGGGCAGGGCGGTGACCGAACCGGCCACGACAGCGGCGGCGGCGCACAGCACGGCTGCGCGTGTTCGCATGGGGTCCTCCCAGGACGGAGGGTCGCGGACCGCACGTGTCACGGTCCTCGCCGCATCGTCCCGGCAACGGCCCCCGGAAGAACCCATTCTGACGATTAATGACCCAATTGCGCCTAGGTGTGCGCCCGAACGCCCCCTCCGGTCGCCAACGCCCTCAGAGCAGCGTGAGCTGCGTCGGCTCCGGCAGTGCGGGCTCCTCGACCGTCGCCGGCACCGGGATCCGGCGGGGGGTGTCCGCGCGGTTCGGCCCGATGCCGTACTCCTGGGCCAGCTCGTGCACCTGACGGGTGATCCGGCGCTGGTACCACTTGGGCGCGTAGGCGCCCTCCGCGTACAGCCGCTCGTAGCGCCGCACCAGATGCGGGTGATGCGCCGCGAGCCAGCTCATGAACCACTCGCGGGCGCCGGGCCGCAGATGCAGCACCAGGGGCGTCACCGAGGTGGCCCCGGCCGCCGCGATCGCCCGTACGGTGGCCCGGAGCTGGGCCGGGTGGTCGCCGAGGAAGGGGATCACCGGCGCCATGAGGACCCCGCAGCCGATGCCGGCCTCGGCGAGGGCGCGTACGACGTCCAGCCGGCGCTCGGGGGCCGGGGTGCCCGGCTCCACCGTGCGCCACAGCTCGGGGTCGACGAAGCCGACCGAGACCGAGATGCCGACGTCCGTGACGTCCGCCGCCCGGCGCAGCAGGTCGAGGTCGCGCAGGATCAGGGTGCCCTTGGTCAGGATCGAGAACGGGTTCGCGTGCTCGGTGAGGGCGGAGAGGATCCCCGGCATCAGCCGGTAGCGGCCCTCGGCGCGCTGGTAGCAGTCGACGTTGGTGCCCATCGCGATGTGGTCGCCGAGCCAGCGGCGCGAGCCCAGCTGGCGGCGGAGCAGTTCCGGCGCGTTCACCTTGACCACGATCTGGCTGTCGAAGCCGAGCCCGGTGTCCAGGTCCAGGTAGCTGTGGGTCTTGCGGGCGAAGCAGTACACGCACGCGTGCGTGCAGCCCCGGTACGGGTTCACCGTCCACTCGAACGGCATCCGCGAGGCGCCGGGCACGCGGTTGATGATCGACCGCGCCCGCACCTCGTGGAAGGTGATCCCCCGGAATTCAGGCGTGTCGAAGGTCCGGGTCGTGACCACGTCCGCGCCGAACAGCGCGGTGCCGGCCCGGGCGGGCCCGGTCTCCTCGGTGAGGTTCTCCCAGCGCATGACACCTCCTCGGTAGCACTGCCCAGAGAATAGAACATCTGTTCCCATGATCGTGCGAACGATCTGTGGAGACCGCGCGGACACCGATTCCGGTCGCGTTTCCGATCGCTTGCGGCACCCCGATTTGGGCGGCCGGGTGCCGGGGTGATTGGCTTGGCGCAATCCCGAGAACCCAGGTGCTGGAGGAAAGCGATGGCGCAGGTCGAGGCCACTACGGAGCGGGTCGTCGCCGCGGACGCGGAGACGGTGTTCGACGCGATCGCCGACTACAGCGGCACGCGCGCGAAGCTGCTGCCCGAGCACTTCAGCGAGTACGAGGTGCGCGAGGGCGGCGACGGCGAGGGCACCCTGGTCCACTGGAGGCTCCAGGCCACCAGCAAGCGCGTCCGCGACTGCCTCCTGGAGGTCAGCGAGCCCACGGACGGCGAGCTGGTCGAGAAGGACCGCAACTCCTCCATGGTCACCACCTGGCGCGTCACCCCGGCCGGCGAGGGCCGGTCCAAGGTCGTCGTGCACACCACCTGGCAGGGCGCCGGCGGTATCGGCGGCTTCTTCGAGAAGACCTTCGCGCCCAAGGGCCTCGGCCGGATCTACGACCTGGTGCTCGACAAGCTCGAAGCCGAGGTCGGGAAGTAACCTCCCGGGGATCCGGGCCTGTTGGCCCCTCACCGGTTCGAGTGGATCTACGGTCCGGCCGGTCGCGTGCCGTAACTCGTCGTGCTTGCTCGCAGTTGTCGCCCTACGGGAAATAAGGCGGGAATTGTGCGCAGGCGCGACGAGGGGAGCGGTACGTGGGCGGAACGACGCTGGTGCAGTACGAGGAACCGGCCGCGGCGCCCGCGGACGCCCCCGTGCCGGAACCCGCCCCGGCCTCCGGACTCGGGCCGCGCCGTACCCGGTTGGTGTTCTGCGGGCTGATGCTCGCGCTGCTCCTCGCCGCGCTGGACCAGATGATCGTGGCCACCGCGCTGCCGAAGATCGTCGGCGAGCTGCACGGCCTCGACAGGATGTCCTGGGCGATCACCGGCTACCTGCTCACCGCCACCGTCGGCCTCCCCGTCTACGGCAAGCTCGGCGACCTCATCGGCCGCAAGGGCGTCTTCCAGTTCGCGATCCTGGTCTTCGCCGTCGGCTCCGCGCTGGCCGGACGGGCGCAGAGCATGGACCAGCTGATCGCCTTCCGCGCCGTCCAGGGTGTCGGCGCGGGCGGGTTGATGATCGGGGTGCAGGCGATCATCGCCGACATCGTGCCGCCCCGGCAGCGCGGCCGCTTCATGGGCCTGATCGGCGCCGCCTTCGGCCTCGCCTCCGTCGCCGGGCCGCTGCTCGGCGGCTACTTCACCGACCACCTCTCCTGGCGCTGGTGCTTCTACGTCAACGTGCCCTTCGGGCTGGTCACCCTGGCCGTCATCACCCTCGTGCTGAAGCTGCCGAAGCCCCGGGCCCGCGCCCGTTTCGACGTGCTGGGCGCGCTGTTGCTCGCCACCACCTCCACCTGCCTTGTCCTGCTGACCAGTTGGGGCGGCACGGAGTACGCGTGGGGCTCGCGCACCATCATCGGGCTGGGGGCCGGCGCGGTGGCCGCCACCGTGCTGTTCCTCGTCGTCGAGCACCACGCGGTCGAACCCCTCATCCCGCTGCGGCTGTTCCGGGACTCCGTCTTCAACGTGAGCGGACTCGTCGGACTGGTCGTCGGCGTCGCCCTGTTCGGCGCGGCCAGTTATCTGCCGACCTTCCTGCAGATGGTCGACGGCGCCTCGGCGACCGAGTCCGGGCTGCTGATGCTCCCCATGATGGGCGGGATCGTCGGCGCCTCGATCGTCTCGGGACAGCTCATCAGCCACACCGGTCGCTACCGCATCCACCCGGTGCTCGGCGGCGGGCTGTCCGTCGTGGGGATGTGGCTGCTGTCCCGCCTCGAAGTCGACACCCCGCACTGGCAGTACAGCATCTGGATGGCCGTGCTCGGCGCCGGGATCGGCATGGTGATGCCGGTGCTCGTCCTCGCCGTGCAGAACTCCGTACGGCCCGCCGACCTCGGCACCGCCACCAGCGCCAACAACTACTTCCGGCAGATCGGCGGCAGCGTCGGCGCCGCCGTCTTCGGCACCCTCTTCGCCGACCGGCTCACCGACGCCCTGCACCAGCGTCTCCCCGCCCGCGCCGGCGCCCGCCTGCCCGACCCCGAGTCCCTCACCCCGCAGCTCGTGCACGCGCTGCCCCCGGCGCTGCGCGACGCCTACATCCGCGCCTACGCCGACGCGATGCCCCGGATCTTCCTCTACCTGGTCCCGGTCCTCCTCCTCGGCCTGCTCGTCGCCTGCTTCCTCAAGGAGAAACCGCTGGTGTCCCACCCCACCGCCGAATCGCAGTCCGAAGCCGTGAACGCCCCGATCCCGCAGGCCCGGTCGCCGTACGCCGGCGCCGGGATCCCCGTCTGCGGCACGGTTCAGCATCCCGACGGGACCGTGGTGCCGCGCGCCGCGCTCACCCTCATCGACGCCGTCGGCCGGCAGGTCGGCCGGGGCGCCAGTGCCGAGGACGGCCGGTACGCCCTGGCCACGCCCGGTTCCGGGTCGTACGTCCTGATCGCCGCTGCCGGCGGCCACCAGCCGCAGGCCGTCACCGTGACGGTCGGCGAGCGGCCCGTCGAGCTGGACGTCGTCCTCGGCGGCGCCGGACGGCTCGCGGGCAGCGTGCTCACCGCCGACGGCACACCCGTACGGGACGCCACCGTCACCCTCACCAACGTGCACGGCGAGGTCGTCGCCAGTGTGCGCAGCGGCCGCGAGGGCGGCTATGTCATCAGCGAACTGGTGGCCGGCGAGTACACCCTCGCCGCCAGCGCCCCCGCCTTCCGCCCCGCCGCCCTCCCGGTCACGGTCCAGGCCTCCCGGGAGACCCGGCAGAACGTCGAACTCGCGGGCGGCGCCGTGCTGAAGGGCACGGTCCGGGCCGGGGGAGGCCGCCCCGTGGAGGACGCGCGGGTGACGCTGCTCGACGCCGCCGGGAACGTCGTGGACACCCTCACCACCGGCGCCGACGGAACGTTCCGGTTCGTGGACCTGTCCTCCGGCGAGTACACGGTCATCGCCGCCGGTTACCCGCCGGTCGCCACGGTCCTCCAGGTCGCGGGCGGCGGCCGCACCGAACGCGATCTCCAGCTCGGCCACGAGGACTGAGCGAGGGCGGGGGGCGGACCGAGTGCGGGGACCGAGTGCGGACCGAGTGCGGGGGCCGGCTCCGGCGCGGTGCACGCGGTTCGCGCGCCGCACAGGGGCGCGGACCTGCGCGCCGGTGTGATCCGGTGAAACCAATTCCAGGATTGCCACACATCGCAACCGGCGGCCACCGTACGGTAGTGACGGGCGGCACAGATCTTTTGCGGAGCCGTGGGGAGAGAGGGCCTGGGCCATGGACCATGGCAGCGAGCGGGACGCACATCCCAGCCTCGGTGCTGGGGAGGGCGCTCCGGGCCGCATCCCCCTGGCCGTGGTCGTCGTCGACCGTGACGGCCGGGTCTCCCACTGGAGCAGCGGCGCCCGACGGCTCTTCGGCGCCGCCAAGGAAGAGGCCATCGGCCGCTCCGTCCTCGACCTGCTGCCCGTCTCCGGCGCGCTCCCCGACGACGACGAGATCACGCCGTACGGCGCCTACGCGGCGTACGACGGACTCGGCCCCGACCTGGAGTCCTCCCTCGACGGACGGCTGAACTTCCCGGCCGCCGGCCGCGCCCGGCTCACCGTGCCCGACCGCGACCGCGCCGATGTGCTCTGGTGGTCCTACCCGCTGGTCGGGCCGGGGGACGAGCGGCTGCTGGTGCTCGCCGCCGACGCCGAGCGCCTGCGCCGGACCGAACACGACGAGGGCATCGCCTTCGAGCGCATCGCGCCCGGCTTCGCCCTGCACACCGACTTCCCCGGCGCCGAGGAGCTGGCCCGCAGGCTCCCCGAGATCCTGCCCAGCATGAGCGTCGACGAGAGCGCCCGGATCGTCGCCCAGGTCCTCGAACTCGGCTACCCCATCCTGGAGTTCAGCCAGAACGACCGGGTGCCCGTGACCCCCGACTGGGGTGTCGCCCGGCGCACCGAGCGGATGGCCCGCCGCGAGCGGGCCGCCCGGGTGGCCGCCCAGGGCCTGCCGGTGCCCGCCGAACTCGCCGACGACGACGGCGAGGACCTGGAGTACGCGGCCGTCCGCGAGCGCCTGGAGTTCCTCAACGAGGTCAGCGGGAAGATCGGCACCTCGCTCGACCTGTCCCGCACCATCATCGAGGTCAGCAGAGCCGTCGTACCCCGCTTCACCGATGTCGCCGGCACCTATCTGCGCGAACAGGTGGTCGCCGGCGAGGAGTTCCCGGACGGCGTCCCGGACACCACCACCATGTGGCACCGGGTCGCCGTCGAGCACACCGACGAACCCGGCCGCTGGGACGACGTCATCCCCGTCGGCGAGGCCATGCCGTTCCCGGCGCACACCCCGTTCTTCCAGTGCATGACCACCGGCGAACCGGTGCTGGTGCCGCGGATCAGCGTGGAGATGGGCCACGCCATCGCCTCCCAGTTCGAGAAGCGCGACATCCGGCCGCTGATCACCGGCCGCTCGATGCTGGTCGTCCCGCTGAAGGCACGCAACGTCGTGCTCGGCTTCATGATCCTGCTGCGCCACCCCGAGCGCGAGCTGTTCAACGACATGGACCGGGTCACCGGCGCCGAACTCGCCGCCCGCGCCGGGCTGGTGCTCGACAACGCCCGCATGTACACCTTCCAGGAGAGCGTCGCCGAGACCCTCCAGGACAGCATGCTGCCGCACATCCCGCCGCGCATGGCGGGCTGCGACATCGCCACCCGGTACCTGCCGGGCACCCTGCTCGGCCGTGTCGGCGGCGACTGGTTCGACTCCGTGAAACTCCCCGGCGCCCGCACCGCCCTGGTCGTCGGCGACGTGATGGGCCACGGCCTCAACTCGGCAGCGATGATGGGTCAGTTGCGGACCGCCGTGCAGACGATGGCGGCCATGGACCTGCCGCCCGCCCAACTCCTGCGCAACCTCGACGACCTGGCACAGCGCCTCGGCGACAGCTACCTCGCCACCTGCCTCTACGCCGTCTACGACCCGATCGAGGGCGAACTGCACCTCGCCAACGCCGGCCACATCCCGCCGGTACTGGTGCGGGCGGTCGACGGGCGCAGCGAACTCCTCGACCTGCCCACCGGCGCGCCCATAGGCGTCGGCGGGATCGCCTTCGAGTCCCTTCGGGTGCGCGTCGACCCCGGCGACCGGCTGGTCATGTGCACCGACGGACTGGTCGAGATGCGCGGCGAGGACATCGGCGTCGGCCTCGCCACCCTCTGCGAGTCCGCCGCCCACCCGGCCGCCTCCATGGACGACGCCTGCGACACCATCATCCGCGCCCTCAACACCCGCGGCGGCCGCAAGGACGACGTCGCCCTGCTGATGGCCCGCCTCAACGGCATCGAGCCGGAGGACGTCGCCGAGTGGCGGCTCGCCCTCGACCCGGCCGAGGTCCGCCGGGCCCGCGCCGTCGTCCGCGAGCAACTGCACGACTGGGGCCTGGCCCGGCTCGCCGACCCCGCCGAACTCATGGTCAGCGAGCTCGTCACCAACGCCATCCGGCACTCGCACAGCCGCCCGGTCCAGCTCCGGCTGATCCGCGGCGAGACCCTGCTCTGCGAGGTCGACGACGACGACCACACCCTGCCGACCCTGCTCGGTGCCGACCCCGGCGCCGAGACGGGACGCGGACTGCGGGTGGTCTCCACCCTCGCCCGGGAGTGGGGCACCAGCCATACGGCCGCCGGGAAGACCGTCTGGTTCGAACTCACCGCACCGCGCCGCTGATCCGGTCGCCGTCGGCCCAGGGGGCGCACGCCCGTCGAACGGGTGGTGAAGGAAGGCGCCAGGTGCTTGTGGCCGAAACCCGCGCAGGGTAGACCGTACTGGCCCGTCACTTACGACGGGTCATATGCGGCTGCATCCTGGGGAGTTGGGCCATGAGCGTGACGAGTCGGTACCGCAATGCCTGGGAGGGCTTCTGGCGCGAGGCGTCCGACGAGCCGGGCGCGGTGTTCTGGGACGCCGAGCCGGCCGTGACCGCCGCCGTCCACGTCGCCCTCTTCGAACCCCACCTCGCCGACCCGGGCCTGCCGCTGGTCGACCTCGGCTGCGGCAACGGCACCCAGACCCGCTTCCTCGCCGGCCGCTTCCCCCGGGTCCTCGGCACCGACGTCGCCGAGGCCGCCCTGGACCACGCCCGGCACGCCGACCCCGCCGGACTGGCCGGCTACCGGCTCCTCGACGCGGCTGAGAAGAGCGAGGCCGAGGCCCTGCACGCGGAGCTCGGCGACGCCAACGTCTACATGCGGGGCGTCCTGCACCAGTGCGAACCCGACGACCGGCAGCCGGTGATCGACGCCGTCGCCACCCTCGTCGGCCGCCGCGGCCGGGCCTTCCTCGTCGAGCTCTCCGAGGCCGCCCGCCCCGTCCTCGGCGGCCTCGCCCAGAGCCCGTCGGGACCGCCGCCCAAACTCGCCCCGGTCTTCCGGCACGGCATCGCCCCCGGCGAGGTCCCGGACGCCGCGGTCCTTGAGTACCTGCGCAACGCCGGCCTCACCGTCCTCGCGAGCGGCGACCTGCCCCTGACCACGACCGAGTCCGGACCGGACGGTGAGCCGATCGTCCTGCCGTCGAAGTGGGTGCTGGCAGGACGGGAGAGCTGAGGGGCGGCACCGGACGGCGACCGACCCGCCGGGCGCACGGTGGCCCAGGCATGACCTCGCCCTTCTTGACGTGCACCTGTTGGCCAGCAGTCCTACGCTGATGAGGGGAGTCTTTACTGGAGGTCGGGATGACCAACGGGAAAGCCTTCACGGGTTCAGAAAGCACGAAAAGGCCCAGAGGGAGCGTCGCTGTTTTCATACTCCTGTGGATCGCTTCACTCATGGTCAGGCACACGCCGACGCCAGAGAAATCGAAGTGCGATCACCCCTGCGGGCCGACCCGGCGAAAGAACGTGGCTCAGCTCCCGAAATCGCCCAAGGGGGTGTTCAGGACTCATAGAACAGCCTGGCGCGAGCGAGCTGCCGCGCGCGTTCTCTTTCTGGAACAGCAGGCAGACCGTGAGAGGTGCCGGGAGGCAGCGGACCGGGCTGAGCAATGTCGGCGAGAAGAGACGCTGGAGGGGATCGCGCGGCAACTGAAGGAGGCTGGGTACGCCATCTCCGCGCCGCGCCGCCTCTTCTCCGGGGCCGCAGCCCTCGAGCGGACCTGGGCCAATGTCCGCGCGACCGATGTGATGCTGATCACGCTGTGTGCGGATGAAGACCTGCCGGGCCGAAGCGTCGACGTACTGAGCCACGTCGAACAGCATCTTCGCCCGGTCGACCCGCTTCGGATACAGGTGGGTGCGGTCGCGGAACGCATGGAGACGAAAGGACCGCTGCCGGGCGACCGCGGGCTCCTCGCCCTCGCGTTGAGCGCTTCGTACGACGCGCTGGACGCCGAATTCAGTAGAGTCCGCAGCCTCAGCATCATTCTGCGGGTTGCGACCTTCTTCGTTCTCCTCGGCGCGGCCGGGCTCGCAGTCTGGGGCTGGTACTGCCCGGATTCGCTGAACATGTGCTTCCTCCCCGGGGGGAAGACGTTCGCCGCATGTCCTTCCGGGGAGGTTCCCCTGAAGCCGGGAAACGTTCCGAGCGACTACGCGCAGCGGGTCGACGTGCTCGTCACCGAGGCGGCAGGGCTGGCTGGTGCGGCTCTCACGGTCATTGCGTCGCTACGCCGGATCAAGGGGACGAGCAGTCCTTATATGCTGCCGCTTTCGGCAGCCCTGTTGAAATTCCCCACCGGGGCTCTGACCGCGTTCGTAGGAGTGCTGCTCATCAGGGGTGCGTTCATTCCGGGTCTGAGTGATCTGGATTCCAGCCCGCAGATCATGGCCTGGGCCGTCATTTTCGGCGCCGCCCAGCATCTCGTGACCCGCTTCGTCGACGAACGGGCCCGCGAGACGCTGTCGGACGTGGGACGCCCGCCCTCCGACCCGGAACCGGACGGCTCGAAGCCGTGAAACCGGCAGCCGTGAAGCCGGCGCCGGCAGGCTCAGGCGCCGAGGCGGCCGCCGATCGACCGGGCGACCTCGGGGTGGGCGAGGTACTCGACGATGCTGTGCGCCCGGTCGCGGGCGTTGACGACGGCGAGGTCGGACAGTCCGTCCGCCCAGTCGTCACCCAGCGGGCATCCGATGGCCACCGCGTCGGTCGGGCACCAGGCGTTGAGCCAGTCCGTCACGATGTCCGGACGCTTCGGCCCGCCGACGAGCAGCCTGCTGTACACGCTGTCCAGGCCGAGGGGACTGCCCGCAGTGGTCAGATGGACGCAGTTCACTCCGGGGGACAGCCGGGTGACGAGATCCAGGCCGACGACCGTGCCGAGGCTGTGGCTGACGAGCACGAGTTCCCCTGCGTCAGGCATCGTCTCCAGGACGCAGTCCAGGACCTCGTCCCGGATGCGCCGGTCGTCGAGATAGGCGGCCACGTCACGGAAGACCAGGGCGATGGCCCAGGCATCGAGGTCGCTCCTGGCGGCCAGCCAGCCCAGCCGCTTGTGCAGGGTCCCGACCAGGTCGTCCAGGCCGATGCTTTCGGTGGCCAGCTGGCCCTCCTTCGGCATGTCCCACTTGGTGGCCGCCTCGCCGATGATCTCCTCGTACACCGCGCGGGCGGTGGGAGTGACGGGTGCGACCGCCTCCGCCGCCCTGGCGGCCGGTGCCTCGGTGAGGTGGGGGACGGCCTCGTGCGCGGTCAGGGCCTGCACCAACCGGTCCCCGTAGTAGGGGAACCAGGCGTCCGCCGGGTCGACCGGAGGGAGCCCGGCGCGGACGAGCCCCTGGTTGAGTCCGGCCGCCCATTCGCGGCGCAGATTCTCGGGCTCCTTGCCTTCCTGGGAGCGACCGTGCAGGAAGACCAGATGCCGTGTGCCGCCGAACGCTCCGTCCCGGGCGCGCAGGCCCGCACGTGCGGTGGCCTTCTCGACGGCCGGGCCCGCCACCGCGACCGCGGGCGCCGGGACCCGCACCGGGCCGGCGGCGGGAGCCGGAGCCGCAACCGGACCGGCGGCCTCCGCGAGGCGCAGTCCCGACTCCGGGCCCATCTCGGCCAGCAGCTCCCGCTGCCGTGAGGCGAGGGGCAGGGCGGCGAGGTGTTTCAGGATGGAGCTGACGCGTACGCCCTCGTTGGACACCCAGTCGATGGCGTCGTCGCCGTCGCCGGGCTGCCAGACCTGTCCGTCACCGCGCAGGGTACGGCCCTGTCCGTCGGTCCTGGGCACCCCGCTGTGGTGGAGCGCGACGACCTCCCACTGGTCGTTGAAGACGGGAGAGCCGGAATTGCCCGGCTCGGTGTCCGTCTTGTAATGGAGGAAGTCGTCGAGGCGTACCTGGAGCATGTTGTCGCGTACGGCGATCTCCTTGAGGCGTCCCATCGGATGGCCGACGACGTTGACCGGCTCGCCGATCACGAGCTTTCCCGGTTGGGCGCTGAGCCGGTTCCAGCCGAACGTGTCCCCGGCGGGCCGCAGGTCCGGGCCGGGGGCGACCAGCACCAGGGCGAAGTCGAGGCGTTCGTCCGTGACGAAGAACCCGTCCGGGTCGAGTTCCAGCCGCGTCGGCGGCTGGGCCGTGTTGTCGACGGTGACCTGGGCGTCGAACTCCACGAAGCACTGCCGGGCGGCTTCCGCGTCGTTGAGCACGTGATGGTTGGTCATCAGCAGGCTCGGCGACACCAGGAAGCCGGTGCCGAGAGGCAGCTCACGGCCGTTCTCCCGCACCGAGATCCGGGCGACGGTACGTGCCGCGCGGGCACCGCGCGGCAGGAAACTCCATGCCTGCAGGTCCTTGGACACCCCGAGGATGCGTTCGTACGCGGCGGTCGGGGCCAGCGGTTCCGCCCGGACGGCCTCCACCACCATGGCGGCGGGCACCGCCTGCCGGTCGAGCAGCCGGGCGGCGCGCGCCGCGAGTGCCTCCTCCGAATCCGGGAAGGCGACCCCGGCGTCCTGCTTCTCCTCGACCGCCCGCCGCTCGTCGCCGGTCTCGTCGTACCGCGCGGCGGCCGCCGCGACCTGGCGCTCCCGTTCCTCGCGGAACCTGTCCGTCGCTGCCATGTCAGGTCACCGTCCTTCCCGCGGTGTGCCACGGCACGAAGGCGTTCGTCAGCCCCGAAAGAGCCGTACGCAGCTCCGGGTGGTGGCGCAGCAGCACCGTGATCATGCTGTTGTCGTCGATCCAGGCCATGCCGGCCTTGGAGTACACCTCCGGGGTGTAGTACTCGGTGAAGAAGCGGTCGCTGTTCAGCCGGCGTGAGGCCATCAGGATGAAGATGCGGAACGCCGTGTCGCTGAAGGCGAATCCGGCCGGCAACTTCTCGGCGTACAGCCCGACCGAGAGGTCGACCTTCTCGATGTCGCCGTCGTAGAGCCACTGGATCTGCTCGGCCCACGCCCGGTTCTCCGTCAGCTCCAGGAAGTTCGCCGCGGGCTTCAGCCGCAGCAGCCGCCGGAACTCGTTGTACCGGGGGACACCGAATTCCCGGGAGCGCAGGATGTCGGTGGCGGCGAGGTCCTGCAGCTGCCCGTCGGGGCGCTCGAACTCCTGCAGGAACCTGGGGAAGTTGTGCAGGGTGACCAGTCCGGGGTGGAGCGTGCCGAAGCTGTAGAGCAGATCGGCCATCTCGGTGGTCTCCATGACCTTCAGCGCCCCGGGGCCCGCGATGTCGCGGAGGGTGCAGTGGCGCAGGCTCGTGTCGTCGGCGGCGGAGCGCAGATGCCACTCGTCGCGGACGAGCGGGTGCATGCGGTAGACGGCCACGAACTCCTCGGTGAGGGAGTACGGGATGCCGTAGTGGTCCGTCTCGCCGCCGGGGATGCCGCTGACGACCTCGCTGTCGCTGATCCGGCCGAAGAGATCGTGGACGCGCTCGCCCGCGATGCCCCACCAGTTGGCGCGCAGTGCCTTGACGGTGGTGGGGTGGCTGATCACGGCCGGTGTCCACTCCACGGTGTGGATCTTGGCGAGGAGCGCGGCGTTGACGAGCCGGGCGCGCTGGAAGAGTTCCTCGTCGTTCCAGGACGGGTACGCGCCGTGCAGGTGATCGCAGATCGCGTTGTGCTCACGGGCGAACAGGTCGTGCATCATGGCGAGGCCCAGCCAGAAGCCGGGGATGTGCGAGGGGTCCTTGGAGGGGTCCGAGGGGACCGGGGACTGCTCGTCGTCCCACAGATGCAGCTTGCCCAGCTTGCCGGCGCGCAGCAGGCGCTGCTCGGTCTCGTTCGTCCCGTAGATCTGCGACGCGTCCCACCAGTGGGAGGACACGTTGACGCGGGTGTCGGGCGTTCCGGCCGGCGCCTGCGGGTCGCGGGTCGGGTCGTCCGGTGTCCGCATGATCCGCATGGGGTGCTCCGGCCACGGGTCGTCGTCCATGAGGGGCACTTCCCAGGGCCGGTCCGTGGGGCTGGTCCCGTGGCTGAACCAGTCGCGGACCATGAACTGAAGCCAGGCGGCGACCAGCGAGTTGACCGATTCGGCGGGGATGAGCGCGTCGCGGGTGAGTACGGCGCGACTGACCTCGCGCGGGTTCGGCGTGGACAGGACGTCCTCGGGTGTGGCCGGTGCGATCCGGTCCAGCGGGATGTTCCGGCCGAAGCGGGTGCCCGCCATGCCCATGCGAGGCTCGGCGAGGTCGTTGTGGCTGCCGTCGGCGGTCCGGTTCACCTTGTGGGTCTCGGAGGGAGGCGCGGGATCGGGCAGATTGACCGAGGGCAGGAGGCCGGTGTCGTGGAGGTTCTTCTGCCGAAGCCTGACCCGCAGTCCGAGGAGCGTCAACAGGCCGGGAATGACGGGCAGTCTGTCCCAGCCGATGCGCCGGTCCACGTATTCGGCGCCGGCGGTGATGATCCGCCAGGGCAGTGACGTACGGTATCCGGCTGCGGAACCTTCCGCGGCGTGTCGTTGTCTGCTCATCGCGATACTCCTTGGGCGGTGGCTCTTTGGGCGGTCGCGAGGATGACGTCGCTCGCCTTCTCACTGATCATGTAGATGGGGGCGGCGACGAAGAATCCGGGAATGCGGGGGAAGACCGAGGCGTCGACGATCCGCAGGCGGTCCACTCCGCGCACCCGGAACTCGCTGTCGACGACCGCCGAAGGGTCGTCCGCCCGTCCCATCCGGCAGGTGCAGGAGGCGTGGTGGCCCCAGGCTTCGTCCTGCACGAAACGGCGGACGCCGTCGTCGCCGTCGATGTCCTTGCCGGGCCACAACTCCTCCAGAATCACGGAGCCGGCCCTGCGGTTCATCTGGCGCACGAACTCGACGGCGCCGGCCATGGCTTCGAGATCCACGGCGTCCTTGTCCGTGCCCTCGCCGAAGTAGTGGAAGTTCACCAGCGGGGTGTCCCGGGGGTCGGTGGAACGCAGCCGCACCCGGCCCCCGGTGTTGTGGGTGCGGCTCTTGAGGATGGCCCAGGTGAAACGGTCCTTGTGGAGTGTCAGATCGAGCGAGTAGCCGGGCCGGTAGCCCCGGAAGTCGAAGGGGCCGCCGAAGATGAACAGGTCGGGTGCGTCCAGCTCGGGACGGGACTTGCGGGTGACGCCGACGACGGCGCCGTTGGTCGTGTAAAGACCTTCGCCGTGCTGCCAGGCCCGGTAGCAGTGATCCGGTTCGGTCCCGGGTCGCGGCGCGCGGAAGTCGCAGTCCTTGAGGACCGGGAACTCGCGGTCCATCCGGCTGACCACGCCGACCTCGTACCGGTCCTGGAGATTCGCGCCCACACCCTGGAGGTCGACCCGTACGGGGATGCCGTGCCGCCGCAGCTCCTCACGCGGTCCGATGCCCGAAAGCATCAGCAGCTGGGGTGTGTTGAAGGCACCCGCGGCCAGGATCACCTCACGGGAGGCGAGGACCCGGCGCGGGCCCGGCGGCCCGGCGCCTGGCCGGCTCAAGGGGTCGGCCCGGTAGGTGTGCGCGCCGTCCAGATAGTCGACTCCGGCCGCGGCTCCGTTCCCGTCCAGTACGACCCGGGCCGCCAGCGCGTTCGTACGGACCACCAGGTCGTCCGGACGGCTTCGCTGTACGGCCTGGACCCGCTCGCGAACGGCGCTGCGCCGTCCGTTCGCCGTGGAGAGCGGGATCTGCCACAGCCCTTGCAGGGCGTGTGTCTGCGCCCGCCAGTCGTTGGGGTCGACGAACGAGCCGAACCCTTCCAGCGGGGACAGCGGCCGGTCGAGGAAGTCGGCCAGCGCGTCCTCCGCGGCCGCGAGGATGACCTTCAGCAACTGCTTGTCCTGAACGGCCAGTTCAGGGTCGGCGAGGGCGGTCGGCAGCCAGCCGTCGAATCCGTGGCGTGCTTCGTTGCGGTAGCGGGCGCCCGTGAAGGGCAGGACCTTCAGCAGCGCGGCCAGCAGCGGATTGGCGGGCGGTTCCTTGGGCCTCGGCCGGTAGGTGCAGCGTTCCAGCCGCTCGAAGTACCGGCGCATGGCCGTGCTCTGCCAGGAGGCGTCGCCGGTCTCCTCCGCTATCGCGTCCCAGTCGCGGTTGTACGGATAGACGGTGATCAGCGCGTGATGCGCGGTACAGCCGCCGACCGTTCCGGCACGCGGGTAGAGGATGCCCCGGTCCGGGACCAGTTTGCTGTCGCGCTGTTGCTGCTGCTCGTCGGCATAGTGCCGGACGAAGTAGTTCCAGCACTGGACGGGGTCCTCGGAGGCGTCCGCGTGGAAGGCGGGCACCAGGTAGTTGTCGTTCTCCGGGGAGCCGCCCGCGTCGAGCAGCAGGGTACGCATGCCCTCGGCGGCGAGGTTGGCCGCCAGCGGTCCGCCGCCCGCCCCGGCGCCGACGACGATGTAGTCGAAACCCGTCTCGGCCGGGGGATCGGCACCTGGTCCTCCCGTCACTTCCCCTTCCCCTTCACCGAGTTGGCGAGCGAAGTGGCGGCCAGCACCGTGTTGGCGGCCGAGATGAGGGTGGTCAGCGCCGCGGTACGCGGGGGAAGCCGGCCGCTCAGGCCCAGCGTGGCCGCCGTCGCGGTGTCACTGCCGTGGATCAGGACGCCGTCGCGCAGGTCCTCCTGCAGTCGCTCGTCGCGGTTGGTCAGCAGATCGAGGCCGAGCAGGATCGTACGGATCCCGAAGAGCCGGAAGGCGTACACGGCTGCCGGACTGGGCGGCTCACGATCGGGGTCGAGGCGCCGGATGAGCAGGCCGGGCGCGAGCAGTCCGGTGACTCCGTTGAAGAGCCGGATGCCGGCGAGTGCGTAGACCGAGACAGCGCGCGGCCCGGCTTTTTGGGTGGCCATCATGTCTCCTGACGGTGCTGCGATTCTTGCGGTGACGGGAACCACCGCCGAACCCCCCGACGAAGAGGAAGACACTCCGGAACGCTCCAATTACCACATTATGGGCATCTTGGCTCCCCTGCACCTCGAGTACCGGGGCTTCACAGGCCCCGGTGTCGAGGTCGATCGCCGGGCTCGACGGTCGGTGGCGAACCAAAACCGTGCGGAGCCGGCGTGTCTCAAGCGCTGTGGCTTGACGAGACACGCCGGCGGGCCGCCCGGTCAGTCCCAGTGGATGTCGGCCAGGTCGTCCAATGGCCTTCGCTCGGCCACCGCCTCGGGCACGAGCAGGTGGTCGCCCTTGTGAAGGGCGGTGGGGAAGCGGATGTGGACTCGTTCCTCGATCTCGTCGAGGGTGACCTGAAAGACGCGGAACTCGTCGAGGTCCAGGGCTTCGAGCTGGTCCAGGTTCTGCGTGAGCAAGAACGCCTTGGCCTTCAACTCACCTCGCTCGACGAAGGCGATGACCTTCCAGAACTGACGGGGGATCTTCTCGTCCCGGTAGACGCGGTCGTCGTCCCGGAGGACCGGTCCGCCGAAGACGCTCACCTTGAGGTCGTCGACGTCGACGTCGGCGAAGACGGCGTCCTCCAGCTCGCCCCACAGACCGTTCTTGGCGCTCTGGTTGAAGTCGTCCAGCTGCGGAGTGATGTTGGTGTAGAAGAACGAATCGGTGTTCGCCTTCTGAGCCTCGGGCATGCTGCCCCAGATCAGGTCCGCACGGCGGGCGATGTGGCCGCGGTCGAGCCGGTTGGCCTCGTACAGCTCGTTCCCGACCTGCGTGTTCGCGGGAAGCCGCGGGTCCTTGATGAAGGGTATGCCCGACCGGCTGAGCTTCTTGAGGCTCCCGCCGTCGATGTTCCAGCCCACCCAGAAGGGGAAACGCCGCTTCTTGCTGAGGGCCAGCGAGTAGTGCGTGTACGGGATGACCTCGGAGCCGCTGAGGCGTACGGCGTCCCCGCTGATCTCCGCGGTCAGCTGCGGTATGTCGATCTGCACGCCGAGGAAGTCCGGGTCGTAGCCCTGCAGGGGCTGTACCTCCTCGGGAGAGGGCTGCCGCAGGGTGATGTCGAGCTTCTCGAAGACGGAGCTGGAGAGGCAGGCCAGTGCGTGGTCGTCGGGGTCGCCGGCGCTTTCGCCGCCGAAGTGCAGTCCGGCGACGACCTTGCCCGGCCGGCCGTTCTGCTTGAACAGCCAGACCGCACCCGAGTCGCCCCCGCTGCTGATCTGCCGGTCCGCCGCCGGGTGCTCGTTGTCGGGACCGATCTCGAAGCAGCCGATGGTCTTCTCACCGATGTCGCCACCGTAGTCGATCTTGGCCATCGTCTGGATGCGGCGGACGATCCCGTGGGTGACACCCGTGGTCCGTCCGCTCTTGACGACCTTGTCCCCCAGAGCCGCCTCACCCAGCTCCTGGGGTGCCACGTCAAGTCCCAGGATCCTGGGATCGAAGGTCCGGCCCTCTTCGATGGTGGTCACGGCGCAGTCGCCGGCCGGGCCGAGGTGGGACCGCTTCAGGACGCCGAGGCGGTTGCGGGAGATCTGGTTGTCGTCGAACCGGCCGGGCTGGACGACTTCCTCGCCCGGCTGACCGTCCGGGCCCTGCAGTACATGCCAGTTGCTGAGCACGTACGGGGTGCCGTCGGTCCGGTCGAACACGATGCAGCCGATGGTGCCGGCCGTGACCGTCACACCGCCGACACTGGCCCCCGGGACGACGGGGTTCAGGCGGGTCTTCCGCGGAGGCTTCTCCGCCTCCGCGACCACGCGGAAGTGGGCCTGGTAGCTGCGTTCGATGACGTCGGTCGGCACCTCCACCCCGTCCACCGTGATGCTCTCCGGGATCCGGGTCGTGCCCAGCGCCTCGAGGGCCTCCGGCTCGGCCTTCCTGTCGACCGTGAACTGCAGCGCGATCTGTTTCCCTCGGGTGCCGTTCTTGAGCTTGTGACCGATCCCGACGGAGGACACGTTGGGGTCTGCGAGCAGGTCCGGACCGCGCGTGCGGATGTACTGCTTCAAGGACTCGATCAGTTTGTCCTGGGAGGACGCCGATTTCCTCGGCGCCGACGCAGTGCGGGTCTTGTTGTTGGTGGGCATGAAAGGGAGACGTCCCTTCGCGGAGGATGGAGAACGGCTCGCGCGATGCACCGCGGACCAGTCAGAGCGGGTGCGGTGTCGCTGCGAGCGTCCGCTGGCCACCATTTATCGAAACAGCAATGCAAGGTATATGTCTTGATATAGACACCCAAAAGCGGCACGGCCTCGGGGAGTGGGTGCCCGGCACCCGTCCGGAGATGCACCGGTCGACACGGCCGCTTGAGTGCCGAGGTCCGGCAGAGGGCTCAACCTCCTCGCTGCCGTGTAGGAAGTTGTCTCGCCGACGCGTAACGTGAAGCGGCATGAAGATCCTCATCAGCGCCGACATGGAGGGCGCCACCGGGGTGACCTGGCCGGGCGACGTGCTGCCCGGTGCGCCGCAGTGGGAGCGGTGCCGGCCGATGTTCACCTCCGACGTCAACGCCGCCGTCCTCGGCTTCTACGACGGCGGCGCCGACGAGGTCCTCATCAACGAGGCCCACTGGAGCATGCGCAACCTGCTCCTGGAGCAGCTCGACGACCGCGCCCAGATGATCACCGGCCGGCACAAGACGCTGTCCATGGTCGAGGGCGTCCAGCACGGCGACGTCGACGGCGTCGCCTTCATCGGCTACCACACCGGCGCCGGCATGGAGGGCGTCCTCGCCCACACCTACCTCCCCAACTCCGTCACCGGCGTCTGGCTGAACGACGTGCGCGCCAGCGAGGGGCTGCTCAACGCGCACGTCGTCGCCGAGTACGGCGTCCCGGTCGTCCTCGTCACCGGCGACGACCTGGCCTGCGAGGACGCCCTCGGCTACGCCCCCGAGGCCCGCAAGGTCGCCGTCAAGGACCATGTGTCGAGGTACGCGGCCGTGTGCCGGACACCCGCCCGGACCGCCGCCGACATCCGCGCCGCCGCCAAGGACGCCGCCGGGCTCGCGGTGCGCCACGAACCCGTGGCCGGCGGACCGTTCACCATCGCCTTGGAGATGGACGCCGAGCACCTCGCCCTGGCCGCCACCGTCGTCCCCGGCGTGGACCAGATCGGCGAGCGGAAGGTGGCGTACACCGAGGGGACCATGTACGACGGCATCCGCACCTTCAAGGCGGTCACCACGATCGTCTCGGCCGCGGTGGAGGAGCAGTATGGCTGACCAGCAGGGACTCGACGAGGTCGTCCGGTTCACCTCCGAGCTGATCCGGATCGACACCAGCAACTTCGGCGGCGGTGACTGCCGGGAGCGGCCCGCCGCCGAGTACGCGGCCGAGCGGCTCGCGGAGGCGGACCTGGAGCCGATCCTCCTCGAGCGCACCGCGGGGCGCACCAACGTCGTCGCCCGCATCGAGGGCACCGACCCCGCCGCCGACGCGCTCCTCGTCCACGGCCACCTCGACGTCGTCCCCGCACAGGCCGCCGACTGGAGCGTCGACCCGTTCTCCGGGGAGGTCCGCGACGGGGTCGTGTGGGGGCGGGGCGCCGTCGACATGAAGAACATGGACGCGATGATCCTGGCGGTGGTGCGGGCCTGGGCCCGGGAGGGGGTACGGCCGCGGCGGGACATCGTCGTCGCGTTCACCGCCGACGAGGAGGCCAGCGCGGTCGACGGCTCCGGGTTCCTCGCCGACCACCACCCCGAGCTGTTCGAGGGCTGCACCGAGGGCGTCGGCGAGTCCGGCGCCTTCACCTTCCACGACGGCACCGGACGGCACCTCTACCCCGTCGCCGCCGGGGAGCGCGGCACCGCCTGGCTCAAGCTCACCGCGCGCGGCCGGGCCGGACACGGCTCCAAGGTCAACAAGGAGAACGCGGTCACCCGCCTCGCCGCCGCCGTCACCCGCATCGGCGAGCACGGGTGGCCGCTCCGGCTCACCCCGACGGTCTCCGCCGCCCTCACCGAACTCGCCGTCCTCTACGGCGTCGAGCCCGACCTCACCGAGGTCGACCTGCTCCTCGACAAGCTCGGCCCGGCCGCCAGGCTGGTCGAGGCCACCGTCCGCAACAGCGCCAACCCGACCATGCTGAACGCCGGTTACAAGGTCAACGTCATCCCGGGCGAGGCCGTCGCCTTCGTCGACGGACGCTATCTGTACGGCACCGAGGACGAGTTCCGCGCCACCCTCGACCGCCTCACCGGCCCCGACGTCGACTGGGAGTTCCACCACCGCGAGGTCGCCCTCCAGGCACCGCTGGACTCACCGACGTACGCCCGGATGCGCGCCGCCGTCGAGGAGTTCGCGCCCGAGGGGCACGTGGTGCCGTACTGCATGTCGGGCGGCACCGACGCCAAGCAGTTCTCCCGGCTCGGCATCACCGGCTACGGCTTCGCCCCGCTCAAGCTCCCCGAGGACCTGGACTACCAGGCCCTGTTCCACGGCGTCGACGAACGCGTCCCCGTCGAGGCCCTGCACTTCGGCGTCCAGGTCCTGGACCACTTCCTGCGCACGGCATAGCACGGCCTAGCACGGAGTAGCACGGAACAGCACCGAGTAGCACGGCTCAGGCGAGGAGGAGAGAACGTGGAGACAAAGGCGTACGGCTCGTGGCCCTCACCCGTCGACGCGGCCCTGGCCGCGGCGCACGACGGCTTCGCCGAGTGGGTGGGCTTCGTCGGCGACGAGCCCTGGTGGACCGAGCCCCGGCCCGCGGAGGGCGGCCGCCGGACCCTGGTACGCGGCAGCACCGGGGAGTCCGTGCTGCCCGCGCCGTGGAACGTGCGCAGCCGGGTCATCGAGTACGGCGGACAACCCTGGGCCGGTGCCGTGCCCGACGGCGACGGTCGTCCGCTGCTCGTCTTCGTCCACTTCGACGACCAGCGGCTGTACCTGTACCGGCCCGGTGAGGCACCCCGGCCGCTGACCCCGCCCGGACCCCGCTGGGCCGACCCGCAGTTGCTGCTGGACCGGGGTGAAGTCTGGTGCGTCCTGGAGGAGTTCACCGGGGCCGCGCCCACCGACGTACGGCGGGTGCTCGCCGCCGTGCCGCTGGACGGGTCGGCGGCCGACGACCGGGCCGCCGTACGCGAACTCACCGACGGCCGACACCGGTTCGTCACCGGACCGCGCCTGACGCACGACGGGCGCCGGGCCGCCTGGCTCGCCTGGGACCATCCCCGGATGCCGTGGGACGGCACGGAACTGCTGGTCGGCGAGGTCGCCGCCGACGGAACCCTGCACGCGGTCCGCACCGTGGCCGGCGGTGCCACGGAGGCCGTCGCGCAGGTGGACTGGTCCGCGGACGACCGGCTGCTGTACACCAGCGACCGCAGCGGCTGGTGGAACCTGTACCGCGACGACGTACCCCTGTGCCCGCGCGAGGAGGAGTTCGCGGGGCCGCTGTGGCGACTCGGCCAGAGGTGGTTCGCGCCGCTGGACAACGGGCTGATCGCCGTCCTGCACGGCCGCGGGCCGCTGGCACTCGGGATACTCGATCCGGAGACCGGCGAGATCGCCGACGCCGCCGGACCGTGGACCGAGTACTCCGCCACCCTCGCCGTGCACGGCACCCGCGTGCTCGCGGTCGGCGCCGGCCCGCGCACCGCCCACGAGGTCGTGGAACTCGACACCGCCTCCGGCCGCACCCGGGTCGTCGGCACCCCGCACCGGGACCCGGTGGACCCCGCCTACTACCCCGAGCCGCAGGTCCGCACCTTCGCCGGTCCCGGCGGCCGCGAGGTGCACGCCCACGTCCACCCGCCCCACCACCCCGGCCACACCGCGCCCGAGGACGAGCTGCCGCCGTTCGTCGTCTGGGCGCACGGCGGCCCCACCGGCAGGACCCCGCTCGTCCTCGATCTTGCGATCGCCTACTTCACCTCCCGGGGCATCGGCGTCGCCGAGGTCAACTACGGCGGCTCCACCGGATACGGGCGGGAGTACCGGAATCGGCTGCGCGAGCAGTGGGGCGTGGTCGACGTCGAGGACTGCGCGGCCGTCGCGCTCGCCCTCGCCGAGGAGGGCACCGCCGACCGCGCCAGGCTCGCGATCCGCGGCGGCAGCGCCGGCGGCTGGACCGCCGCCGCCTCCCTGACCGGCACCGACGTCTACGCCTGCGGCACCATCTCCTACCCCGTCCTCGACCTCACCAGCTGGGGCGCGGGGGAGACCCACGACTTCGAGTCCCAGTACCTGGAGTCCCTGATCGGCCCGCTGGCCGAGGTCCCCGAACGGTACGCCGAGCGGTCGCCCAGCGAGCACGTGGACCGGCTCACCGCGCCCTTCCTGCTGCTCCAGGGCCTGGACGACGTGATCTGCCCGCCCACGCAGTGCGAGCGCTTCCTCGCCCGGCTCGACGGCCGCCCGGTGCCGCACGCGTACCTCACCTTCGCGGGCGAGGGCCACGGCTTCCGGCGCGCCGACACCCTGGTCCGCGCGCTGGAGTCCGAGCTCGCCCTCTACGCTCAGGTGTTCGGGCTGGACGTGCCCGGCATCCCCGAGCTGGAACTGGTGAAGTGACCGAAGTGGCGCAAGTGACCGAAGTGGCGGAACTGACCCGGCCGTCGAGGCTCTCGGCCGGAGCGCGGGTCGCCGTCGTGGCGCCGAGCGGGCCGGTGGTGGAGGAGCGGCTCCAGGCGGGCCTCGACATCCTGCGCGGCTGGGACCTCGACCCGGTGGTGGCACCCCATGTGCTCGCCACGGACGGCGAGCTGGGCTACCTCGCGGGCTCCGACGCGGACCGCGCGGCCGACCTCCAGCGGGCCTGGTGCGACCCGTCCGTCTCCGCCGTGCTCTGCGCGCGCGGCGGCTACGGCGCACAGCGCCTCGTCGACCTGCTCGACTGGGAGGCGATGCGGGCGGCCGGCCCGAAGGTGTTCGTCGGCTTCAGCGACGCCACCGTGCTGCACGAGGCGTTCGCGACCCGGCTCGGGCTCGCCACCCTGTACGGGCCGGTGGCCGCGGGCGCCGACTTCGTCAAGAGCACCGAGGCGCAGGACCACCTGCGGGCCACCCTCTTCGCCCCGGAGACGGTCCGCACCATCCCCTCCCGGGGCGCCGCGCTGGTGGGCGGCCGGGCCAGGGGCGTCACCGTCGGCGGCTGCCTGCGGCTGCTCGCGGCCGGCCTCGGCACCCCGCTCACCCACACCGGCGCCCGCGGCGGACTGCTCGTCCTGGAGGACGTCGGCGAGCGGCCGTACAGCCTCGACCGGAGCATCACCCAGCTGCTGCGGTCCGGCTGGCTCGACGGTGTCGCCGGGATCCTGCTCGGCTCCTGGGACCGGTGCGGACCGTACGCGGAGGTACGGGCGATGCTCGTCGACCGGCTCGGCGGGCTCGGCGTGCCGGTGATGGAGGAGTTCGGGTTCGGGCACTGCGAGGCGGCCCTGACCGTCCCGCTCGGGGTGGCCGCGGAGCTGGACGCGGACGCGGGCACGCTGACGCTGCTGGAGCCGGCGCTGCGCTGAGCTCACCCGTCACCCGGAGGGCCGCGCCCGGCGGGCGGGGCGGCGGCCCCCGGACCAACCTGGTGGCATGAGCCCGAAGAGCTCGGCGAAGCGGGACCGGACCGAAGGCCGGCGCGGCCTGCTGCTGACCCCCGGCAGGATCGCCGTGCTGCTGCTCGGCGTCCTCGGCCTGGTCTTCGTCTTCGAGAACACCCACGCCACCGAGATCCGCTTCCTGGTCCCCGTGGTCACCACGCCCCTGTGGATCGCCCTGCTCGTCACCGGGGTGATCGGCGCGCTGTGCGGGGCGTATTTCATGAAACGCCGGAGGTAGCTCCGCGTAGGGTGACGGGATGCCGCACACCGCTTCCCGCTACCTCGTCGAGGGCCCCCGCGTGGGCATCCGTCACTACACCTACGAGGACGGCGCCGAGTTCATCGCCCGGGCCCGGGAGAGCAAGGACCTCCACCAGCCCTGGCTGTTCCCGCCCACCACGGACGCGGCCTACGCCGGCTACGCGGGACGGCTGATCGAGGACCGCAGCAAGGCCGGGTTCCTGGTCTGCGAGAAGGACACCGGGGAGCGTGCCGGGGGGCGCGACGGGCAGCGCGACGGGGCGATCGCCGGGTTCATCAACATCAACAACATCGTCGAGGGCGGCTTCCAGTGCGGTGCGCTCGGCTACGGCGCGTTCGCCCACGCGGCCGGGCGCGGGCTGATGCGGGAGGCGATGGGGCTCGTCGTGGACCACGCCTTCGGGCCGATGCGGCTGCACCGGCTGGAGATCAACGTGCAGCCCGGCAACGCCGCGTCCATCGCGCTCGCGCGCGGTGCAGGGTTCCGGCTGGAGGGCTTCTCACCGAACATGATCTACATCGACGGGGCCTGGCGGGACCACGAACGCTGGGCGATCACCGCGGAGATGCGGACCACCGGCTGACCCCTGCACCGCCCGCCCTTTGCACCGCCCGCCCTTTGCACCGCTCGGCCTCTGCACCGCACGACCATGGCACCGCACGACCATGGCACCGCCCGGCCTTTGCGCAATCCTGACCGGCGGCTCCCCTGGTCAGCTCACCCGGTGCCGGGTTCCATGGTGATCGTGACGAGGATCCGACGTGAGGTACTGACCCTGCCCGCGGCGGAGTTGGGCCCGGACAACCCGCTCCCGCCGCTCCGCCCCCTCGAAGAGCTGCACCGCGTCGACGAACGTGACCGGGAGGACCTGCCGCGGGACATGGCCCGGCAACTCGGCTACGAACCGCTGCGCAGCCTCCTCCCGGTACGGGTCCGCGACGGCTACGGCAGAACGCGCACACCCCGCGATCTCGACGCCCTCGTGATCGAGAACGACCGGCTGCGCGCCACCGTCCTGCCCGGGCTCGGCGGCCGCGTCGCCTCCCTCGTGCACCTGCCCACCGGCCGTGAACTCCTCCACCGCAACCCGGTGTTCCAGCCCGCCAACCTCGCACTCAACGGCGCCTGGTACGCCGGCGGCATCGAGTGGAACATCGGCGCCACCGGCCACACCACCCTCGCCTGCGCCCCGCTGCACGCGGCCCGGGTCCCCGCCCCCGACGGCGGCCGGATGCTCCGGCTGTGGGAGTGGGAACGGGTGCGCGACCTGCCCTTCCAGGTCGACCTCTGGCTGCCGGACGGCTCGGACTTCCTGTACGCCGGCGTCCGCGTCCGCAACCCGCACGAACACCCGGCGCCGGTCTACTGGTGGTCCAACACGGCCGTACCGGAGGACCGCCGGATCGTCGTCCCGGCCGAGGAGGCCTGGGAGTTCGGGCCCGAGCGCCGACTGCACCGGGTGCCCGTTCCGGCGTACGACGCCCAACCCCCCTACCCGGTCGACTGGTTCTACGACATCCCGGACGGCCGGCGCCGCTGGATGGCCGCGTTCGGTGCCGACGGCCACGGCCTGGTGCAGACCTCCACCGACGAACTGCGCGGCCGGAAACAGTTCGTGTGGGGCTCGGGCCCGGGCGGCCGGCGCTGGCAGGAGTGGCTCGGCGGCCCCGGCACGGGCGGCTATCGCGAGATCCAGGCCGGACTGGCCCGCACCCAGCTGGAGCACGTCCGCCTCGACGCGGAGAGCGAGATCTCCTGGCTGGAGGCGTACGGCCCGCTCGGCCCGCTGCGGGCAGCGCCGCAGTACGTCGAGGAGCAGCTCGAACTAGCCCTGCCGCGCGCCGAGTTGGAGACCGCTTACGCCGCCTGGAAGCCGTACGCCGACACCGAACCCGGCGAACTCCTCGCCACCGGCTCCGGCTGGGGCGCCCTCGAAGTGCTGCGCGCCGACTGGAAGTTGCCCGGTACGCCGTTCGCCGAGCCGACGCTGACCGAGGAACAGGCTCCCTGGCGGGAACTGCTGCGCACCGGCACGCTGCCCGAACCCCGCCGGGTACGGCCGCCCGGACCGACCCTGGTCGCCCCGCACTGGCGGGACATGCTGGAGACGGCCCCCGCCACCCCGCACACCGAGTACCACCTCGGCGTCGCCCAGTGGCACGCCGGGGACCGCGCCCAGGCCGTGCGCAGCTGGGAGCGGGCCCTGCCGCTCGCCCCGTCCCTCTGGCCGCTGCTGCGCTGTCTCGCCGTCGCCGACCAGGAGTACGGGGACCACGAGCGGGCCGCCGAGCGGTACGCGGACGCCTTCGACGACCTGTGCCGGGAGCGCCGCGACGACGGCGAGGCGTGGACCGCGGCCTGCGCGGCGCTCGGCCGCGAGGCCGTCGAGGCGCTGCTGCGGGTACGGCGGGTCGCGGACGCCCGCGCCGTGTGGGAGGCCCTGCTGCCCGCGACCCGGGAGCGCGGCCGCTTCCGGCTCCTGGAGGCGGAGCTGCTCCTCGCGGGGGGGCGGCGGACGGCGGCCCGGGCCGTGTTCGACACCGATTTCGAGGTCGCCGACCTGCGGGAAGGGTCGGAGGCGATCGGCCGGCTGTGGGCGCGGCTCGGTGACGGGCCGCTGCCCGCCCGGTACGACTTCCGGATGCGGCCGCAGGGCCTCTGATCAGCCCCGGAGCTGGTCGACGTACTCGAACAGCGAGCCGTCCGGGTGCATCGCGAGCAGATTGCGGCCGGCGGGCGTGGCCACCGGCCCCGCGAGGATACGGGCGCCGAGGTCGTCCAGCAGCCGGTGGGCCGCGTCGACGTCCTTGACCGCGATGGTGGCGACCACCTTGCGCAGCACCTCCAGCTCCGACTCCGGCCCGCTCATCAGGAGGAAGGAGCCGACCGCGGCGACCTGGACACCGCCGCGTTCGAAACGCTGGGCTCTGCCGCCGGAGAGGCGTTCGTAGAACGGGACCGCGGTCTCGATGTCGTCGACACAGATGCGCAGGGAGGCGCCCAGAATCTCCATGCCCACGAGCCTAGTTGCCGCGGGCTGGGTTGGTGTCACCTCCGGCGATCTCTGGTTGCAGGCCGCATGTTCCTCCGGCCTGCGATGTGCCGCGGGTCCGGTGGGGGAGGCTGGTCGCGCCCACGCGGCGGCAGCCGCAGACGGATATGGCCCCGCGCCCCTGTGGGGCGCGCTTACGTGGGCGGTGTTTCGACGCGCGGTGTTTCGAGGTCGAGCCTACGGTTGCCTGGGAGGCCCTGGATCCCGGCGTGCCCCCGGAGACGCACCGTGACACGTCGAGCCCGGAACGTGACCGCGTCGAGATCGCGGCGCCGACCCTGCCGGCCACTCCAGTGCCCCCCCGAGCCAGCACGGGCCGTCCCCCGGAAGGAGCCCCATGAACACCGCCGAACTCGTCGAACTCGCCCAGCAGTTGCGCGTGGACAGCGTGCGGGCGGCCGCCGCGGCCGAGTCCGGGCATCCCACCTCGTCGATGTCCGCCGCCGATCTGATGGCGGTGCTGCTCGCCCGCCATCTGCGCTACGACTTCGAGCGGCCCGACCACCCCGGCAACGACCGTTTCGTCCTCTCCAAGGGCCACGCCTCGCCGCTGCTGTACGCCGCGTACAAGGCGGCAGGCGCCATCGACGACGCCGAGCTGCTCACCTTCCGGCAGCTCGGCAGCCATCTGGAGGGCCACCCCACCCCGCGCCGGCTGCCGTGGGTGGAGACCGCCACCGGTTCCCTCGGCCAGGGCCTGCCGATCGGTGTCGGCATCGCGCTGTCCGGGAAGCGGCTGGAGCACGGCCGCTACCGGGTCTGGGTGCTGTGCGGGGACAGCGAACTGGCGGAGGGCTCCGTGTGGGAGGCCGTCGAGCACGCCGGGTACGAGCACCTCGACAACCTCACCGCGATCGTGGACGTCAACCGGCTCGGCCAGCGCGGACCCACCCGGCACGGCCACGACCTCGATGCCTACGCCCGCCGCTTCCAGGCCTTCGGCTGGCACACCGTGGAGATCGACGGGCACGACGTGGACGCCGTCGACCGCGCCTGCGACCAGGCCCAGGCCACCGCGGGACAGCCCACCGTGATCCTCGCCCGCACCCGCAAGGGCCGGGGCGTCGCCGCCGTCGAGGACCGCGAGGGGATGCACGGCAAGCCGCTGCCGCACCCCGAGGAGGCCATCGCCGAACTCGGCGGCGTGCGGGACCTGTACGTCCACGTGCAGGAGCCGCCGGCGGCCCGCGCGCTGCACTCCGTGCCCACGGGCCCGATCGAACTCCCGCGCTACGACAAGGGAGACGAGGTCCCCACCCGCGATGCCTTCGGGAAGGCGCTCGTCGCGCTCGGCCACGCCCGCGACGACGTCGTCGCGCTGGACGGCGAGGTCGGCGACTCCACCCGCACCGAGCTGTTCGGCAAGGAACACCCCGACCGCTACTTCGAGTTCTACATCGCCGAACAGCAACTCGTGGCCGCCGCCGTCGGCATGGCCACCCGGGGCTGGGTGCCGTACGCCGCCACCTTCGCCGCCTTCCTCACCCGGGCCTGCGACTTCGTCCGCATGGCCGCCGTCAGCGGCAGCGGGATCAACCTGGTCGGCTCGCACGCGGGCGTCGCCATCGGGCAGGACGGGCCGTCCCAGATGGGCCTGGAGGACCTGGCGATGTTCCGCGCGGTGTACGGCTCGACCGTGCTCTATCCGTGCGACGCCAACCAGACGGCCAAGCTCGTCGCGGCGATGGCCGGGCTCGACGGCATCCGCTATCTGCGCACCTCGCGCGGCGCGAGCCCGGTGATCTACGGCCCGGACGAGGAGTTCCCGGTGGGCGGCAGCAAGGTGCTGCGCTCCTCCGAGGAGGACCGGCTGACCGTGGTCGCCGCCGGGGTCACCGTGCACGAGGCACTGAAGGCCGCCGACCTGCTCGCCGAGGAGGGCATCCGGATCCGGGTCGTCGACCTGTACTCCGTCAAGCCCGTCGACCTGCGGACGCTGCGCAGCGCCGCCGAGGAGACCGGCTGTCTGCTCTCCGTCGAGGACCACCACGAGGAGGGCGGGCTCGGCGACGCGGTCACGGAGGCCTTCACCGACGGCAGGCCCGTACCGCGGCTGGTCCGGCTCGCCGTACGCACCATGCCGGGTTCGGCCGCGCCCGACCAGCAGCTGCACGCCGCCGGGATCGACGCGGACGCGATCGCGTCGGCCGGGCGGCTGCTGGTCGGGGAGGCGCTCGTACGCTGACACGCACGGCCGGCCGGAAGCAGGGCCGGGGCCAGGAGGAGGACAGATGACAGCACGGGGCGGACTCCGGTACGTGTACGCCGTCTGCCGTCCGTTCACGGCGGCCCTGCAGGCCCAGCTCACCGGCGTGGCCGGTGCCCCGCCGGGGCTGCTCAGGCACCACGGCCTGGTCGCCGTCGTCAGTACGGTCCCGGAGGGGGACTTCGCCGACGAGCCGCTGCGGGACCATCTGGAGGACCGGGAGTGGCTGGCCGCGACCGCCCGTGCCCACCAGGGCGTGATCGACGCGCTCACCACGGTCACCACGCCGCTGCCGCTCCGGCCGGCCATGGTCTTCCCGGACGACAGCGGCGTACGGATCATGATGGAGGCCCGCGAGGCCTACTTCCTGCAGACCCTCGACCGGCTGGAAGGGCGCGTCGAGTGGGGTGTGCAGGTGCACGCCGACCCGCCCGAGCAGTGGCGAGCCGCCGAGGAGCTGGCCCGTGCTCTGCACGAGCGGCTTTCCGGGCGCGCCGAGGATTCCCGGCTTTTCGGAACGTCCGTACAGAAACCGCTCGACGCCGCCTATCTGGTGCCGCGCGCGGATTCCGAGGAATTCGTGGAACTGGTCGACCGAACGAAGGAAACGGCACCCGGAATACGGGTGGAACTCACCGGGCCCTGGGCGGCCTATTCCTTCACGGAACCGACCACCGAGTCGACGGGGCCGACAGTGCGCGGCTGATTCCGGCCCCGTCGGCCGGTGCTGCCGGTGGCGTCACCACCGGTACCAGCGGCCCCTGCCGCCGGCGCCGGTCGTGCCGCGGACCAGGAATCCGAGGAGCCACAGCACGAGCACGACAAGCGCGATCCACCAGAGCAGTTTCACCGCGAATCCGGCACCGAAGAGAATCAGGACCAGAAGCAGTACAAGCAGGATGGGAACCATGGTGTGAACCTCCTGCACGGCGGGTGTCCCGAAATCCGCGGATCAGGCTCACTTTCGGCAGAGAATCTCTCCGTGCAGTACGGCGAACCAGCCGTCCTCCTGCCCCGCCCACGCCCGCCAGGCCGCCGCGATCGCCTCCAGCTGCTCCGTGGTCGCGTGGCCACCCTCGGTGGCCAGCCCGGCGTAGGACGAGGCGACCGTCCGGTCCGCCCACAGCCCGCCCCACCAGGCCCGCTCCTCGGCCGTGCTGTACGTCCAGGTGCCGGAGGTGGCCGTGATGTCGGTGAGCCCCGCCGCCAGCGCCCATGACCTCAGCCGCCGCCCGGCGTCCGGCTCGCCCCCGTTGGCGCGGGCCACCCGCCGGTACAGCTCCAGCCAGTCGTCCAGCCCCGGCGTCGCCGGATACCAGGTCATCGCCGCGTAGTCCCCGTCCCGAGCGGCGATGATGCCGCCGGGCTTGGTGACCCGGTGCATCTCGCGCAGCGCCTGCACCGGGTCGCCCACGTGCTGGAGCACCTGGTGGGCGTGGACCACGCAGAACGTGTCGTCCGGGTAGTCCAGCGCGTGGACGTCGGCGACCGCGAAGTCCACGTTCGTCAGTCCGCGTCCGGCGGCGGTCGCCCGGGCCTGGTCCAGGATGCCCGGCGCGTGGTCCACGCCGGTGACGTGGCCGTCGGGCACCAGCGCGGCCAGGTCGGCGGTGATGGTGCCCGGACCGCAGCCGATGTCCAGGATCTTCATGTGGGGTTTGAGTGAACCCAGCAGGTAGGCGGCCGAGTTGGCGGCGGTCCGCGAGGTGTGGGAACGCAGCACCGACTCGTGGTGCCCGTGCGTGTAGACGGCTGTCTCCTGCGGCTTCGACATGGCTCGACCCCTTCGCGTCACACCGGCGGACAGGGCCGGACGACCCCGTCTCGCGGTATCCGCAACGCTACGCTCGCGTGCCGAATGATGAGACCCGCGTTTTACGATATGGACTGATGGGCCGTCAGTGAAGGGTCGGGCTGTCAGGGCAGCGGCCGGTACGCGGTCAGTGCCTCCGGCAGCTTCTCCACCGTCATCTCGCCCGCCACCTCGATGACTTCGCCGTCGTACGCGACGGGCGTACCGGCCGCGATGCCGGTCAGGCGCAGTCGGCTCAGCCGCGCCCCGGTGTGGGCGGGGGACCGGGTGAGAGGACCCGCGAGGGCGGCCGAGAGCAGCCGCAGAGCGGGATGGCGGCCGCCGTGCACCACCCGTACGTCGAGCTGCCCGTCCGCCAGGTCGGTGCGGCGGCCCGGGGTCAGGGCCAGCCGGTGGTAGAGGCAGTTGCCGACGAACAGCAGCCACAACGGGTGGGTCTCGCCCCGCAGTTCGACCCGCAGCGGATGCCGGTCCGTGCGCAGCACCCGCAGCACGGCCAGCACCTCGGCCGGCCAGGCGCCCATGCGGCGTGCCCAGCGTTCCCGCTCCCGGACCAGCTCCGGATAGACGCCCAGACTCAGCGTGTTGAGGAAGACGCCCTCCCGGTCGCCGGAGGTGAAGCGGCCGACGTCCACCCGGACCGCCTCACCCGCGCGCACCGCCCGGCCGAGGTCCCGGCCGTCCTCCACGCTCAGGTCGTGGGCGAAGTGGTTGAGGGTGCCGCCGGGCAGCACGGCGAGCGGCAGCCCGTGGCGCAGGGCGATGCGGGCCGCCGCGTTCACGGTGCCGTCGCCGCCGCACACCCCGAGCGCCCGCGCCCGCACCGCCGCCCTCGCCAACTCGGCCTGCACCTCCTCCGGTTCGCACTCCACCAGCTCCGCCTCCGGCAACTCGTGGCGCAGCACCCCCGTCCGGTCGGCGCTGCCAGAGGCCCGGTTGGCCACCACCACCAGACCGGCCCCGCCGGGCAGCGCCGGGGCCTGGGCACGCGGCCGGGGCGGCGGGCCGGTCTGCGCCCGGGTCGGCACCAGCGCGCGTACGGCGAACGCGGCGCCGGCGCCCAGCACCGCACCCGCGAGCACGTCGCTCGGGAAGTGCACGCCCGTGTACACCCGGGACACGGCGACGGAGAACGCCACCGGCGCCACCACGGCGCCCCACGCCGGTGACTCCAGGGCGACCCCGGCCGTGAAGGCGGCCGCCGACGCGGCGTGCCCGGAGGGGAACGAGGTGGTGATCGGCTGCCGCTTCAGGTGCCGCACCACGGGCACCGGGTCCAGCAGCGGACGGGGGCGGCGCACCGAACGCTTGCCGAGCGTGTTGATGGTCAGGGAGGCGAGGCCGAGCGAGGCCAGGCCGCGGGCGGCGGCCCGGCGGGCCCGGGGCG
The DNA here is from genome assembly GCF_042721035.1 of Streptomyces sp. NPDC058464. Classification (NCBI taxonomy): domain Bacteria; kingdom Bacillati; phylum Actinomycetota; class Actinomycetes; order Kitasatosporales; family Streptomycetaceae; genus Streptomyces; species Streptomyces sp. NPDC058464. The sequence goes on from NZ_JBHXMA010000021.1 coordinate 209,321, forward strand.
TGCGGGACGCGGCCACCGCGGCCGCTACCGCGCACCACAGGACCCCGTGGTCGGCGCTCCGGCTCAGCCGGGGCAGCGCCGGCTCGGCGAGCGGCCAGTTCCGCTCGGCGGCGATCTCGAACAGCCGGCTGTCGAGGGCGAGCAGCCGGTCGCGCAGCGCGTGCCGGCCGGGCTTCGGGACGGTGAGGTCGACGTCTGGGCTCATGCGGGTGCGGTTACCCTGAAGTGGCACTTTCCTGCCGGCCCGCGGTGCGGTCGAGTGAGCCGAGTGAGAGGAACCCTGAATGCGCCTGCTCCTCATACGTCACGGGCAGACCCCGACCAACGTCGACTTCCTGCTCGACACCGCGGTGCCGGGTCCCGGTCTGACCGCCCTCGGCGAGCGGCAGGCGGCGGCCCTCCCCGGGGCTCTGGCCGACGAGGACATCGAGGCCCTCTACGTCTCCACCCTCACCCGCACCCAGCTCACCGCCGCCCCGCTGGCCGCGGCCCGCGGTCTCGACCCGCTCGTCCGCGACGGCATCCGGGAGGTCTCCGCCGGCGATCTGGAGCTGCTGCCCGGCCACTCCGAGCGGGGCGAGGAGTACATGCGGACCGTGTTCGCGTGGGCGGCCGGGAACACCGCGCTGCGCATGCCCGGCGGGGAGACCGGGGACGAGGCCCTGGGCCGCTACGACGCCGTGATCGCCGAGGCCGCCGCGAGCGGCGCCGGGACGGTCGCCATGGTCAGCCACGGCGCCGTGATCCGCCTGTGGACGGCGGCCCGCGCCGACAACGTGGACGTCCCCTACGCGGCCTCCCGCCCCCTCGACAACACCGGTGTGGTGATCCTGGAGGGCTCTCCGGCCGACGGCTGGAAGGCGCTGTCCTGGCAGGGCGCGGTCGTGGAGCCGACGGGGGCGAGCGGGCCGGCGGGGGAGTCGTTGCAGTAGGGCCGCCGATGTGTTCGGGCCGATGTGTTCGGCTGCGGGTGCGTCGTGGTTGCTCGCGCAGTTCCCCGCGCCCCTGAAGGGGCACGTCTGCAACGCCCCCCAAAAGG